>JAPLKZ010000007.1:5283-156186 GCA_026387835.1 Candidatus Saganbacteria bacterium
GCGAACCAACAAAAAATAATGAATATTTAGAGCTAAATCCGCATTAATCAATGAATATTGTTAAATACCAAAATACCAATCCCTATGATGGAAATTATATAAGTCTGCCCAAAGCGAATGTATCGGGCTCTGCCAGGTCTCTATTGCATTCCTGCCATCACAACCTCCAAAACTTGCATACCCCTGTTTAAAACCCAAAAACACTTTCGCGCCATCATGAATGCCATTGGGTCTATCAGCGCCTGCCAAAAACTTAGATTCAATATTTATAAAGCTATCAAGACCGCAAATATCTGGTTGAAATATGCTTGCAATCGGCGGAATGTTAAAATCATCTTGATGCTGTAATATATGCACAAATCCCGGCATTAAAATCTTTCGAGCCTCGTCAATTGCATCTTTTCCTTTCTCTCTCGATACTACAAAGGCGGTCATAAATCTGGCAAAGGTTTCAGCATCTTCCGCTGTTACATAAACTCGGGGTAGCCCAACTTTGAAAGGTCCGGCTACTTTATCTCCTCGGACAAAGAATTCATCCAGTCTGCAAATCAACACACCTTTTTCCACATAAGCCCCCCTAACTCCCTGCACGGCTATTTGGGTTGATGTTAAAAGTGGTCTTGCATTGGGTAGATCACCTCTTCTGAATTGAGTGTTGAGCATCATTGCCCTTGCGATCCTTTCATTGGCGACATCATACGGAATGACATTTTGCGTTACTGGTCGCGTTCCTGTTGCCTTAAGCATTTCACACCTCCTTTTGCTGAATTATTTTCTACATAGAACATAGGCTCGTTCTTCGGCTTTGCTCGAAACCTGCGCTTTCAAGGAAATCCTCCCAAAATCCCCTCTGTATATCTATCGTAAGAAAAAACAGTGAATTTCACTTTTTTTAGTTTCCCCCTTGCGTACTTTTTCTTGCAGCCACTGTTAGAATTAGGTATAATCAATTAAAATCATGAAAAATAAAAAAGCAGTCGGCAAACAAACAATGTCAGAAGATAAAAAACCCTCTCAAGATATGTCGGATGCTGTCCGACAGAGCGAAAGAAAATATCAGGAACTTGTAGAGTATGCCAACAGCAACATCCTGAGGATGGACCCTGAAGGTAAGGTCACCTTTTTCAACGAATTCGCGCAGAGGTTCTTCGGATTTTCAGAGAGCGAGATGCTGGGGCGGAGCGTCATAGGCACGATAGTTCCCGTCACGGATGACGCAGGACACGACCTGAAAAAAATGATCGAAGATATCATGGTAAACCCGCAGAATTATATCAACAATGAAAACGAGAACATGCTGCGTGACGGCAGGCGCGTATGGATAGCATGGACCAACAGGCCCGTTTATGATGAAGGACATCGTCTGAAAGAGATACTCTGCGTCGGCAACGATATCAGCGAGATAAAAAAAGCGCAGGAGCAGCTCAAAGCGATCGATAAACGGAAGTCGGATTTTGTGGCCAATGTCTCTCATGAGGTCAAAAGCCCGCTGGCGGTGATATGGCAGACACTGGACGTGCTTTCCAAGGGCATCACCGGTGATGTGAACGAGAAGCAAAAAGAGATACTGGAAACGGCAAAGAAGAACGTAATGCGGCTTGTAAGGCTCGTGACCGATCTTCTGGACATCTCAAAGATAGAAGCCGGGAAAATGGAGTTAAAAATAGAAGAGTTTGACATGTCCTCGCTGACGGAAGAAGTGCTCACAAACGATGAAAGTGAATTTTCAAGAAAAAAGATAGATCTTAAAAAAGACATCCCTCCGACTGCCGGGCAAGTAATGGCGGACAAAGATAAAATTACCGAAGTGATACTCAACCTTTTAAGCAACGCGATCAAATATACCCCTCAGGGCGGAGTTATATCCGTAAAACTGTCGCAGGCCGATAAGGAAGTGCGATTTGAGATATCTGATACAGGACCGGAGATCTCCAAAGAAAATATTGATAAGATATTCGATAAATTCGAACGCGTAATCGTCGAAAGGGAGGAAGGCACCGGGCTGGGGCTTGCCATAGCAAAAGATATCGTGCAGCTTCACGGCGGAAAACTTTGGGTCGAAAGCCCCTCGACTATGCTCGGGACAGGCGAGATCGGGAAAGGCAGCAGATTTATTTTTACTCTGCCCCGTAATACAGGCAAACAATAGCGCGGCATCTCGACTCGCGTCTCGAAATTGTAAATCCACTGAAATTTCTAAAATATCCATCCGATAATCGTATCGGGAACAAAAATATATGATCATAGACCGTCCGTTAAAAATACTTGCGATTTCCCCCGAGGGCAGGCTCATGCGCTCCGGAGGTTTGGGGCAGGCCGCCGGCAGCCTTGCAGTAACGATGTTCAAAATGGGACATGATGTGCGCCTGGCAGTACCAAAATATGTAAGACATGCGGAAAAGCTGAAACCGAGAGAAAGGCCGGACTTTGACGTTGACGTTTTGGTAAGAGGAATTCATACGCCGGCTTCCATTTTCCGTAAACCTTCGGATGTTGACGGGATGCCGGAGTATCTTGTTGACAATCCGAAATATTTTAACAGGTTCGGCATGTATGAAGATAAGCACAAGCATCCTTTCGATGATAACGGTGAGCGCTTCGCATATTTTTCCCTGGCAGCCCTTAGCATACCTGACAAACTCCGTGACGAAGAAGGCGGCCCGTGGAAGCCGGATATCATCCACTGCCATGACTGGCAGACGGGAATGGTGCCGGTATTCTTTGACCAGTTCTTTAAGGGAAGGAAGGGAAAATATGCCGGCGCCAAAACAGTTCAGACCGTGCACAACGCCAGTTTTTTGGGCCCGGATAATGAGGCTATGGGGCCGGCATTCCTTGATATTTTCGGTCTGAACAGGGAACTCTTTAATAGCAGGTCACTGGAATATTTTAACAAAGTGAGAATGCTTATTGCCGGCCTGAGATGGGCGAATGCGGCAACAACAGTAAGCCAGAATTATGCGGCCGAGGTGATGAATGATTTTCCGGATCCGTCCACTCCGAACAGGCAGGATCTTCAGTGTGTCTTTAAAGACGTTGCCGCAAGAAAGCCGTTTTTGGGGATATTGAACGGCTATGATTACGAAGGAAATACATTGCTTTTGGACAAGCGGCTAAGACCAATTATCGGCAGGACCGGAAATATATTTGAGGCAAAAAGAGCGATCAAAAGGGCTGCCCAGGAGCGGTTTGGTTTGGATATTGAACCGGAAACACCGCTTATCGGCGTCCTGACAAGGCTGGATCCCGTGCAAAAAGGGTGTGATATTATGCTTGATGCAATACCGGGATTGCTCGGCAAGGCGCAATTCGTTGTTTGCGGCACGGGAGACAGTGCGCTCGAAACGCGGTTCTGGCGGCTGCACGCGGACCATCCGAAAAGGATCCGGATGACAGATCGCGGTAATACTTTTAATCATGAAGTCACTGAACTGATAACGTCCGGCTGTGATCTTTTTTGGATCCCGTCCAGGTTTGAACCGTGCGGATTGGTCCAGTTCGAGGCAATGGCTTACGCAACACTGGTGATCGCCAGATCGACCGGGGGGCTTAAGGACACGGTCTTTGATATCGGTGAAAATTTAAGCCGGGGTAACGGCTTCACTTTCAGGGATTATTCAAGCGGCGCCGTGTCCTTGGCGACACTGAGAGCCATAGATGTTTATCACAATGCCAAAGATCTCTGGCATCTGATGATGGAAAGAGCTTACAGGGCAAGGTATACCTGGCAGGAATCAGCCGAGCAGTATCTGAAAATGTTTTATTCGCAGCTTGGCATGATGAACTGACGCTGTCCAATATTCAAATATTTGACCATCCGGTTATTTCTTTGTAGAATTGATTACAATATAATGCCGTTGTGGCGGAATTGGCCCGCCCGCAACGCTTCGCTAACGCTTGCGTAGCGATGCGGGCGGGCATACGCGCTATAATAATATGAATAAGTGTTTGTCTGCCGGAGTGGCGGAATTGGCATACGCGCATGACTTAGGATCATGTGCCCAAAAGGCTTGGAGGTTCAAATCCTCTCTCCGGCAATAAAGGAGGATCGATGATGAAAAATAAGGTTTTGTTGATCTTTACCCTGATGATAATGTTTGCCGCGAGCGCCCTTGCCGATCATTTTAGTATCAGCTATGTTCCCGACGGGATAACAGTAAAAACTTCCGCAAAAGACAAGTCGTCGGGTAAAGCACTTTGGCAGAACACCATACAATATCAAAAAGTAAATTATAAGGGAAAGAACATGTTCTACACGCAGGAGCAGGGAAGCGGGATATACGGTCCGGACAAGACCTACAAGAGCTGGGTGACGAGATCTTATTCGTTCCTCCAGGGGAACAGGCTTATCCCTTCCGAAGTCCAGATATTGATGAAGGACAAGAACGGGAAAGCGGTCAGGAAGATCGAAAAATATTATAACGCACAAACTGAAAGGGTCATATGTGTCGTCAACAGTAATACAAAGACATTTAATTTTAAGGACGGGATGCTGGACAAAGAAATGATGTCCGCCTGCCTTATGAATTTCCCGTTCGGCCAAAAAGACAGCATGCAGTATTATCTGCTGACGCCGGAACCCGCTGTTTATAATATGACAGTCTATTATCGAGGCAAAGAAACCCTGTCAAAAGACGGGGGTCAGATAGAATGCTATAAATTAGAAATAGTGCCGGACCTCGGCGCAATAAATATCTTTGGAGCATTCATCCCCAAGATGTATTTCTGGTATGAAACAAATGCCCCTCATGATTTTGTAAGATACGAAGGGCTTGAAAGCGGACTGGGCACCCCTTATATCGTCATCGACAGAGAAAAATAATAATATTTGTTTGAATAAAAAAAGCCCCGCTCCGAGCGGGGCTTTAATATTTTAAGGACCTGAAAGTCTATATACCCTCGCCGTACCTTGTCATCCAGCAGGCTCCGACAGCTATTATTGCGACTATCGCGCTGACGATCTGCCCGAGCACCGGAACGAGCCCGATAAGAGCAAGCAGGACGATGCCCCAGATAATCTCGGTGACCATGGGCTGGTTGTAGCGTTTAAAGCTGCTGAGGAGTTTTTTCCCGATGATCTGCGACGCCGCGATATAGCCGAGCACGAGGGCCAGGCCGTAAGCGACGATCTCGACTATGATCAGCGGGATCCCCATGATGCTGACGACAAGCAGAGCGCAGATAGGTATGATCAGGATTATCCATAGAAGGCCCCAGAGGAAAGATTTAATAGGATGTCTTTCCACGGCGACCGAGACCCATCCGACCCTTCTCGGGAACAGAAGGCCTGCCGCGATGCCGAGAGCGAGCACGCCCAGGAACGAAAGGAGCGCCGCGAACACCGTGGCCATATAGACTACCGAAGGCGCGTATTGCGTACCCAGGGCTGAGACACATGTAAATGATTGTGGCATTGTTACCTCCGTAATTTCTCCGGCGACTTTAGCGCCGGGAGCTTTTTTGACTACCCCTCCTACAGCGGCCACTTTTCCGTTGACCCTTGCGGACGGCCTTAATATTACACTTCCTCCGACCGCTACCACGTCGCCTGTCACTTCTCCCGCGACAGCGACCGATCCCCCGACCGCGACCACCGATTTGACCGTCATACCGGCCGGGACAGCGGCATTTGAACCGATCTTTATAATATCAGCGAGCACAGGTCTGTCGGAGGCAAGACTTTTACTGGATGCGGCAAAGGCGGGTAGAGCAGAGACGATCACCAAAATAAGCGAAAATGCTAAAACTCTTCTGAGATTCATGCGATCCTCCTTTCCGAGTTATGTTTGCGGAAATAATTGTACAATACGGCAGCGTTATTTGCAAGGTCGGTTTTGTTGTGGTAAAATTTCTCAAAATATCGCTGAAACACGGAAAAGGCATCCACAGGAGAAAAAAATGAAGCAATACACCGCAGAAAAGATCAAGAACATCGTCATGCTCGGCCACGCGGGCAGCGGGAAGACTTCGACGGCGGAAGCGATGCTTTTTGATTCGGGGGCGACACAAAGGATGGGAAGCGTGGTGGAAGGGAACACTGTCACGGACTTTGACGCCGAAGAAATAAAAAGAAAGAACAGTGTCAGGCTGAGCCTCGCGCCGTTTGAATATAAGGATTATAAGGTCAATCTCATAGACGTTCCCGGATTTGCGGATTTTGTCGGAGAAGCGATATCGGGGATATCCGCCGCCGACTCCGCGATATTTGTCGCCTGCGCCGTCACGGGCCTTGGAGTCGGCGCTCACGAATTCTGGAGGCTCGCGGACGAAAAAAATCTGCCGAGGATCATTTTCATCAACAAGATGGATAAGGAAAGGGCGGACTATTATACGACGCTTGATGTATTGCGGGAATCTTTCGGCAAAGACGTGGTCCCTGTCTATATACCTATAGGAAAAGAAGCTTCGTTTTCAGGGGTCGTCGATGTCCTGAACAAAAAAGCGTATAAGTTCGAGAACGGAAAATCCTCGGAGATACCCATCCCTGAAGACATGAACGGCCCGGTCGAAAAATACCGCGACATGCTCATCGAAGAGGTAGTGGAGATCGACGAGGCCCTGCTTGAAAAATTCATGAACAACGAGGAGATAAGCGACGCGCAGATAGCCGAGGCTTTTCAGAAAAGCGTGGACCACAAGCAGATCTATCCCGTTCTTTGCGGGAGCGCCGCGAAGAACATCGGAATAAACCTGCTTGCCGAAGCCGCGGAGCACTGGCTGCCGGGAGCGGACGAAATAAAGCTGCAGGGACTTGACGGCAGCGAAAGAAAACCGGCAAAGGACGAAGCTTTTTCGGGATATATCTTTTCCACGATGATCGAGCCCCATGTCGGAGAGTTGTCTTTTGTCCGGGTGTTGTCCGGGGCGCTCAATCACTCAAGCTCGGTATACAATTCCTCGAAGAACACGTCCGAGAGGGTGGGGCAGCTGTTTTTTTTAAGAGGGAAGAACAGGGAAGAGACCCAGTCCGCGACGGCCGGGGACATCGTGGCGCTGCCGAAATTAAAAAGCACCGCCACGGGCGATACGCTTTGCGACCAGAACAGGCAGATCGTCTACAGGCCGGCCGCGTATCCAGAACCGATATTATCGATCGCGGTCAAACCAAAGTCCAAGGCCGACCAGGAAAAAATGGGCACGGCCCTGAATTCGCTGACGCATGAGGACCCTACTTTCAAAGTTTCGCATAACATCGAGACCAAAGAGACGATAATTTCCGGAATGGGCGATGTCCATCTTGAGGTGATGCTTGAACGTGTCAAAAAGAGGTTCGGCGTGGAGATCGAAGCAGGCGCACCGAGGATCCCTTACAGAGAAACGATCAGGGGAAAGGCGAAAGGCCAGGGAAAATACAAGAAACAATCGGGCGGCCGCGGGCAGTACGGCGACTGCTGGCTCGATATAGAGCCTCTGCCGAGAGGGAGGGGTTTTGTTTTTGTCGACAAGATCGTGGGGGGAGCCATCCCGAAAAACTATATCCCGTCCATCGAAAAAGGAATAAAGGAAACGATGATAACCGGAGTGATCGCCGGCTATCAGGTGATGGACGTCAAAATAACGCTGTGCGACGGTTCTTATCACGAGGTGGATTCATCGGACATGGCCTTCAAGATAGCGGGTTCCATGGGATTCAAAAAGACCTTCAACGACGCGATACCGATAATACTTGAGCCGATAATGAACCTGGAGATAAACGTGCCTGACGACTGCGTCGGCGATATTGTCTCCGACATAAATAAAAGAAGAGGAAAGATACTCGGAATGGACCAGGCGGCGTCAAAGCACACGATAGTAAAGACCACCGTGCCGTTCGCGGAGGCCTCAAAATACGCGTCAGACCTGCGGTCGATAAGCCGCGGGAGGGGATATTTTTCATCAAAATTCTCCCACTACGAAGAGGCGCCCGCAAAGACCCAGCAGGAACTCAGGACAAAATACGAGCAGCTGAAAGCGGCGGGGGAACTGAGAGAGATGGCGTAAGAAAAGATGTCAACAAGACAACCTTTGAGCGTTGCGTTCGTCTGGCATATGCACCAGCCCTTTTACAAAGACCTGGTGACGCACGAATATTTCCTTCCCTGGGTCAGGCTCCACGCGATAAAAGATTATTACGACATGGTCGCGTACTTGGATAGATATCCCAAAATAAGATCTGTGTTCAATATTGTCCCTTCTCTCTTCACGCAGATAGAGGATTATGTGAACGGCACGGCGAAAGACAAGTTCATGATCATGTCCCTGAAGCATCCCGAAGAACTCAGTCACGAAGAAAAGATCTTCATCCTCAAGAATTTTTTCATGGCCAACTGGGACACGATGATAAAACCGTACCCGAGATATAATGACCTTCTGCTTAAAAGGGGCCGCTTCGTGACGCTGCACGATATAAGCCAGGTGGCGGCGCGTTTTTCAAGCCAGGAGCTTCTTGACCTCCAGGTCTGGTTCAACCTGGCCTGGTTCGGCGCGGTCTACAAGCAGAACAATCCCGCGATAAAGGGACTTCTTGAAAAAGGGAAGAACTATAACGAGGATGACAAGAAAATACTTTTTGAAAAACAGATCGAGATAATGAGACTGATCCTCCCGAAATACAAACAGCTGCAGGAGTCGGGGCAGATAGAAGTGACCGTGACCCCTTTCTGCCACCCGATACTGCCTTTGCTCTGCAACGGCTCGGTCGCCAGGGTATCGGACCCGGGGATCACACTCCCTAAATACAATTTTTCTTATCCCGAGGACGCAAAAAGGCAGGTGAAGGACGCGGTCGCGTATTATAAAAAGAATTTCGGGGCGGACCCCGAAGGGATGTGGCCTTCCGAAGGCTCGGTGTCGGAAGACATAATCCCGATAATCGCGGGCGAGGGGATAAAATGGATCGCGACCGACGAGGAAATATTGAGCAGCACTTTAAAAAAGAAATTATCCGCGGCGGAACTTTTCACTCCTTATATCGTCGAAAAGGACGGCTCTCAACTGACGATAATATTCCGCGACCACAGGATATCCGACGACCTCGGATTTGTCTATGCCAAATGGGCCCCGAGGGACGCGGCCGCGGATATCGTCGGAAAATTACACAAGATAGCGGATGTTCTGCCCGATGACGGCAGGAATTACCTCGTGAGCATCATCCTGGACGGTGAGAACGCCTGGGAATACTACCAGAACAACGGCAAGGATTTCTTTGACAACTTGTATTCCATGCTTTCAAACGATCATAGATTGCAGACGGTAAGGGTGAAGGACTTCTTAAAAGAAAATCCGCCGTCAAGCAGGCTCCAAAATCTTTTCCCCGGGTCATGGATCAATCATAACTTCAATATATGGATAGGCCACAGCGAGGACAATCTGGCCTGGGACCACCTGTACAAAGCAAGAGAAGCTCTTTGCAAAGCGGAGAACGCTCCTCATATCGCGTGGGATGAGCTGGCAGTGGCGGAAGGATCCGACTGGAACTGGTGGTACGGCAACGATCACAGCAGCGATAATGATGAAGACTTCGATATTCTTTTCAGAAAACATCTGATCAATATTTACCGTCTGATCGGGCAGGAGCATCCAAAACAGCTTGAGTCGCCGATAAAACAGATGAAGGTCGTAAAACCGACGAGAGAGCCGGTCTACCTGATCGAGCCGATAATCGACGGAGAGGTGTCGAATTATTATGAATGGCTGTCTGCCGGGCTGTACAGCGTGGACCAGTTCAGGGGCGCGATGCACCAGATCGAAACAGTAATAAGAAATATATATTATGGTTTCAGTACAGACACTCTGTATATCAGGATCGACACGGCGATAGAGTTGAATTGCACAGAAAATCCTGAACTGAAGTCAGTGTCGTTTGAAGTGAACATATCAAAGCCTAAACAATATAAAATAGAACTGTCATGCGACGAAAAATGCGAAAAAAGAGTCGCGGTCTTCAAGCTGGGCCAATCAGGACAGTTCGAAAAGAAGAGCGGAATAAGCACGTTTGCCGTGAAAAAGATCATCGAGATCGGCGTGCCGTTCTCCGTTCTGGAGATCAGGCAGGGGGACGAGGTCCAGCTGAACGTTTCAGTGAAAAAAGACTGCAGGGAGCTTGAAAGCTGGCCAAAGGGCGGGATAATAAACTTCAAGGCGCCTGACGAGGATTATTTAGCATCGAGCTGGTTCGTATAGAGGAAAATAAATGAAAAAAATAAACTTTCTGTTCGCGGTCCACTGCCACCAGCCCGTGGGGAATTTCGAGGGCGTGATAGAGGACGCTTATCAAAAGTCATATCTGCCGTTTATCAATGTCCTTGAGAAATTCCCGTCCATCAGGATAACGGTCCACTACACGGGCGTGCTGCTTTCCTGGTTCAGAAAAAAACACCCGGAGTTCCTGAAAAGATTGAACGCGCTGGCAAAAAAAGGGCGTATAGAGATATTGACGGGCGGATATTACGAGCCGATCCTTTCGGTCATTCCCGAACGGGACAGGACGAGCCAGATCCGGAAACAGACGGCGTTCACGAAAGAACATCTGGGATATGATCCGAAGGGAGCCTGGCTTGCCGAGCGTATCTGGGAGCCCGGTCTCGTAAAAAGCCTGAGCGACGCGGGGGTAAAGTTCACGGCGCTCGATGATTACCATTTTATAAGCGCGGGGCTCGAAGAGAACGAGCTGAAAGGTTATTTTGTCACCGAAGACCAGGGATGCACTTTGGACGTGTTCCCTATAAGTAAAAAACTCCGGTACCTGATGCCGTTCAAGCTGCCGCATGAGACCATCGATCATTTAAGGGAGATCGCGACGGAAAGCGGCGACCTTGCCGCGGTGATCGCGGATGACGGCGAGAAATTCGGGGTATGGCCCGGGACGCATAAATGGGTCTATGAAGAGCGCTGGCTCGAATTGTTCTTCGGTCTTCTGGAGCAGGAGAGCGGCTGGATAAAAACGATGACGTTCTCCGAGTACAGGGAAAAATATCCCGCGAAAGGGCGTATCTATATTCCCACGGCTTCGTATTTCGAGATGATGGGATGGTCCCTTTTTCTGAACGCGGGGAAGAAGTTCGACAAGATAGAGAACGAGATAAAAGCTTCCGGCAATTACGACAGGTACCAGCAGTTCTTTAAAGGCGGTTTCTGGAGGAATTTCTTCGTGAAATACCCGGAAAGCAACAACATGCACAAGAAAATGCTGCTGGTGTCAAGAAAGACCGAGAATGCAGCGAAGAATTTATCGATCGATACGGAAAAGATCCGCGATGAACTGATGCAGGGGCAATGCAACTGCGCCTACTGGCACGGAGTTTTCGGCGGTCTCTACTTAAATTACCTGAGGCACGCGGTGTATGAACATCTGATAAAAGCGGAGAACCTGGCGGACGATATCATCCACCAGGGCGGAAAATGGCTGGAAGCGGAGATCGAGGATTTTGACAAGGACGGGGAAGACGAGATACTGGTCAGCACGCAGCTGATGAATTTATATTTTGACCCCGACAAGGGCGGCACCCTCATTGAACTTGATTACAGGCCCAAATGTTTCAACCTGCTCAACACTTTTTCAAGAAGGGAAGAAGTCTACCATAAAGAGATCTTAAAACCGGAACTTCACCAGCTGACCCTCACCGGCACGGCCGGCGGCGCGGCGAGCATTCATGACGCGGTCAGAGTAAAAGAGATCGGCCTTCAGGACCACCTGAACTATGACTGGTACAGGAGAGCCTGTTTTATCGAGCATTTTCTTGCGGAAGACACGACGCTTGAAAACTTTTCAAAAAGCAGGTACAGGGAGCTCGGAGATTTTGTCGACCAGCCTTATGTCGGAGAGGTCTCTTACGGCAGGAACGAGGTCTCGGTCATCCTGACAAGGGACGGACACGTCAAAAAGAACGGTGACAGGATACCCGTCAGGGTGTCAAAGACATTCCTTATAACTTCCGAAAATACGGATATGGAAGTGAAATGGGAGATAAAGAACCTGAGCGACAAGCCCGTCGACCTGTGGTTCGGCGTGGAATATAACTTCTCGCTTTTAGCGGGCAACGCGCCGGACAGATACTACCTGATAGACGGCAAAAAACCGGACGATCCAAAGCTCGCGAGTTATGGACAGACTTCTGATATATACGAAGTCAATTTGATTGACAAATGGAGCGGAATAAGTATAATTATAGATGCGGGAAAACGGTCTGACCTCTGGAGATTTCCTATCGAGACGGTCTCTCAATCCGAAGGAGGATTCGAGAGGACGTATCAGGGGTCTTGTCTATTGTCCCATTTGAAGATGAACTTGCCCGCTAACAGCTCTCAGGAATATTCGGTCAAATTTAAGATAAAGGAAGGAGCTCGGTAATGCCTGAACTCAGGAAAGACCCTATTTCGGACAGATGGGTGGTGATATCGACGGAAAGAGGCAGAAGACCGTCGGATTTCAAGGCCGGCGAGGAGAAAAGCGGCAAGGAAGAGGCCAAGACCTGCCCGTTCTGCGAGGGGAACGAAACCAAGACCCCGAAAGAAATAATCGCTTACAGAAAACCGGGGACCGCGGCCGACACTCCGGGCTGGCTTGTGCGCGTGATGCCGAATAAATTCCCGGCGCTCGTGATAGAGGGAGAGGTCAACAGGACCGGCATAGGGATATTTGACATGATGAGCGGCATCGGCGCGCACGAAGTCATAGTTGAAACACCCAGGCATAATGAGTCCATCCCTGACATGGATGATCCGCAGGTGGAAAAGGTCCTTTGGGCTTATAAAGAGAGGATAAGGGACCTTGAAAGGGATAAAAGGTTCAGGTATGTGCTCGTGTTCAAGAATTACGGGGAGGCGGCGGGCGCGTCGCTTTCACACTCGCACTCCCAGCTGATCGCCACTCCGATAACCCCAAGGTACATAAAAATGGAGCTTACCAACTCGCGGCAGTATTTTGTGGAGAAAGAGCGCTGCATCTTCTGCGACCTGATAAGACAGGAGCTTTCTTACGGGGAGAGGATAGTCGCTGAGAACGAGAATTTTGTGGTCTTCACGCCGTTCGCCTCGAGGTTCCCTTTCGAGGTCTGGCTGCTCCCGAGGAAGCATTATTACGGGTTCACGGAGATGAACGAGGAAGAGACAAAGCAGTGCGCCAGGATGCTGAAGGATATCCTCACACGGCTGAAAAAATGCCTTTATGACCCGCCGTATAACTATGTCGTCCACACCGCCCCGAATGTCCTTACAAGACCGGGAAGGCCCGATTACTGGGGTACGATACAATATGATTTTCACTGGCATATAGAGATAATCCCGAGGCTTACAAAAGTCGCGGGATTCGAATGGGGATCAGGGCTGTACATAAATCCGACGCCGCCGGAAGAAGCGGCAAAATATCTCAGGGAGATCATGTAAAAGGAGGCGGTCAAAATGGCAGAGAGTTCTAAACCGAAAAGAACCAGAGCAAAATCAGCCGCGCCGAAAAAAATGGCAGCCCCGAAAGCGGAAGGCATAAAAAAACCGCGGCAGAGGAAGACACAAAAAAAAGTCTCCCCGGTTGTTCAACAGACCGAAAAATCAGTCCAGAATATCCCGCAGGAAAAATCAAGGGTAGAAGAAAGCAAGTATTACGCGGGTCCGGTCATACAAAAATTTTTCGAGGATAAAGGATATGAACTCCCGGCGGGCTACGGAGACGCGCGCATAACGCTGATGGTCCGCGATCCTTACTGGATCCACGCTTACTGGGAGCTGGCAGACTGGAAACTTGAGGAGTTGAAGTCCATGATGGGACATGATAATTTCTCAAGGTCAAAAAAGATGCTGCGCGTATATGATGTCACAGATATTAAGTTTACAGGGGTCAACGCGAACAAATCATATGATATAGATGTTTCTCACGACGCGAGGAACTGGTACATAAATCCCGGCGACCCCAACAGAAGCTACTGTGTAGATATCGGCTTCCTCGACCCGCACGGAAAGTTCTTTGTAGCCGCGCGCTCGAATGTCGTCTCGACCCCCAGGGACAGCATGTCCGATGTCATAGACGAGGAATGGCTGACAATAGACTGGGAAAGGATGTACGCGCTTTCGGGAGGGTTCGGCATAGGAAAATCATCAGGCGAGATAAAAGAGCTCCTGAAAAAAAGATTAAGGGAAGAGATGTCCTCGGGTTTTATGGGATGGAGCGGTTCGATCACGGCAAGGCCGGAGAAGGCAAAAGATTTCTGGCTGGTCGCAAATACCGAGCTGATCGTTTACGGCGCGACAGAACCTGACGCAAAGGTCTCCATTCAGGGTCTGCCCGTAAAACTGCGGCATGACGGGACGTTCTCCATGAGGTTCGCACTTCCCGACGGCAGGCAGGAGATACCGATAGAGGCCATCAGCAGGGACGGAAACCTGAAGAGGTCAATACACAAGACAGTGGAAAAACGGACCAAGTGATGGAAAAGGGCTATCTTTCACTTGTCCTTCATGCCCACCTTCCGTATGTCAGGCATCCGGAGTTCCATGATTTTATGGAAGAGGACTGGTTTTACGAGGCTATCACCGAGACTTACATCCCGCTTATAAACGTATTTGAGGGCCTGATAAAGGACAATGTCCCGTTCAAGATCACTGTTTCTTTTTCTCCCACTCTTCTTGCCATGTTCCGCGATCCTCTTCTGCAGGAACGCTACATCGAGCATATCAACAAGCTGATAGAGCTTTCATATAAAGAAATAGAGCGGACGAGGTTCGAGCCGCAGTTCAACAATCTCGCGCACATGTACAAGGATAAATTCGAAAATGCCAGACACGTGTTCTGCGACAAATACCGGAGGGACCTGACGAAGGCGTTTAAATGGTTCAACGAAACGGGCAGCGTCGAAGTGATCACCTGCGGTGCGACGCACGGTTTCCTCCCCCTGATGGAAACAGCCCCGGAAGCGGCAAGAGCGCAGGTAAAGATCGCGGCCTCTTATTTCAGGGAAGTTTTCGGCAGAAGCCCTCTCGGCATATGGTTCCCGGAATGCGGATATAATCCGGGGCACGACAAGTTTTTGAACGAAGAGAACATCAGATACTTTTTTGTGGACACACACGGAGTGCTCCACGCCTCTCCCAGGCCCAAGTACGGAGTATTCGCGCCAATATATACAAAAAACGGCGTCGCGGCTTTCGGGCGTGATGTCGAATCATCCAAGGCTGTCTGGAGCGCTAAAGAAGGGTACCCGGGAGACTGTAATTACCGTGATTTCTACCGCGACGTGGGATTTGACCTGGACTTCGATTATATAAAACCGTATATTCATTCTGACGGGTTAAGGATAAACACCGGGATCAAATATTATAAAATAACCGGCCCCACGGACCACAAGGAACCTTACAACAGGCACTGGGCTCTTGAAAAGGCAGCCGACCACGCGGGCAACTTTTTGTTCAACAGGCAGAAACAGGCAGAGTTCCTCTGCGATTACATGGAGAAAAAACCGATCATAATATCGCCTTATGACGCGGAACTGTACGGCCACTGGTGGTTCGAAGGGCCTGATTGGCTCAACTTTTTGATAAGGAAGATAGCGTATGATCAGGACATCATAAGGCTGACGACCCCTGCTCAGTATCTTGAGGAGAATCCGAGGAACCAGGTCTCAACTCCTTCCATGAGCAGCTGGGGGTGGAAAGGGTATTCGGAATACTGGCTTGAAGGGAGCAACGACTGGATTTACAGGTACCTGCACAAAGCCGCGGAGAGGATGACGGAGATCGCAAATCAAAATAAAGGCGCTTACGGTCAGATGGAACGGGCACTAAAACAAGCGGCAAGAGAATTGATCCTTGCGCAGGCAAGCGACTGGGCATTCATCATGAAGGCCGGGACCGTTGTTGAGTACGCAGTTAAAAGGACAAAAGACCATATCGAACGGTTCACAAAGCTTTACGAGATGATCAAAGCAAATAATATCGATGAAGGTTATCTTTCAGATATAGAATCAAAGGATAATCTATTTCCGAATATTGATTTTAGGGTTTACTGCTCTTAATTAATCTCCGATTCTATTTTCTATAAGAAGCCAATCTTCCCCTTAGGTTTAATTTCTTCCTTCATCAACTGCCTTATCGCGTTGAATATGGCTATGATATCCTCGTCGTGCTTCTCGATCTTGCGCTCGAGTTCGTTCAGCTTGTGAACAAGTTCTTTATTATTTGATACCATCTGCCGGAGCTTTACAAAGGCGCGCATTATGGCGATGTTGACGAGGATGGCGCGGTCGCTCCTTAATACAGATGACAACATCAATATCCCGTGTTCAGTAAAAGCTCTCGGAAGCTTTCTGATCCCTCCCCAACTTGATATTCCAAAATGGAATATCAAGTTATCATATTCCTCTTTATTCAGCCTGAACATAAAGTCTCCCGGGAAACGATCTAAATTTCTTGAGACCGCTTTGTTTAGGTTAAATGTTGTTATGTCATATAAGATAGCCAAGTCCTTATCGAACATGACTTTTTGTCCTCTGACCAAAAAGATCTTATTTTCTATGATCTCAATCGGGATCAATGCCTTACTGTCGGATTTTTCGACATTCTTTTCCATAAAACAACATCCTTTGTTCGTTATTTCAGTTTTATATGCACAAATGAGCAATTTGGATGCCACCTCCCCCTTGACCCCTAACTCCTAACCCTATACCCTATATATATATGAAAGCAATGTTAATGGCCGGAGGGTTCGGGAAACGGCTCCACCCGCTAACTACTAATATCCCGAAGCCGCTTATTCCTGTTTGCGGTAAGCCGATAATGTTATACGTGATACAGGAATTAAAAAAACATTCTATAGACGATATCGTTGTCCTTCTTTTTCACCAGCCGAATCTTATCAAGGACTATTTCAAGGACGGCAAAGAATTCGGCGTCGAGCTTACTTATGTGACAGCCGATCAGGATTTCGGCACGGCCGGAGCAGTGAAATACGCGCAGAAATTTATTAATGAACCGTTCATAGTGATCAGCGCGGACATAATAACGGATTTTGATCTGACATCAATAATAAAATTCCACAAGTCTAAAAAAGCTGCAGCGACAATAACTTTGACAAGGGTAGAAAATCCTCTAGAATATGGGATTGTAATCACCGGACCGGACGGCAGGATAAACCATTTCCTTGAAAAGCCGTCATGGGGAGAAGTGTTCAGCGATACTGTTAATACGGGCATATACATATTAGAACCGGAAGTCCTTGACGATATCCCCGAAGGCCGGTTGTATGATTTCAGCATGGACCTTTTCCCGAAGATGCTCGAAGACAAAAAGAAACTGTTCGGCTGCGTGAGTGAAGGTTATTGGAAAGACATAGGGAATTTGTTAGAATATGCTCACGTTCATAAGGATATTCTTGACGGAAAGATCGCCATTTCCGATGCCGCAGTAAGTAGCACGGCAAAAGTCTCTCATCTTGCAAAGATCGAAGGCAGGGTGATCATCGGCAGCAGAACGTCCATAGCTGACGGCGCTTACATATCGAGTTCGGTAATAGGGGAACGGTGCGCTATCGGAAGGGACGCAAAGATCGTCAATTCCGTGATATGGGACGATGTCGAGATCGGGAAAGAGTGCAGCCTTTCAAGATGCGTCGTTGCCGACGGGGCGGTGATCCAGGAAAGGTCCGAGCTTGAAGAGGGGAGCATCGTCAGCGAGAAATGCGTTGTCGGGGCTGACTCAAAGATCCAGCCCTATATCAGGATCTGGCCGGGGAAAAATATCGAAGAGGGAAGCATAGTGAATTCAAGCGTTATATGGCGGCAGAGATGGTCCAAGAATATTTTCGGGCCGTACGGCATCACGGGGATATGCAATATCGAGATAACGCCGGAGTTCGCCGCGAAGCTCGGAAGCGCTTTCGGGGCGATGCTCGGCAAGGGATCGAGCGTGACAAGCTCGATGGACGGGCACAAGGCATCACGCATGATATCGCGCGGGCTTATTTCAGGGCTGTTGTCCTCGGGAGTCAACGTTTCCAACCTTGAGATGGTCCCGAGCCCGATAAACAGGTATGAACTTAAAGCGCTTAAATCGAAAGGCGGGATCCACGTAAGAAAATCACCGTTCGACCATAATCTTATTGATATTAAATTCTTTGACGGAGACGGAATGGACCTTTCTCCGAGCAAGGAAAAATCGATAGAGAAGTTTTTCTGGGGTGAGGACTACGAGCGCCCCACGATAGACGAGACAGGAGAGCTGACATTCCCGTTCTACAGGGTGGCCGAGGGATATAAAGAAGGGCTTATCACTTTTGTACAGGCAAAAGATATCAAGGACAGAAAATATAAGGTGATAATCGATTACTCGTACGGCAGCGCTTCTTCCATCTTCCCGTCGATACTCGGACAGATGGGGTGCGATACAGTCGCGATAAACGCTTATATAGACGATTCAAAGTTCACAAGGTCAAAAGCGGAATTCGACAGGTCGCTGAAGCAGCTTTCCCAGATAGTCGTTTCGTTAAAAGCCGACCTCGGCATCCTGTTCGATACCGGAGCGGAAAAAATCTTTCTTATAGACGAAAAGGGGAGTGTCTTAAGCGGTGACCTGGCGCTGTCCCTTATGGTCAAGCTGATGGTGATCTCGGGAGCAAAGACTATCGCGGTCCCCGTGAACGCATCGTCCGCGGTTGACGAGATAGCCTCCGAAAAGAAAGTGAAAGTATTCCGGACAAAGACAAGCCACCGCTCCATGATGGAGACGGCGGTCGAAAGTAAAGTGGACATGTTCGGCGAGAACACGGGCGGTTATATCTTCCCGGGTTTCCAGCCGTCGTTCGATTCGATGCTTTCGACCGCGAAACTTTTTGAGCTGCTTTTAAAGCCGGAAGTCCCGATGTCGGAGATAGTTGAGTCGCTGCCGAAAAAATATCTTCTCAAAGACCAGGTCCCCTGTCCGAACGCGTTAAAAGGCATGGTGATCAGGTATATAGTAGATGAAGCGCGCGACGAAAGACCCGAGCTGATAGACGGGGTCAAGCTGCGCTTTGGAAGCGACTGGGTGCTTGTCAACGGCCACGCGCACAAGCAGGAGATCTATATCATCAGCGAATCGGACAAAGAAGATACGGCGAGAAAGCTCATGTCGAAATATAAAGACACGATCAAAAAACTCATTTCCGATAATCTCGGGAAGAAATAGCCCTCATCATAGCAGAAATGACTAATGACTAATGTCTAATGACTAATTAATGAAAAATATATATAAAAGATTCTCATTCCTTCATTAGTCATTAAGAATTAGTCATTAGTAATTAGCTGTTAAGAATGATGAGGGTGCTATAATTTCGTTATGAGCGATTTTAAACTCAAGTCCGGCTTTTCCCCTTCAGGCGACCAGCCGCAGGCGATCGAAAAGATAGTAAAAGAAATAGAAAAAGGCGAAAAGTATACTACGCTCCTCGGCGTCACCGGGTCAGGAAAAACTTTCACGATGGCAAGTGCCATCGCTCAGGTAAATAGACCCACTTTGATACTTTCACCCAACAAGACCCTCGCCGCGCAATTATGCCAGGAGTTCAGGTCGTTCTTCCCTTCGAGTTCAGTGGAATATTTCGTCAGTTTCTATGATTATTACCAGCCGGAGGCATATATCCCGACCACCGACACTTATATCGAAAAAGATTCCGCCATCAATGATGAGATCGACAGGCTCCGCCACAGGGCTACGATGTCGCTTTTTGAGAGAAGGGATGTGATCGTCGTCGCTTCCGTGTCCTGTATATACGGTCTCGGCACGCCGGCCAATTATCTTGAAGGCTCGATAAATATCGATGTCGGCCAAAATCTAAACAGAGATAATCTTTTATACCAGTTTGTCGGAGTAAAATATGAAAGGAACGATACAGTTCTTTCACGGGGGAAGTTCCGCGCTAGAGGCGATGTGGTCGAAGTGATGCCGATATATGAAACGAATATATTCAGGATCGAACTGGACGAGGACAAAATATCAAAAATTTCAGAAATAAATCCTACTACCGGCGAGGTTATCGGAAAGAAAGATTCTCTTCATATATTCCCCGCGACCCATTATGTCACTTTCAAAGACAGGCTTGAAGGATCTTTAAAGAACATCGAGGACGAACTTTCGGTACGGCTGAAAGAGCTCAAAGATAAGAACAAGCTTGTCGAAGCTCAGCGGCTTGAGCAGAGGACGAACTATGACATCGAGATGATAAGGGAAATGGGGTACTGCCACGGGATAGAAAATTACAGCAGGCACCTTGACGGCAGAAGGCCGGGCCAGCCGCCGTCGACTTTGATCGATTATTTCCCTAAAGATTTCCTTATGTTTATCGACGAGAGCCATGTCGCTGTCCCGCAGATAAGGGGGATGTATGCCGGGGACCAGGCAAGGAAGAAGACCCTTGTCGAGTATGGTTTCCGCCTCCCGTCGGCCCTGGACAACAGGCCGCTCAATTTCAGCGAGTTCACACAGCGGCTCAACCAGTGCCTGTTCGTTTCGGCGACCCCGGGAGAATACGAGACAAGCCAGAGCAAAAAGATCGTCGAGCAGATAATCAGGCCTACCGGGCTTATCGACCCGGAAGTGGTACTGAAACCGACAAAGGGGCAGATAAAAGACCTTATCAAGGAAATAAAAATACGCGTTGAAAAAAAAGAGCGGGTGCTCGTCACGACGCTCACGAAAAGAATGGCGGAAGACCTTTCCGAGTACCTGCAGGAAGCAAAAATAAAGAGCAAATACCTGCATTCCGATATCGATACTCTGGACAGGATAGATATCCTCAGAGGGCTGCGGCTGGGGGAATTCGATGTCCTGGTCGGGATAAATCTTTTGCGGGAGGGGCTTGACCTGCCCGAAGTCTCTCTCGTGGCTATCATGGATGCCGATAAAGAAGGGTTTTTAAGGGGAGAAACATCGCTTATACAGACGATAGGCCGCGCGGCGAGAAATATAAACGGGAAAGTATTCCTCTATGCCGACAGGATGACCAGGTCGATGAAGAAAGCCGTCAGCGAGACCAACAGGCGTAGGGCCCTCCAAATAAGGTATAATAAAAAGAACAATATCACGCCAAAAACGATAATAAAAGAAGTAAAAGATATCAGCGAGCAGATAAGTAAAGTTAAGGGCGAGGATATTAAGAGGCTCAAAGGGATAATCAAAGAAGAAGAGGTCCCGATATTGATAAAGAGGCTTGATGAAGAAATGAAGACAGCGGCGATAGAGCTCGAGTTCGAGAAAGCCGCTGTCATAAGGGACCAGATAAAGGAGTTAAAAGGCTTATGGAAAAAATAGGAAGAATAATAACCGCGATGGTGACACCCTTCAAGGAGAACGGCGAAGTGGATTATAAAAAAGCGGAAGAAATGGCCGTGTTCCTCACGGAGAACGGTTCCGACGGAGTCGTCGTGCATGGTACGACAGGGGAATCGCCGACGCTCACGCATGACGAGGAATACGAGCTTTACAAAGTGGTAAAAAACGCCCTCCAGGGCAAAGCTTCGCTGATAGCCGGGACCGGGTCAAATTCAACGGACACGACTATAAGATCGACAAAAAAAGCGGAGCAGATAGGCGCGGACGCCGCGCTTCTTGTAGTGCCGTATTACAACAAGCCTTCACAGGAGGGCCTGTACCAGCATTACAGGGCTGTTGCTCGTAGCACGGGGCTGCCTTTGATAATCTATAACATCCCGGGGCGTACCGGTATCAACATGCTGCCGGAGACAGTAGCGAGAACAGCTGAGTTTAAGAATATAATCGGATTAAAAGACGCTGCGGGAGATCTGAATTATACATCCGCGGCAAGAACACTGCTTCCGAAAGACTTTCTGATCTGGAGCGGGGATGATTCGCTGACGCTGCCTATGATGTCGGTTGGCGCGTACGGAGTGATAAGCGTCGCGTCGCATCTTGCCGGCAGGGAGATCAAAAAAATGGTGGACCTGTACGTGAGCGGAGACGTAAATAAAGCGGAGGAGATCCACAGGAAGCTGATGCCTTTATTTAAAGTGCTTTTTATCGCGCCCAACCCGTCCCCGCTGAAATTCGCCCTTAAAGCGATCGGGCACGACTGCGGCAAAACGCGTCTTCCTCTCGTGGAACCGTCAGCCGCGGAGAAAAAAGAAATAATAAAAGTGATGAAAGGCCTTTCTCTCATCGAAGACGGCGCGTATGATGTTTAAGAATTTCGGAAAAAAACATCTCGAGATAATACATCTTGGCGGTCTGGCAGAGATAGGCAAGAACATGACCGCTTTCAAGTTCGGGAACAATATCATCCTTGTCGATTGCGGCATAAAATTCCCTGATGATGACATGCACGGGATAGATTTTATCCTGCCGGACTTTGATTTTGTAAAAAATAACAAGAACCTCATCAGAGCGCTGTTCCTGACACACGGGCACGAAGACCACATCGGCGCTATCCCGCATCTTCTGCGGGAAATAAATGTGCCGATATACGGGACAAGACTGACATTAGGGCTGCTTGAAGATAAACTTAAGGAAAGCAAACAGCTGAAGACCGCAAAATTGAACGTGGTAAAACCGCGTGATGTCATAAACATGGGGCCTTTCAAAGTTGAATTTCTCAGGGTATGCCACAGCATACCTGATTCAACTGCCCTGGCGATAAAGACGCCTGTCGGCACGGTCTTACATACCGGAGATTTTAAGATCGACCATACCCCCATTGATGGCCAGCAGCTTGATCTTGTAAGGTTCGGCGAGCTCGGCAAGGAAGGCGTGCTTCTTCTGATGAGCGATTCCACGAACGCGGATACCGCGGGATCAACTCCTTCCGAAAAAACCGTCGGAAAGACATTTGAAAAAGTCTTTAACGAAGCTCCGGGAAGGATAATAGTCGCTACTTTTGCATCGAGCATTCACCGGGTCCAGCAGGTGATCGATGCCGCGGCCAGGCACGGCAGGAAGGTGGCGATATCCGGTTTTTCTATGCAGAGAGTGGCAAATAAAGCCAAAGAACTGGGTTATTTGAAAGTACCCAAAGATATGCTTGTTAAACTTGATGATATACACAAGGCAAATCACAAGAATTTAGTCATTCTTACTACAGGCAGCCAGGGAGAGCCGATGGCCGCTCTTTCACGCATGGCAAAAGGGGAGCACAAGCAGGTTAAGATCCAGAAAGGCGACACTGTCGTGATCTCAGCCATACCTATCCCGGGCAATGAAAAGTCAGTCTATAATACGATAAATAAACTTTTCAGGTTCGGCGCGGAAGTCATCTATGAAGAGCGGCACGGGATCCACGTCTCCGGCCACGGCTGCCAGGAAGAGATGAAACTCATAATCAATCTTGTAAGGCCGCAGTTCTTCATCCCGGTGCACGGCGAGTACAGGCACATGGTCGCACACGCGAAGATCGCCAGGGAAAGCGGCATCGCGCCGGAAAATATCTTTATCAACGAGAACGGCGATATCCTCCGGCTTTCACGGAACAAGGCGAGCAGGGCGGGCAGGATCGAGATAAAAGAGATGCTCGTGGATAGCACCGGCGCGGGAGGCGAAGGGTCACAGGTCCTGTCAGACCGCAGGCAGCTCGCGGAGAACGGCGTCGTGATAGTCAACTTAATAGCATCAAAAACGGATTTCAGGAAGATCACGGATATAAGGATAGAGACAAAAGGATTTGTCTTTTCAAAGACACATGATGAGGTCATCAAGAGGTCGAAAGAAATGATCGACGCGGCCATGCGCAGACATTACAAGAGCAGGTTCCGGAATATCGGCTCAATCAGGCAGGAGATCCAGAAAGAACTGCAGAAATACTACCGCAAAAAAATAAACCGCCTGCCGGTCGTCATCGTAATGGCGGAGCAGGTCTGATAAAGCCGTCCGTATGATATAATTTTCCCATAGTAAATGCCAAAATACCGTATCGGAATAGATGTCGGAGGAACGTTCACCCACGCTGTCGCGATAGACAATTCAAATTATGAACTCGCGGGACAGGCCAAGCTCCCTACAACTCATAATGCGGAGAGAGGCGTCGCCCAGGGCATAATTGATTCGCTGAATAAACTTCTTTGCGATTCAAATATCAGTCCCGCCGATATAGTCTTTATCGCCCACAGCACTACACAGGCCACGAACGCATTACTGGAAGGTGATGTCGCGGCCGTCGGGATAATCGCTGTCGGGAAAGGCGTGGAGGGAAAAAGAGTCAGGGCTGAAACAAATATCGGTGATATCGATCTGGATAACGGAAAGAGATTAAAGGTTTTAAGCAGATATATTGAATTAAAAGGTGAAAAGATAGAAGCGGAGACGGTAGACGGTATCATAAAAGATCTTGTCAAGGATGGGGTCCAGGTGATCGTAGCTGCCGAAGCTTTTTCCGTCGATGATCCGGTGAATGAAGACTTCATAGTGCGGTGCGCGATCGAAAAAGGACTGCCCGCGGCCGCGACGCACCAGATATCCGGGCTCTACGGTCTGCGCATGAGGACAAGGACCGCGGCGGTCAACGCGAGCATAATGCCCAAGATGATCGAAGCGGCTGTCGCCACGCAGGATTGCGTCAGGCAGTCCGGGATAACCGCTCCGCTCATGATAATGCGTTCCGACGGCGGGGTGATGAGCATCGATGAGATGAAAAAGCGGCCGATACTCACGATACTTTCCGGCCCGGCGGCGGGAGTCGCTTCCGCGCTTTTATACGTGAAAATATCGGACGGTATTTTTCTCGAGGTCGGAGGCACAAGCACGGATATCTCCGTGATAAGGAACGGCAGGGCCCTTGTAAAGTCCGCAGAAATTGGCGGCCACAGGCTTTATCTGAGGACGATAGATTCCCGCACTGTCGGAGCCGCGGGCGGATCGATGCCGAGGATCTGCAACGGAAAAATCGTCGATGTCGGACCAAGAAGCGCGCATATCGCAGGGCTGAAATACGCATCATTTTCAAATGTTGATGAAATCGTAGGGGCGCACAGCCGTGCGCCCCTACAGGATGGATATTTTTCTATCGGAGGGAAATACGCGGTAACGACGACCTGCGCCGCGAATGTCCTGGGTCTCGTAAGAAAAGAGGACTGGGCTTACGGGAACAGGGATGCTGCGGAAGAAGGAATACGGATCCTGAGTAAAAAGATCAGCAGTTCGCAGGCTGTTTCGCCGCAGCAATTATCAAAGTCGATATTAAAGACCGCATCGGCAAAGATCATCAAGACGATAGATTCCCTGATCAAAGACTATAAACTTGAAAAAGAGAACGTCACTCTGATAGGAGGAGGCGGAGGCGCCGCGGCGATAGTCCCGTTCACCGCATCGGAGCTGAAGATGGAATACAAGATCGCGGATAATCATGCCGTCCTTTCGGCGATCGGCGCCGCCCTGGCTTTTGTAACGGATACGATCGAAAAAAGCGCGGTGGACCCTTCGCGGGAGGATATTTTGAAAATAAGGCAGGAAGCGGAGGAATCGGTCAGAAGGATGGGGGCCGATCCCAATTCGATCGAGGTCTCCGTGGAAGTTGACCTTCAAAAGAACGTGATCAGAGCTGTGGCATCGGGCGCTACCGAGCTCAGGAAAAAGGACCTTCAACTTAAAAAGATCAACGAAGAAGAGAAGGCCGGCATTCTCTGCAGTTCATTCAAAGCGGCCAAAAACGACATAAAGCTTTTAGGCTCCACAGACTGGTTTGAAGTGTGGGGGGCAAAAAAAGAAAGACGGTCATTCTTCGGTTTGATAAAGAATACGGACAATTCAGTGAGAGTGATCGACAAGCAGGGGATAATAAGGATCCAAAGACGTAATGCGATCGTTATTGAGGTAGCGGCGGGTTTTAAACCCGCCGCTGCCATTGAACAATTATTGGAAAAACACACTGTTTACGGAGATGCCGGAGAAAAAACACCTCCGCTGACTGTTCTAAAGGGCAGCAGGATCATCGACCTGTCCGGGCTGGTGAGCAAAGAGCAGGTGACCGGATTGTTCGGCCTCGAGATGAAAAACGCTTCACATGACGAGAAAATTGTTATAATATTAGATCATTAGGAGAAAATATTAATGGCCAAAGAGATAAAACCCGGGAAAAAATTCAAATACGGCCTTGAGACCGTACTCAAGGTCAAAGAGATAAGGGAGAAGAAAGAACAGGAAAAATTCGCGACCAGGCAGAAAGAATATTACGTCGAAAAAACGAAAGAGCAGGAGATCCACGACACAAAAGACCAGCAGGCCAAGGAGTTCAAGAAGATCGTCGGGAAAGGCAGGATATCCGATTTTTCGAAGGTGCTCCAGAGACGCCAGCACCTGGGCGTCCTCAAAGAGGAGCTCGATAACCAGATAGAAAAGGTGATAGACGCGAGCCAGAAACTCGAACGGCAGAGGGAAAAACTGCTCGATTCCATGAAGGACAGGAAGATCATCGAAAAAGACAAAGAACATAAGCTCGACCAGTATAACGAAGTGATGAAGCTATACGACATAAAATTCATGGATGAAATAGCCACATTAAGATTTAAAAGAGATAAGTTTGAAAAGGAGTCCTAGACCGCTTTTTTGATCTTCCCCGATTTCATGCATTTGGTGCAGACATTTTCCCTGCGGACCTTGCCGTTGACGACGATCCTGATCTTTTGAAGATTAGGAAGCCACCGCCTAAGGGACTTCATGTTCGAATGGCTCACGGTGTTACCCGAGAGCGGGCCTTTTTTGCAGATAAAACAGCGACGCGACATTGATTGATTGCTCCTATTAAAAATATACCATAAACATAACGCGGTCGCAACCCGCATTGAGAAGCATATCGCTTATCGCTCTCCGTGATAAAATACTCTTATGCAGCAAAAATTGGATACTCCGGTCCAGTACCTCAAAGGCGTAGGGCCGCATATCGCAAAGCTTCTTTCAAAGGTAGGGGTCAAGACGGTCAACGACCTGATATTTTATTTTCCCCGTGACTGGGAAGACAGGCGCAATATTATGCCGGTCTCAAATATTAAGGTCGGAGAGGATTGCCTGATAAAAGGAAGGCTCGGGGGAGCAGTCTTACAGAGGACAAAGAACAGGTTCGCGATAGTCAAAGCCATTATCAGCGATGACACGGGTTCAGTATGCGCGGCATGGTTCAACCAGCAGTTCCTTAAAAAGACTTTCGATAAAAATAAAGGCAAAAAGATATTCATCGCGGGGAAGGCGGAGATGAACGGTTATTCAGGCGGGATGGAGATCGCGGTCAGGGATTTCGAGGTGCTTGAAGAGAACGAAAAAGAAGATGACAGAATAGTCCCGGTATATCCTCTGACAGCAGGGCTTTACCAGAAAAGGCTCAGAAGGATCACAAAAACGATGTTGCCGGAATATGTTCCCGGAATTGAAGACCCTCTGCCGGATGAAATACAAAGACAATGCCGTCTTATCCCGATAAAAGCGGCGATCTCAGGGCTCCATTTTCCACTTAGCTTTGATGATGTTCATTCAGCAAGAAGAAGACTGGCGTTTGACGATCTTTTTATGATGCAGCTGGTCCTGGCGCTGCGCAGAAAACAGGTAAGGGTCGAAGGTAAAGGGATCGAATTCAAAATAGACCCTGTCTGGCTGGCAGCATTTGAGAAGACGCTGCCTTTCGAGCTTACAGGAGCCCAGAAAAAGGTCATCGAAGCGATAAAACTTGATATGTCCTCTCAAAAAGCGATGAACCGCCTGCTCCAGGGTGATGTAGGTTCCGGGAAAACGATCGTTGCCGTCGAAGCCGCGATAATAGCCGTAAAGAACGGATATCAGGCCGCGATAATGGCTCCGACGGAGATCCTCGCGCAGCAGCATTTTCAAAAGATCAGCAAATATGTCGAGCCGCTCGGTATCCCGGTGCTGCTTCTTACCGGAGGAGATAAAGCTTTAAATAAGAAAAAAATAAGGCAGTCATTCATGACGACAGAGGCGTGCATAGCGGTCGGGACACATGCCCTGATCTCGGAAGGAGTGGAGTTCTCAAATCTCGGCCTTGCGGTCATCGATGAACAGCACAGGTTCGGCGTCATCGAAAGATCAAAACTGAAGCAGAAAGGCCTGACGCCTGATCTTCTTGTGATGACGGCTACTCCGATCCCGAGGACCCTTGCTCTGACCCTTTACGGTGATCTGGACAGGTCAAATATCGACGAGATGCCGCCGGGGCGCACACCGGCCATAACAAAATTCGTCGGCGGAAAGAACAGGCAGCAGATGCAGGAATTCATGAGGCAGAAAATAAACGAGGGGCAGCAGGTCTTTGTGGTGTGCCCTTTGATCGAAGAATCAGAGAAGTCAGACCTTGCTGCCGCTAAAGAGACTTCAAAAGGGCTGCAGACAATATTTCCGGAGTTTTGTGTCGGGCTTCTTCACGGGAAAATGAAGACCGCGGAAAAAGACGCTGTAATGCAGGATTTCAAGAATAACAAGATCCGTATCCTGGTCTCGACTACTGTCATCGAAGTAGGCATCGATATCCCGAACGCGTCGGTAATGGCCATAGAGCACGTCGAGCGCTTCGGCCTTTCACAGCTCCATCAGCTTCGCGGACGCATTGGAAGGGGGGCCGCGCAGTCATATTGTTTCCTTTTGGGAAATCCGGGCACGTATGAAGGCAAAGAAAGAGTGAGGACCATGGTCGAGACAACGGACGGTTTCAAAATTGCGGAAGCGGACCTCCGCCTCCGCGGGCCGGGGGAATTTCTCGGCATCAGGCAATCGGGCCTGCCCGAGTTCCGAGTTGCTGATATCATCAGGGATGAAGAGATACTAAAGGAAGCAAGAAAGATCGCTTTTGACCTCGTGTTGAAGGACCCGAAACTGGAGATGGAAGAACATATTCCTTTAAGGAAAGAACTGGACAGGAGATTTTCGGAATTTATCGATAAGGATGTATTCAATTGAGAGTAATATCAGGCTCCGCAAAAGGAAAAAAATTAAAGTTCCCCAAAAAAGCGTCGAAAGTGCGTCCGCTTTCGGACTTCGCGAAAGAAGCGCTTTTTAATATTCTCGCGGGCAGGGTCGAAGGCGCATATTTTCTTGATCTTTTCGCGGGCACCGGCCAGGTGGGGATCGAGGCCCTGAGCAGGGGCGCAAAGCTTGCTATCTTTGTCGAAACGGACAGGAATGCCGTTTCAGTTATCAGGGAAAACCTTGAACTTACCGGATTTTCCGGTTGTGCTGAAATATTTTCAATAGACGCGGTCAAAGGGGTTTCCGTCTTAGACAAAAATAAGGCAAAATTCGACATTATATTTATCGGAGCCCCGTACGGCTTTGATATTCTTGAAAAAACATTGGAAAAGATCGCAAAAAGTGATATATTAAAGGAAAATACCGTGGTGATCGCCGAACACAGTAAAAGGCATGTCCTGCCGGACAGCTATGAAGGGCTTATAAGGAACAGGCAGGAAAAGTACGGCGATACGGTGTTCTCGTTTTACGGAGGCGGCAAATGAAGATCGCGGTCTATCCGGGCAGTTTTGATCCGATAACTAACGGACATCTTGATATTATCGAACGCGCCATGAAGATATTTGACAAAATATTTATCGCGGTGCTGCGGAACCCGGAAAAGAAACAGCATTTCAACCTTGAAGACAGGCTTGAGATGACAAAGGAAGCGGTCAAGAGCATCGCCGGCGTCGAGGTGGAAAGTTTTGAAGGCCTTCTGGTGGATTACGCGGTGCAGAAAAAAGCCTGCGCGATAATAAGGGGACTGAGAGCGGTCTCGGACTTCGAATATGAGTTCCAGCTGGCGCTGACCAACGCGCATTTAAAACCGGAGATCGAAACGGTGTTCCTGATGACCGGGTCCAGATATTCATACTTAAGCTCAAGCCTCGTTCTCCAGATATCTTCTCTCGGGGGCGACATAAGCGATTTTGTCCCCGATACTGTGAACAAAAAAATCAAAGGGGGAATAAAATGGAAATATTAGGCCTGATCGACACTCTGGAATCGGTGATCTGCGACAGTATAAAGATCCCTTTTACGGGGAAGACGATAGTGAACGAATCGGACATCCTGTCGATAATAGATAAGATGAGGCTGGTGCTGCAGAGCGGGGAAGGTTTTAGCAGGACAAAGATCGCCACAAAAGCCGGCGAGATGATGCTGCACGCGAAGCCGCATGAGGGTGCCGACGGCGCAAAAGCCGCACCGGCGGACAATCCCGACGGAAAAGCGGCCGAAATAATCCAGCAGGCGTACCAGGTCTCAAAAGAGATCAGGGCGGGCGCGGACAGATACGCGGATGATGTCCTGGCGACGCTTGAAGCCACAACCGGCAGGATAATAAGGACGGTAAAGAACGGCAGGGTAAGGCTGAACAAAACAAACCCTTCGGACTCGCAGTATCAGGGCGCTTCCAGAGAACCGGTCCCGGAAATATTCACGCAGATCGACGCGCTGGAGACAAAGACTTGACACAAAAGGAAACTCTCTCTTGAAAGCCTTGATATTATCCGGCGGCGCGGGCACAAGGCTGCGTCCGCTAACGCACACGAACGCGAAACAACTGATCCCCATCGCGAATAAACCCATAATATTTTACGGTATCGAAGCGATAGCCCGCGCCGGGATAAAAAATCTTGCGATAATCGTCGGAGATACGGCCGAAGATGTGATGAGAGAGGTCGGGGACGGCAGCCGCTGGGGCATAAGGATCACCTATATAAGACAGGAAGCTCCTCTCGGCCTGGCGCACGCGGTGAAGATATCCCGGGATTTCATGAAGGACGATCCTTTCATAATGTACCTCGGGGACAATATCCTGAAAGAAGACCTGAACGAGTTCGTGAACAAGTTCAATAATAACAAGCCGAATTCGCTGATCCTTCTGACAAAAGTGCCCAACCCCGAGCATTTCGGGGTCGCGGAGATCGATAAGGACGGCAACGTATTAAAACTTGTTGAAAAACCGAAACAGCCAAAAAGCGACCTTGCTCTTGTCGGGGTATACCTGTTCGATAAAAATATTTTCAAGGCCGTAAATTCCATAAGACCGTCGGCGAGGGGAGAGCTCGAGATAACCGACGCGATCCAATGGCTGATGGATAACGGGTTTAAAGTCGAGCATCACCGCGTCACGGGATGGTGGAAGGACACAGGAAAACCTTCGGACATCATCGAAGCGAACCGTCTTATTCTTGAGATGGCGGAAAGCAAAATATCCGGAAGCATCGATGAAAAAACCAAGGTAAACGGTGTAATAATTTTGGGTGCCGGCGCCAGCATAACCGGCAGCAGGATAAACGGACCGGTCGTGATCGGTGAAAATGTCAGGATCATTAACTCTTCGATAGGCCCGAACGTTTCGATAGCGTCCAATACGGTAGTAGAAAACAGTTCGGTCGAGAACAGTATAATACTTGAAGAATGCAAAATAATAAATATAAAAAACCCGATATCGCAGAGCATACTCGGGAGAGGCGTTTCTATCGTTTGCCGGGAAGGCAAAAAAAATGTTGCTATTTTGGGCGATAGAAGTGATATAATATTGGCGAATTGATATATATAATTTATAACGGAGCGGGTTCGGGACCCTGTACGTTATAAAAATATAATTATTTAGGAGATAAATATGATCGAGGGCGTCGAAACCAAAAAACTGAAAGTGATCCCCGATGAAAGAGGCCGATTGATGGAGATGCTGAGGAGCGATGAGCCGATATTTCAAAAATTCGGGCAGGTCTATATGACCACGGCATATCCCGGCGTTGTAAAAGGGTGGCATTACCATAAAAAACAATCCGACAATATGGTCGTAGTATCCGGGACGATGAAAATAGTCCTTTTTGACTCGAGGAGCGATTCAAAGACAAAAGGCGAGGTCAACGAGTTCTTTTTGGGGGATCACAACCCCTGTCTTCTCCGTATCCCGCCGTACGTCTATCACGGGTTCAAATGCGTAAGCGAAAAAGAGGCCATGGTGATAAACATTCCCACGGAAATGTATGATCACAAAGATCCTGACGAGTTCAGGGTTGACCCGCACAAGAATGATATCCCGTATAAATGGGACAGGAAGGACGGATAAATGAAACGGGTATTGGTCACCGGCGGGGCAGGTTTTATAGGCAGTAATTTTGCCAGGTATCTTCAGGAAAAACATCCTGATTATCATGTGACGGTGCTTGACTGTCTGAGCTACGCCGGGAACATCGATAATCTCAAGGACCTGACGGAAAACCCGAACTTTTTTTTCTATCACGGCGACATCAGGGACAAGAATGTCGTCAATAATCTGGTGTTCAACTGCGACAGCATCGTTCATTTCGCGGCGGAAACGCATGTTGACAGGTCCATAATAGACGCGGATTCGTTCATTTCGACCGATGTCTACGGGACTTATGTTCTGCTTGAAGCGGCGCGCTCTTACGGGATAGAAAAATTCGTCCATATCTCCACGGACGAGGTCTACGGCGAAGCGCCGGACAGGCCGTCCGTCGAAGAAGATGCCCTTAATCCTAAAAGCCCGTATGCCGCGAGCAAGACAGGGGCCGACAGGCTGGCGTTCTCATATTTCACTACCTATAATGTTCCGGTCGTCATTTCGCGGTGCGCGAATAATTACGGACCGTACCAGTATCCGGAAAAACTCATACCGCTTTTCGTGTCTAACGCGCTCGAAGATAAACAACTCCCGGCTTACGGAACGGGAAAAAATACAAGGACCTGGATACACGTGCTTGATCACTGCTCCGCGATAGATATGCTCCTTCACGGGCCGGATGCCGCGAACGGCCACGCGTTCAACATCAGTTCAAGGGAGGAATTCTCGGTACTCGATATCTCAAATATCATACTTAAGACGCTGAAGAAACCGCCTTCCCTGATACAGTTCGTCAAAGACCGGCCGGGGCATGTCGTGAGGCACGCTGTTGACCCTTCGAAAATGGAAAAGATGTTCGGTTGGAAGTCAAAGATAAAATTCGAAGAGGGGATAGCAGAGACGATAAAATGGTACAGCGATAACCGGGACTGGTGGACAAAGATCAAGGACAGGCAGAAAGAATATAAAGATTTCCAAAAAAAATGGTATGAAGAAAGATGAAAAAAGGAGGCAAAAATGAAAACCGGAATTAAGGCTCTCTTTTTAATTATGGTATTCCTTTTGATCCCGGCGATCGCTTCAGGCGAGGAAGCATACAAGATAGGTGCCGGAGATGTACTGGAGGTGCACGCGTGGGACGCCATGGATTCCGATCTGTTGATAGTAAATCCGATACTTCCGGGATTGACCCAGGCATATATAGACCCTCATTCCGTCACGGTCTCAAGGGACGGGAAAATTTACATACCCATGCTGGGATCGCTATATGTCAAAGGAATGGATGTCAAGAGACTTGAAAGCATACTGCGTACGGGCTTAAGAAGATATGCCAAAGGCTCAAACGTGACCGTGATGATAAAAACCCCAAAATCAATAACAGTCAATATCGCCGGCGAAGTAAGGAATCCCGGCGCGTACAATATCCCCGACGGTCGGCTTAATGAGCTCTCACTGTTGAATTATATAAAGAACGCGGGCGGTTATACCGAGGACGCGGATATAGATGAGATAGAGATCACCAAAATGAACGGTTCGAAGAGAACGGTCGACCTGCGCAAAATGATGAACGAAAACGACATTTCACAAAATGTGACACTGCATGACGGGGATACGGTGGTAGTGCCTCAGTCCGTCGCAAGGGTATATGTCTTAGGCCAGGTCACAAGGCCCGGAGGGGTGAAATTTATCAATGGTTCTACGGTCATAAGTTACATCGCGATGGCAGGCGGCCTCCTGAAAACCGCCGCGTCCGATAATATAGGTGTCGTGAGAGGAGATCCTGGAAACCCCGTCGTAAAGAAGGTCAAGGTGAACAGGTTCGCGAATTATGACAGTCAGGACACGCAGATAGCGGTATTGCCCGGCGATATCATCTTTGTGCCGATGAGCTGGTATTACAACTGGTCGGATGTGGCGTCGCTGATCGTCGGATACAGGGATGCGAGGGACGCGTCTATCGACCTGATAAGTCCGAACGAATGGAAACTCAGATAAGCGTATCGGAAGGTAGATCGTGGAAATAAAAGAATTTATCGGAGTATTGTTAAAAAGAAAGAACATCGTGTTACTTTCGACGGTCATTATCTTCGTGATCGTGGCGGTATGGACGATGCAGCTGAAACCGGTATATCAGTCAAGTATCAAAATACTTGTGCAGAAAACCTCTCCCGGCCTACCCGGTCTTTCAGATCTTGCGGACCTGGGGCAACTAACGGGGAACTCCAATTTCAGCAATCCCATGAGCACGCAGATCGAGCTGATGAAGATGCGGCCGGTAGTCGAAAGGGTCATACAACAGTTAGATATCAGAGACGAGGACGGTTCTTTGATCAGTTACGAATCAATGCTAAAGAGGGTCACGATCTCAAATGTCAAGACGACCGATATAGTCCGGCTTGACGTAAGATCAAATGATCCTGTGGAAGCGATGAATATCGCGAATTCGATAGGCAGGGTCTTTATGGAGCATGACGAAAAGACAAAAAAGGAGATGGCGAATGAAATAAGGAGATTCATAGAAACTCAGGTGGCTGTCACGGGCAGGGAACTGGCCGTGGCGGAGGTCCCGATGTCAAAGAACATCAATATCGCCAAGAACACGCGTTCAGGCATGATCACGGCCCAGAATTATAAGGACCTTTTAAAAAAACTGAGCGAAGCTAAGATATCCGAAGCATTGAATATCAGCAATGTAAGGATAGTAGAAGCGGCGGAACTGCCGGAGAAACCTATATCGCCCAAAAGACTGTTGAATTTCCTTCTGGGTTTGATAGCCGGCTTTATGACCGGAGCATCGATAGCCGTATCGCTGGAATATTTTGACGATTCGATAAAATCCCCGGAAGAATTGAGCGCGGCCGTTAAACTTCCGATACTCGGCAGTATCCCCGTTCTGCCTGTCAAGGACGGTAAAGCAGTTTCTTTAGAACAGGCAAAAGGTTTCAGGCTCCGTGATTTTCCTGCCTGGCTTTTTGGCATGAGGCCAAAAACAAGCAAGCACGCCCTGCCTGTCAAGAGCAATTTCAAGGAGCTGATAATCCTTGAAGACCCGAACAGCCCGCAGTCCGAAGCTTTCAGGACAGTAAGGACGAACATCGAATTCGTAAGGCCGGACGAGCCCGTAAAAACGATGGGGGTAACAAGTTCAGTCCCGAACGAGGGGAAAACGGTCTTTACGTGCAATTTAGCCGTCGCGCTGGCGCAGACGGGAAAAAGTATACTTCTGGTCGATTGCGACCTCAGGCAGTCGCGGGTGCACGACATATTCGGGCTTAAAAACGACAAGGGCCTGTCGTCATACCTTTCGGGCGTTTCAGACATCACCGATATAATACAAAGATCCGGTGTAAATAATTTAAGCATAATCACCGCAGGGCCCCTCTCTCCGAATCCTTCCGAGCTCCTGGACTCGAAACGAATGAAGATATTCATCGATGAACAGTCGGTGAAATATGATCACATATTGATCGATTCCCCCCCCGTCAATCTCGTTACGGATGCGGCGATCATGGGCTCTAAACTGGACGGGATGCTGATAGTCGTTGATTACCAGTCCACCCGCAAAGCTGATGTCATTGAAGCAAAGCGGCTGCTTTCCGAGACGATGTCGGACGTGCTCGGCCTGGTCATCATGAAGATCGTGCTCAACAAGAAGAACAAGTATTATAAGAAATATTATTACCGAAAGTTCGATATAAAGAAGAAGCAGTAAAACCATTTACAAGCCCACAGTATATTGATTGTCTGATCAAGAGTATGATATATTTAGACTATGCGAAAGAAAGCCATTAAATTCATTGCCGCAATAGCGGCATTCTGCTTCTCAGCAAACGCAATGCCTTGTTTTGCGCAGGACTATGCGGGAAGCAACGCGCCTTCTCCCGCAAATTACCAGTCGCAGTATTTATACTCTCAGCAGGAAATGAAAGTCTATAAACTTACGCCGGGAGATTCGATAGAGCTCGCGATAATAGTGGGGGATAACGCTAAAAGTCTGGATTATAAATTTATCATTTCTCCGATGGGGGAGATATATATACCTAATATCGGGTTAGTGGATATCATGGGGCTTTCGATAGAGGATGCCCGCGCGAAGATCGATAAAGAAATAAAAAAGTATTTCAAAGAGCCGTTCAGGTCGTATCTGGTCCTGGTCCAGCCGAAGATCACCCGGCTAAAAATGCAGGGAGACGCGATCACCATCCCTTACACGCAGAGATATGTTTATGTTTACGGTGAAGTGGCGGACCCGGGGAGATTCGGATTTCTGCCGGGATCAAAGCTGTCAGATTACTTTAATTTCGCGGGAGGCCCCACGGGAAGGGCAAATCTCAGCTATGTAAGCGTTGCCAGGAATGTTGAGGGAAAACCGCAAGTGTTTAATGTTAACGCCAATGATCTTATATATAAAGGCGTCAAGGATAATGATGTCGTAATACAGGCCGGAGATATAATAAAGGTTCCCGCGAACTTCTTCTACTTTTCGGACTTCGCGACATTCGTCAATACTATATTGCTTGGAATTACGCTTTACTATACAGTGCAGAATTTTATAAAGAGATAAAAATATGGATGATGAAATAAATATTAAAGAAATAGCAGCGATACTCGCCAGATGGTGGAAGCTTATCGCCGCGGCCGTTCTGTTGTTCGGAGCCTCTGCTTTCATTCTCTCCTCCATCGCAAAGCCGGTCTATGAGGCCAAAGCAAAGATACTGATGAGGGCTTCAGGAGGCGGTTCTTCTTTGGGCGCTCTGTCCGGTCTGGCAAGCATTGCCGGAATAAATATCGGTGCGGGCGGGGCCGGAGAATTACAGGGTCTTATAGACAGCCGCAAAGTGCAGGATTATGTATCCGAGGACCTGATCAACAGCCGCAATGTTACGGAGTTTGTTTCAAAGGAAGTCGCTACTTTGTTTGCGGACGGAAAACCTGCTGACATGGGGAAAATGACAGCCAAGCTCGAAGGCAGTTATTTTGTTATCACAGTGAGACACAAGGATCCGTATGCAGCGCAGCTGATAAGCAATGCCTATGTGCCGGCTCTTTCTCTTTACTGGAACAGTTTGAATGCATCGGAAGCCAAGAAGAAGATCGAGTATATAGAAAAAGAAATGCCAAAAATACAGGCGCAACTGAAAACTGCCGAAGAAAGACTTAAGAGCCTGACGTATTTAAATGATACCCAGAGTGCGATTGAGACTGTCGAGATATTAAGGGCTAAAAGAGAAGTTGAGATACTAAACTCAGTATATATGATGCTAAGAAATCAATACGAGACCGCCAAGCTTGACGCGGCCAAAGAGATCTCTCCTTTTTCAGATGTGGAGCCGGCTTTTTTGCCTGCCTATCCTGTATCTTCCAAGACCCCCTTTAACACTGCAATCGGGTTCATAATGGGTTTGTTTGCCGGAGTCTTTGCGGCCTTTACAGCAGATTTTCTGTTTCCCAAGAAAAAAGGCTGACACATGAAGATACTTTTCGGAATATTCACCGTAGGATTTCTAGTGGCTTTTGGACAGGTATCGCTCAAAATAGGGTCAAAACTTATTCAGGGAACTAGAATATCCCTGCCGCTGTTTGCGGATCTGATAAAGAACCCCTTCATATTATTCGGCGGCTTTTCTTTTGCCGCGGGATTTCTCCTTTGGATAATGATACTTTCTAAGGCCAATCTCGGGACCGCTTATCCCGTGATGATGGGCACGGAGTTTTCATTGATAGTCCTTTTTTCGTACTTTCTTCTTAAAGAGCCTATGAACATCGGAAAGATCATCGGGATCATGGTCATCTTTATCGGAATTATAATCGTATCAAAGAACTTATAAAGCCCCTATGATTGTTCAAGAAATGAACACTATGTTATAATCTCCATATGGACGATAACGAACTGAAGGCAATTTCTGAAATACAAAGAAATTCCAGAGCTTCCCAAAGGGAGCTGTCAAAAATTCTCAATTTATCGCTTGGCATGACAAATATCATCCTGCACCGTCTCATGGAAAAAGGATATATGAAAATAAAGCAGCTTGACGGAAGAAAAGTCCAGTATTTTCTTACTCCGAAAGGACTGAGCGAGAAGCTCCGGAGGTCAAGGCAGTATTTACAGGATACAATACTCAATTTCGAGAAGATCAAAGAATTGATGAAAATGGCAATAGTAGAAAAAAAGGAGCAGGGATACAGCGATTTTTATATTTTCGGGGATTGGTACCTTGATCATATAATTGAGCTCGGATTAAAAGAAATAGGCGACAGATCAATATCATGCAAACGCGTTGATGATCTTTCCGGTTTAAAAGGTAAACATGCGGTTTTGTTCTGCGCGGGAGATGTCCCTGCTGTTTTGACCGGCAGCGGGGTAATTGTTGTGGATATCGCAAAAATACTTTCGTAGAAATATTAAAGGAGCAAACCGTATGCCAATCCCGATCTTAGACTTAAAAGCCGAATATAGATCAATTAAAAGCGAGATCGACACCGCTGTTGCGCAGGTGCTTGAAAGCGGCCATTTTGTACTCGGGCCAAATGTGGCGGCACTGGAAAAAGAGATCGCTTCTTACTGCGGGACAAAATACGGCGTCGCGGTCGCTTCCGGGACAGACGCCCTTTTCCTTTCACTTAAAGCGCTCGGGATAAAGGAAGGGGATGAAGTAATAATCCCGACACTGACTTTTTTTGCGACAGCGGAAGCGGTGTCTTATACGGGAGCAAGGCCGGTCTTTGCGGATGCCGACCCGGAAACACATAATATCGATGTCGAAAAGATAAAAAGTTCGATAACAAAGAATACAAAAGCGATAATGCCCGTACACCTGTGGGGACTTCCGGCGGAGATGGAAAAGATAATGGGCATCGCAAAAGAAAATGGTCTTTTTGTTGTCGAAGATTGCGCGCAGTCGATAGGCTCGGAATATAATGACAAGAAAACAGGTTCTTTCGGGAATACCGGATGTTTTTCGTTCTTTCCGACAAAGAATCTCGGGGCTTACGGAGATGCGGGTATGATCGTTACGGACGATGAAAAGATATTTGAAAAATTAAAACTTCTGCATTTGCACGGAAGCAAAGCCCGCGGGGTGCACGAGATGATAGGGTATAATTCAAGGCTTGATGAGCTTCAGGCGGCGGTACTCAGGATAAAACTTAAATACATCGATATCTGGAACGGGAAAAGAAGGACCAACGCAAAATATTACACATCCAGGTTCTCACAAGCCGGGATAAAATGTCCTGCTGAGCCGGAAGGCTTTAAACATGTCTATCATCAATACACAATTGAAGTGGACGACAGAGAAAAGGTATTGAAAAACCTGACAGAGCAGGGTGTTTCTGCTTTTATCTATTATCCCAATCCCGCGCACCTTCAGGCTCCCTACAGGGAGCTTGGATACGGTGCAGGCGATTTTCCTGCGGCCGAAAAAATAGGAACCAGGATGCTTTCGATACCGGTGCATCCTTTCTTATCGACTGAGGATGTCAAGGCTGTAGCTGATGCCGTAGTGGAAGCAGTGAAGTAAGGAAAAATGTCCAATTTCCAATGACCAATGTCCAATTAAGGAGTCGCCTGTGGCGACGGCATTTAAATGCAAAAACATGATATTTACGACAGAGTAACCGATTTTGTAGTAAGGGTTATTAAGTATTCAGAGAAAATATCAAAACTATTTTCGGGGAGAATTATTGCAAAACAAATGGTCCGGTCAGCGAGTTCCATCGGAGCGAATATGCAGGAGGCGGATGGTGCAACAACAAAAAAGGATTTTATAAACAAAATGGGCATCTCGAGAAAAGAAGCACAGGAAACCAGATACTGGTTAGACCTATTGAAAAAGGCTGACATTATCAAGAACCATGGCAATATTTTAGAGCTCGATAATTTGCATAAAGAGAGCGATGAAATTTCAAAGATCCTGAGCAGCATCATTAATAAGACGATTAAGAATCAATAATGGTAATGGAAAAATGTCCAATTTCCGATGTCTAATGTCCAATAAATGAATAAATCATTAGGAATTGGAAATTGGCAATTGGACATTGGAAATTTGTTTCGATGAAATTAAGTGTCTTCTTATGGAAAAGATTAAATATTCAATAATCGGCGCAGGAGTAATAGGTCTGGCCGTAGCTTATGCCCTTTCTCAGGACCAGAACGGCGAGATCGCGGTTTTTGAGAAGAACGATACTTTTGGGCAGGAAACCAGCTCCCGCAACAGCGAGGTCATCCACGCGGGGATATATTATGTCAAGGATTCACTGAAGAGCAGACTGTGCATGGATGGCAATAAACTTCTCTATGAGTTCTGTGAAAAGAACGCTGTAAAGCACAAAAAATGCGGAAAGCTTATCGTGGCAACGGACGGAGAAGAAGTCAAAAAGATAGAGAAAATATATGCCAATGCTGTTTCAATGGGCGTGCCGGGATTAAAACTGATCGGGCAGGACGAAATAAAGAAATATGAGCCTGAGGTGTCCGCTTTAGGCGCTGTTTATTCAAAAACCACGGGAATAATCGACAGCCACGGGCTTATGCAAAAGCTTTATGATCTGGCTAAAAAAAACAGGGTGATGTTTTCTTTCAAAAATGAAGTTATCGGCATCAGGAAAGAAAAAAATGGTTATGTTATAAAACCCCTGCAGGGGGACGAGGTCTTATCTGAGTTTGTAATAAACTGTGCCGGACTTGCGGGCGACAAGACCGCTGAGACGGCCGGTTTTGATATAGACAAGCTCGGATACAGGCTCCATTACTGTAAAGGCGATTATTTTGCGGTCCCGGGTGCGAACGGCAGATTAAGTCATTTAGTATATCCTCCGCCTCATGATAAAGGATATGGCCTGGGAGTCCACGCGACCATCGATCTGTCGGGACGTATCAGGCTCGGTCCGGATACTACATATGTGGACAGCATCGGTTATGATATCGATCCGGCGAAAGCAATAGATTTCTTTTCATCCGCAAAGAAGTTTCTGCCTTGGCTTGAAGAAAAAATGGTAGTTCCGGACACTTCAGGAATGCGCCCTAAGCTCCAGGGGCCGGATGACGGGATAAGAGATTTTGTGGTCAAAGAGGAATCGGACAACGGATTCCCGGGATTTATTAACTTAATCGGGATAGAATCTCCCGGGCTCACAAGTTGCCCGGCTATTGCTAATCTGGTCTCAAATTTAACAGGCAAATAAACTTCGTACCGCTTTCGTCGAGGGTTTTATTATCCCTTTTTCTGTGATTATTCCTGTTATGTATTTTGCGGGTGTTACGTCAAAGGCGGGATTAAGCGCTTTGGATCCGGGAGAGCAGACTAAAATTTTTCTGATGACCCCTTTTTTATCAGGCCCCGTCTGATACAGGACTTCTTTCATATCCCTTTCCTCGATAGGAATATCTTTTCCCGAACCGCATTTCAGGTCAAATGTCGAGGTGGGAGCGGCAACATAGAAAGGAATTCCGTATTCTTTGGCGCATATTGCTTTTTCAAATGTGCCTATCTTGTTTGCCGTATCTCCGTTGGCCGCTATCCTGTCCGCGCCGACAATCATAAGATCTACTTTTTCCCCTGACATCAGATATGCCCCGGCATTATCCGGGATTATCACGTGTGGGATATTTTCGTTCCTTAGTTCCCATGCGGTGAGCCTTGCACCCTGGCTTCTCGGTCTTGTTTCATCCACATACACAAATACTTCCTTCCCTTTCCTGGCAGCGGAATAAACAGGGGACAGGGCGCTTCCCCAGTCGACAAAAGCAAGCCAGCCGGCATTGCAGTGAGTTTCAACTGCGTATCCGCTTTTTATCAGTTTCTCCCCGAACTGTCCGATCTTTCTGCAGCTTTCAGCGTCTTCGTCAGCAATCGCCAGGGCTTCCTGTAAAGCTGTCTTGCGCGGATCTTTTGAGCCGGAGCCCTTTTTAAAGACCCTCTCGACCGCATAGAAGAGGTTCTGGGCCGTCGGTCTTGTGGATTCTATCTCCTTTTTAGCTTTGAGAATAAAGCTTTCAAAGCCCCTTTCAGGCGCCTCAAGATATGCCTGTGCCATCGCGAAGCCGGCCGCGGCACCTATGGCTCCCGCGCCGCGTACGGTCATTTTCTTTATTGCTACGCAGGTTTCTTTATATGTTTTAGATCTGAATACTCTAAAAGTGAAGGGCAGCAGGTTCTGTTCGATCATGAACACAGAACCGTTTTCCATCGAAACAGTCCGGTAATGTTTTTTGTTGACTTTCATATAGGGATTATAGCAAATATTCGTTGCTTGACAAATATAAAGGCGGTCATATAGGATTATTCCTAGGAGGGGAAAATGTGGACTGGGGAATGCAGAATAGATTAAATAATCTTATGCCGGGCGGGCGGTGTTTTTTCATGCCCATTGATCACGGTTACTTTCAGGGCCCGACATCAGGGCTAGAAAAACCGCGGGAGACCGTAAAGCCGCTTCTTCCTTATGTAGACGCGCTTTTTTGTACGAGAGGCACCCTTCGTGCGTGCATAGATCCAAAAAACACAAAACCGATAGTGCTCAGGGTTTCCGGCGGAACCAGTATGGTCGGGAAAGATCTGGCAAACGAAATGATCACAACTTCGATAGATGAAATAATCGCTCTCAACGCGTCCGCGGTCGGGGTCTCGGTTTTTATCGGGAGCAGCTACGAGAAGGAAACTTTAAAGAACCTGACTGACATGGTAAACCAATGCGAGAAATATGGGATCCCCGTAATGGCAGTGACGGCCGTGGGCAGGGAAATGGAAAAGAGGGATGCCCGTTATTTATCATTATGCTGCCGGATAGCTGCGGAACTGGGTGCAAAGGTCGTGAAAACATACTGGTGCGATGGCTTTGAAAAGGTCGTTGAAGGCTGCCCTGTACCGGTGATCATAGCCGGAGGCCCTAAATGCAATACAGAGACAGAAGTTTTTGAGTTCGTACACGACGGGATGAAAAAAGGCGCGGTCGGGATAAATCTCGGGCGCAATGTCTGGCAGAGCCCGCATCCCGTAGCAATAGCAAAAGCCCTGCAGGCGATCATCCACAAAAATGCTTCGGTTAAGGAAGCTCTTTCTATCTTTAACAGCAGCAAATAGATCAAAAACTAAACCATGAAAGCAGCGCAGTATCATAACAATAAGGATATCAGGATCATCGATATTCCTGTTCCCAAAATAGGCGAGGGAGAACTTTTAATAAAGGTCATCTCGAGCGGTATTTGCGGGACGGATGTCATGGAATGGTACAGGATAAAAAAAGCCCCGAGGATACTGGGCCATGAGATCGCAGGAGAGGTTGTCGAATCAAGATCTGATAAATTCAAAGTTGGTCAGAGGGTCTTTGTAAACCACCACGTACCTTGCAACAGCTGTAAATACTGCATGGCCGGGAACCACACTGCCTGCGAGACATTGCACAAAGGTAATTATGATCCGGGCGGCTTTAGCGAATTTGTCAGGGTACCGAAAATAAATGCCGATGCCGGCACGTATTTGCTTCCAGATAGCGTTTCCTATGATGAGGGAACCATGATAGAGCCGCTGGGTTGTGTAGTCCGCGGTCAGAGGTTGATCGACATTAAAAAAGGACAAACAGTCCTGATCCTGGGAAGCGGATTTTCCGGGCTCATGAATATCAAAATGGCAAAGCTCAAGGGGGCTTATGTCATCGCAACGGATATAAACGAGTTCAAACTTAAGAAGGCAAAAGAATACGGTGCTGACAGGATCGTAAATGCAACTACAAAGTTGGATATAAAAGCAGATAAGATAATCGTCTGTACCGGAGCATACCAAGCCATAGTTCAGGCTTTTGAAACGATAGACAGAAAAGGCACTATTTTGCTGTTCGCGATACCTGACAGGAATATCGAAGTCCCGACGGTAGATTTCTGGAGGAATGAAATAACGATGACATCATCCTATGGTGCGGGCCCGGTCGATCTTGAAGAGGCATTGACGTTAATAAATAACAAAAAAGTAGATGTTAAATCTTTTATTACACACAAATTTCCTCTTAATGATATCCAAAAGGGATTTGACACGGCAGCAAGCGCGAAAGATTCTATGAAAGTATTAATCAAGCCCTAATTAAGGTTAATCTCCTTCAAACTCTGTTTGCGAGTACACAGAGTAACCGGCGTCTTCCAGCTTTTTTCTCCCACCCAGGTCAGGCAGATCGACTATAAAAGCAAGCTCGATCACATCTCCTCCAAGCTTTTTGACGAGTTTTGTGGCTGCGGTTGCCGTGCCTCCGGTGGCAAGAAGATCATCAATAATAAGGACCTTCATTCCTTTTGCTATAGCGTCTTTGTGGATCTCGATGGCATCAGTTCCGTATTCAAGGCTGTATTCTTCTCTTTCGATTTCTGCCGGAAGCTTCCCCTTTTTTCTTATAGGGACAAAGCCTTTACCCAGAACAAAAGCGAGCGCACCCCCAATAATAAAACCCCTTGAATCGATCCCCGCGATCATATCAATATCTTTCTCTTTGTACCGGTTCATAAAATCGTCTATGCAGAGTTTTAGGCCTACGGGATCTTTGAGCAAAGTGGTAATATCACGGAACATGATCCCCTGTTTGGGCCAGTGCGGAACGGTCCTTATCCTTGATTTGATAGGCATCTTTATATCCTCCCTGCCACTTTGATCAGAAGTTTCTTCACTTTTTCGGCGTTATCCTTCATCCTTTGCATCACCATTTCATAAGTGACCGGTGCTTCATCGTCCTTCCAGCAGTCATAATCGGTAGACATCGCGATAGTCATGCCGAGCTCATTGGCAAGAATTACCTCGGGGCATGTAGACATGTTTATGATATCAGCGCCCCAGGCCCTGAACATATGGCTTTCAGACTTGGTTGAGAACCTCGGGCCTTCTATTGTGATAACGGTCACATCCTTGTTGTATGTGATACCCATCTCATCGCATGTCTTGCATAATATGTCGGTCATGGCATTATCATACGGCTGGCTCATGGACGTGTGGACAACGCTGTCATGGAAATAGGTCAAGTTCCTATGCCTTGTAAAATCAATGAACTGTGACGGAAAAACCAAATTTCCGGGTTTGATCTCTGCCCTGAGGGATCCCACGGCGGTCACAGCCAGGATATGAGTGCATCTTTCTTCTTTAAGGGCGAACATATTAGCGAGAAAATTGATCTTAGTGGGGGAAATTGAATGGTTCTTTCCGTGCCTTGCAAGGATGACCACATCCGTCCCGTCTATTTTTCCTGTTATAAGGGGAGAAGTGCAATGGCCAAACCTGTTGGATATCTTCTTTTCTTTTGGATTATCGAGGATATCCGGATTGTCCAGTCCCGAGCCGCCGATTATTGCTATTTTGGTCATATAAACTCCTTTATTTGTAATTCCGTGTATATATTATAATACTACATATATTATAGATATCGCATGCCTTGTATACAACCCTTGTTGACAAAAGAGATTAAAAAAGATAGAATGTTCAATAATTGAACAGTCAGTAAAGGAGTTTAAAAATATGAGTATATTTGACGGAAAAACGATCTTGATCACAGGAGGCACGGGGTCTTTTGGGAACAGATTTACTGAAATTATCTGCTCGGAGCATAAACCGGAAAAAGTCATTATTTTCAGCAGGGACGAGTTTAAGCAATATGAAATGCAAGAAAGGCTGAGCGGTGAAAAATATAAAGTGCTCAGATTTTTTATCGGGGATGTGAGGGACAAAGAACGGTTGAACAGAGCTATGAGCAATGTGGATTATGTGGTGCATGCCGCCGCTTTAAAACAAGTGCCGGCGATGGAATATAATCCGTCGGAGGCGATAAAAACCAATGTATTTGGGGCAATGAATATAATAGACTGCGCGATACAAAACAGGGTCCAGAAAGTAATCGCTTTGAGCACCGATAAAGCGTGCAACCCCATCAATCTTTACGGGGCCACAAAACTTTGTTCAGACAAACTTTTTGTTGCGGGCAATCATTACACACAAGGAGATAAGCCCAGGTTTTCTGTTGTTAGATATGGAAATGTTGTCGGAAGCAGGGGAAGTGTTATTCCGTTTTTTATCGAGAAAAAGAAAACCGGCGTTCTTCCGATAACGGACGAGAAGATGACGAGGTTCTGGATCACGCTGGAGCAGGGGGCTAGATTTGTCATTAAGAGCTTTGAGAGGATGTTCGGAGGCGAGATATTTGTCCCGAAGATACCGAGCATGCACATCGTAGATCTGGCAAGAGCGATAGCCCCGGAATGCAAGATCGAGATTATCGGCATACGCCCGGGCGAAAAATTGCATGAAGTCATGATCTCCGATGATGACGCAAGAAACACGGTTGAAATTGATTTTTCATATATTATTCAACCCGCGTTCCACTGGTGGGGCAACAGCAACCATACAAACGCTAAGCCTGTTCCTGAAGGGTTTCGCTTCAGCAGCGATACGAATACGCAGTGGGTCACGGTTGAGCAGCTGAAACAAATGATAAAAGAAAAATGAAAATACCTTATGCGACGCAATGGATAGATGACGACGACATAGATGCGGTCGTTAAAGCGTTAAAAACATCTCATCTGACCCAGGGGCCGGTCGTAAATGAGTTTGAAAAGCAAGTCGCTCTTTATTGCGGCGCAAAATATGCCGTTGCGGTGAATTCGGGCACCTCTGCGCTTCACGCGGCCTGCTTCGCGGCGGGTATCGGAAAAGGCGATGAAGTAATAACTTCCCCCATAACTTTCGTGGCTTCCGCCAATTGCGTGCTGTATTGCGGCGGAAAACCTGTTTTTGCCGACATCCAGGAAGACACAGTAAATGTCGATCCTCTTTCAATAGAAAAACATATCGGTTCAAGGACAAAAGCGATTATCCCCGTGCATTTTGCGGGCCATCCGTGCGACATGAAAGAGATAAAGCGGATCGCGGATAAGAGCAGTTTGATGGTGATCGAGGATTGCTGCCACGCGCTCGGTGCGGAAAATGAAGGCTCAAAAATAGGTTCTTGCAAGCATAGCGATATGGCGGTGCTGAGTTTTCACGCGGTAAAGCATATAACCACAGGTGAAGGCGGCATGGTGCTGACAAACAATAAAGATATTTACGAAAAGCTTTTAATGTTCCGGACGCATGGGATAACGAGGCAGCAGGACAAACTGGAGCGGCCTGATGAAGGCCCCTGGTATTACGAAATGCAGATGCTCGGATTTAATTACAGGATCACCGATTTTCAATGCGCTCTCGGCATCAGCCAGCTGAGCAAGCTTGAAATGTTCGTCAAGCGCAGAAGAGAGATCGTAAAGAAGTATAACGGCGCGTTTTCCGGGATAGACGGCCTGGTCATCCCTGTTGAGCGCGCCAATGTGAAAAGTGCGTGGCATTTATATGTTTTAAGATTGAAAAATGACAGGAAACTCATTTTTGACAGGTTAAAAAAGGCCGGCATCGGTGTCAACACGCATTATTTTCCTGTCTATCTCCAGCCGTATTATCAAAGCATCGGCTACTTAAGCGGTTTGTGCCCTAAGGCCGAAAACTATTATTCCCAGGCCATAACGCTGCCTCTTTTCCCGAAGATGAGCGATGAAGATGTTGAAACAGTGATAAAGGAAGTAAAAAAGGCAGTACAAAAATGAGCAAGATAGCCCTTGGAACAGCGCAATTCGGCCTCGACTACGGGATAAACAACAAAAGAGGGAAGATCCCGCAGGCAGAGATATTTGAAATACTGGACCTCGCATCACAAAACGGGATCGATATGCTGGATACCGCCCCGGCTTACGGCGGCAGCCAGGAAATTATCGGAGAATATCAGGCCGCTCACGGCAGCAGATTCAATGTGGTCTCAAAGCTTTCCAAAGGGTCATTTCCGGATATACAAAAAGCGATCGATGGTATTTTGACGGAAATAAGAGCGAAAACATTGTACGGTTTGATATATCACAGTATTGATGATTTTAAGGCAAATGAGGATAGCTGGAAAACACTCGAAGATAATAAGGCCAATGGCAGGATAAAAAAGATCGGTTTTTCACTTTATACCCCGCGTGAGCTTGAATATCTCTTTGAAAAGTCGGTAAGGTTTGATCTTGTGCAGGTGCCTTACAGCATTTTTGACCAGAGATTTAAAAAGTATTTTAAGGTGCTGAAAGAGAGAAATGTTGAGGTGCATGTAAGGTCCGTTTTCTTGCAGGGTTTGTTCTTTATGGATGCAAATAAGCTCGACCCATTTTTTCTCGGCATTAAAAACGAGCTTGAGCATCTTCGCGAGATAACTGATGAGCTCAAAATATCTATGGTGGATCTTTGCCTCGGATTTGCTTTGATGAACAACAGTGCCGATATGGTGGTCGCGGGAGTAGACGGCATTAACAATTTAAGAGAGATAATATCCGCTTTAACAAACCTAGACGCAATAAAAAACATATACGAGAAACTTCTTGATCTGGAGATTGATGATGAAAAATTTCTGCTTCCGTTCAATTGGAAATTATGCGCTAAAGGGGCTATTTAATGAATGTAGTTGCGATAATCCAAGCCAGGACAAGTTCGACAAGATTGCCTAATAAAGTTCTTCTTGATCTTGAAGGCAAGACAGTGCTTGAACGGGTAATTGAAAGGGTATCAGCCGCGAAGACCGTTGACAGAGTGGTCGTGGCGACCAGTATAGATAAAAGCGATGATGCGATAGAAGAGATTTGTAAAAAAGCCGGCATCGATTGTTACAGGGGATCTCTTGAAGATGTTCTTGACAGGTACTATCAGGCGGCAAAAAAGTATGGAGCCGATAGTATTGTCCGAATAACTGCCGATTGCCCTTTGATGGACCCGTCTATTATTGATTCGACCGTAAGTAAATACATTAGCAGTGGAGCAGATTATATTTCCAACGCTTTAAAAGAGACATTCCCTGACGGAGAAGATGTCGAGATATTTACTTTTAAGGCATTAGAGCGAGCGTGGAATGAATCAAAAAAAACTTCGGAACGTGAGCATGTGACACCTTATATCAGGAACAATACAAATATTTTCAAGATAGCGGGATTTGAGGCTGACAGGGATTTGTCGGAAAAAAGATGGACATTGGACAATGCGGAGGATTATGAGTTTTTGGTAAAAGTATATTCCCGCCTTTATAAAACGAATCCGCTCTTTGGATTGGAAGAGATATTAGAGTTATTAAAAAACGAACCCGATCTAAATAAGATAAATAGTCATATTGTCCGCAATGAAGGGTATGCGAGATCATTGCGTGATGATAAATCAGTAAAAGAGGAGGATTTGTAATGGGAAAAGGACAAGAATTATACAAGAGGGCAAAACAAATAATTCCCGGAGGCACGCAATTGCTTTCTAAAAGGCCGGAAATGTTCTTGCCGGACCTATGGCCGGCTTATTATGATAAAGCAAAGGGCTGCGAGGTTTGGGACCTGGACGGGAATAAATATATTGATATGAGTTACATGGGAGTGGGGTCTTGTATTCTTGGATATGCTGATCCGGATGTTAATGCCGCTGTTGAAAAGGCCGTTAAAAACGGTTCAATGTGTACACTTAACGCGCCGGAAGAGGTGGAATTGGCCGATCTGCTCTTAAACCTTCATCCATGGGCGGAAATGGTGAGATATGCCCGCACAGGCGGAGAATCAATGAGTATTGCAGTCAGGATAGCAAGGGCGGCCACTAAAAAAGATATGATACTTTTTAGCGGATATCATGGTTGGCATGATTGGTATTTATCTTCAAATCTGGCTGATGATAAATCCTTGGACGGCCATCTGTTGCCGGGGCTATCTCCGAATGGTGTTCCAAGAGGATTGTCGGGCACTGCAAAACCTTTTATTTATAATGATACTGACGGATTCCTTTCCTTAATAGAAAAATTCCGAGGGAAAATCGCGGCTGTCGTTGTGGAAACAATAAGAAGCGATGATCCGAAACCGGAATTCCTTGAAACGATCAGAAAAGTAACAAAAGAAAATGGAATTGTGATGATCGTTGATGAGGTGAGTTCCGGATGGAGATTGAATGTGGGAGGCGCGCATCTTCTTTTTGGGATCGCGCCTGATATCGCGGTATTCGCTAAGGGGATCAGCAATGGATTTCCGATGGCTGCAATTATCGGGATTAAAAATATAATGCAAACGGCGCAGGACAGTTTTATAAGCAGTACTTATTGGACAGATAGGATTGGTCCCGCTGCAGCTCTGGCGACGATAAGAAAAATGAAAATACACGATGTGCCAGATCACCTGATAACTGCCGGTAAAAAAGTAAAGGCGGGCTGGCAAGCATTGTCTTTAAAGCACGATTTAGATGTCAAGGTATCGGGAATGGATCCCATCGGGCATTTTGACTTTAATTACAAAGACCCCCTGATTTTAAAAACGCTGTTTACGCAATTAATGCTTGGCAAAGGGATTTTGGCAACAACAGCTTTTTATGCATCTTATGCTCATAAAGATAAGCATGTTAAGTATTATTTAAATTCTGCGGATGAAGCCTTTGGCTTTATTAAAAAGGCCATATTAGAAGGCAATCCTCAAAAGTATTTAAAAGGCCCAATATGTCATTCTGGTTTTAAAAGGTTAACCTAGTGGAAAATAATGTCATTATCAGGGTGGATTCTTCGCCAGAAATAGGAAGCGGCCATTTAATGCGGTGCTTGGCACTGGCGGATAAATTGCATGAGAAAGGTATGCAAGTCTCATTTATATGCCGTGAACTGCGGGGGAATATATGTCAACTGATCGATGAGAAAAAACATAAATTATTTCATTTGCCATATTATGGTAAAGGGGCTGAAGGTGATGATAAGTCCGGATATTTAAATTGGCTGGGTGTGTCTTTTCAAAAAGATGCAGATGAGACAGTCAAAGTCATAAATAACAAATTAGGGAGTGTTGAATTGTTGATCGCCGATCATTATGCTTTAAATGAAGAATGGGAAAAATCAATACGTCCGTATGTTAAAAAAATAATGGTTATCGATGACCTGGAAGACCGTAAACACGATTGTGATATTCTGTTGGATTGCAACTATAATACTCCCGATAAAGAGAGATATGTTAACTTAATACCCAAATATTGCAAGCTGCTTTTAGGCCCTAAATATGCCTTACTCAGGAATGAATTTATAGAAGCAAGAAGACAATTAAAGGAAAGAACCGGAAGAGTAGACCGGATTTTAGTTTATTATGGCGGGGCCGATCTTACCAATGAAACGAAAAAAACAATTAATGGCCTTATACAATTAAATCGTCCGGAAATTGAAATAAATGTGATCATCGGGGCTTTAAATAAGAATAAAATAAATATTGAGAAAATGTGTTCCGCTCTCCCTAATGCGAAATGTTATTCGCATATAAATAATATGGCCCAAATAATGATGTCGGCGGACCTGTTTATCGGTGCGGCAGGGATCACAACCTGGGAAAGGTGTTGTTTGGGCTTACCATCGATCGTGATAACTGTGGCAAATAACCAAGTAAAAATTATCGAAAATATGGCAAAAGATGATTGCCTGTATCTATTGGGAGAAAATTATAAAGTAAATGATAAGGATATTTGTGCGGCAGTTAAATATATGATCGATCATCCGGAGGTGTTGAAGAGTTATTCTTTAAACTCGATTGATCTTGTGGACGGAACGGGGGCCGAGAGGTGCGCTGATTTGATAAACAGCATTAATAATTGAAAGGACAATATCAATGGGAAAAGAAAAATATAAGATAATAAAAGATCCAAAACATGATTATTTGCGAATAGATCCAATCCCCACCCAGCAAGAAGTTGAGCGGTATTATAAGGAAGAATTCTACTCGTCAGCATACAAACAATTTAACGATTCTTCCCTTAAGGTGCAAAAAGAGGAACAAGAGTTCTTTAAAAGTCGATGGGAAAGCATTTGCAATATATGTATGAATATCTACGGCGGGCTGGAAGGGTTGTCTTTATTTGACATCGGTTTCGGATATGCCCAGGCGCTTTTATATTTCAGGGAAAAAGGCATGAAAGTCAGTGGTTTAGAGCCTTCACCTGAAGGTGTAGAATATGCAAAATCTCAGGGGTTGGATGTGTTTCAGTCTGGAATTGAGGATTTTTCCTGTGTAGGATCGAGACGCTATGACATTGTTACGCTAATCAATGTCCTGGAACATCTTCGCGATCCGGCAGATGTTTTAATGAACATAAAAAAACAACTATTAAAACCCAACGGATTATTGGTCTTAGATGTGCCCAATGAGTTTAATGACTTTCAGACAGCAGCCAATGAGGAATATTCGCTCGATGAATGGTGGGTCTGTCCGCCAAACCATATTAATTATTTTTCCGGAAATTCATTGAGTAAACTGTTGAATGATTGTGGATATGAAATAAAAAGCAAGGAGGCATCTTTTCCTTTAGAGATATTTCTGCTAATGGGAGATATTTATGTCGGGAATAATGAACTTGGCGGAATATGTCACAATAAGCGTGTTAAGTTCGAATATCTTATGAAAAAGCACGGTAAAGGCCAAAAATTAACCAAATTTTATCAGGCTTTGGCTGACCTTGATCTCGGAAGACAAACAGTGGTTTATGCGACCCCGAAATAGAAATTAGAGGAGGGATATTTATGGAGTTTGTTGATCTTAGCCGATATTTGCCAGTTAAGGGAGAGGAAATATTGCCATTCAGTGAGCTGCGCAAAATGAAGCCGGTATGGCTTACGTCAGATCTTCAGATCGTAGATGAGCCTGAAAATATGACTTATGCTAAGTATTTAGCAGAAAAGGGGATCGCGGTTACGGCCATAAGAAAACGACCTCCCTTTTCAAAGTATATAGACAGGACCTCTTTCCCGAGGCGGATACTATTTGAGATGACCAGCAGATGCAATTTTGAATGTCGGATGTGTCCCCAGCAAAACCTAAAGCGGCCTCGTATGGATATGCCGGGTGAGCTTTACAGAAAAGTTGTTGATGAAATAGATAAATATGGTGTCGAAGGTCTCTGGTTGTATCATTTAGGGGAATCTCTTTTGCATCCGGAATTTCGCGATAATCTTAAGCATATCAGCACAAAGAAGAATCTCGGGGTGATCTGGATGAGCACTAATGGACAATATTTTAATGAAGATAATATTCGATGTGTTCTTGCGTCAAATATTGATTATATCAATTTTTCCGCGCACGCTGTAACAAAAGAAACATATAAAACCGTGGCTTCTCAAGGAGATTTTGATGTTGTTCAGGGCAATTTGGAAAATTTTTATTCAATTAAAGGAACGGACAATCTCCCTCGAAAACCATATTTACATTGCCAGATGATAGAACAGGAGACAACTAAACATGAGATCGATGCTTTTATTGCCAAGCATTATAAGCGCGCGGAAGTTGTAAGCATAAACATGCTTGAGTATGTCAATCTCCCGAATAATGCTTATGGTTTAAAGCAAAGAGAGCGCAAACCGTTGACTTCTTGCATGCGCATATCCAGAAATGATTGTTTTATATGTTCAAATGGCCACGTAACGCTTTGTGACGCGGCTTATAATGGCGAAATATTTCTTGGGGACGTTAATAAACAGGCTCTTTATGATATTTGGAATGGCCAGGAACGCAAGAAAATACTGGAGCTTAACAAACAAGGACGAATGAGAGAAATTGAAATATGTTCAAAATGTACGGACTACGATATTTAAGCCATGAGAGAACATGCGAACATTTCTTTAAATGAATTTACCGGTGATCACATAAACCAGGCCTATGAATGGGTGAAAAACCCCGGGTTCAAACATTTATTTTTATTGAGGGGAGAGATTACCTTCGAAGGGAACCAGCGTTATTTCGAGAAAGTTATGTCGGATCCTTGTCAAAAAGTATACGCCATTTACTATAACGGGAAACATATCGGTAATTGCGGAATTAAAGATATATCGCTAAAAAACAAGGAAGCAGAGATCTGGATTTATATCGGGGACCCTTCATTGCGGGGGAAAGGCGTCGGATCGCAGGCCACTAAAAAACTGCTAATAGAAGCAGCTAAAAAATTCGGTATAGAAAAGACATATTTGCATGTCGCAGAATATAATACCGCCGCAATTAAAATGTACAAAAATCTTGGATTTAAAGAGGTCCCATTAAGAAAAATGGAAGGTGAATGGTCAGGCCGCGGTTGTGAAATAATATATATGGAGTTAAAAAATATTTTATGAATGTAGCCATGATGCAGCCGACATTTTTACCCTGGACAGGATATTTTGAGCTGATCAGCAAAGCGGAAAAATTCATCATCCTGGACGATTTTCAGTTTTCAGTCCAAAGCTATCATCAGCGCACGCGTCTTTTCATTGACAAGGCAAGGATTGCCTGGTATACAGTCCCGGTCAGGAAGGATATCTCATTTGGGAAGCCGCTCAACGTTACCAGAATAAACGAGGATCTTCCTTGGCGGAAGAAAATGGCGAGGTGCATCGAGCAGAATTACGGCAAGGCCCCTTATTTTAAAGAATTATATCCTCAAGTCAGTGAATGGTTATTAAAACCGGCAGATTCACTTTCTGCGCAGAATGTCGCTTTTATTAAATTGGCTTGTGAAATTCTTGGTTGGCAAAAAGAGATTATCTACAGCTCGCAATATCCTTCGACGTTAAAAAGATCCGCTAGAGTGTTAGATCTGTTGCGCCGGGCCGGGGCTAAACGTTATCTCTGCGCGAGGGGCGCATTTGAATACATGAAAGCCGAAGGGCTCTTTCCTGTCAACGACATTGAGGTTGTTTTTCAAAATCACCATCCCCAGCCATATCCGCAGGTCGGTTCGCCGGCAGAATTCGTTCCTTATTTGTCAATCCTGGACGCTCTTTTTAATGTTGATCCGGCACGTGCGGCCGAACTTGCAAATACAGGAACAACCAAATGGCTGACATGGCAGGAGATGGCCAAGGCGGCCGGTGAACAAAAGGAGAATCTCGATGAAAATTAAGATAGGGAAGAGATCGGTCGGGGAAGGCTGCGAGCCGCTCATTGTTGCTGAGATGTCTGGTAATCATAACCGCTCACTCAAGCGGGCGCTGGCGATAGTTGACGCGGCTGCTAAGGCCGGAGTTCATGCTTTAAAAATCCAAACATATACTGCCGATACGATGACGCTCGATCTGAATTGCGGAGAATTTTTCATCAAGGACAAAAAAAGCCTCTGGAAAGGAAAATCTCTTTATGAACTTTATAAGCGGGCCGCAACCCCCTGGGAGTGGCATAAGGTGATCTTTGACCGATGCAGGGAACATGGGATCATCGGTTTTAGCACGCCATTCGACGCGACCGCTGTCGATTTTTTGGAAAAATTGAATGTTCCCTGCTATAAGATCGCTTCCTGTGAACTGGTGGATATTCCGCTGATCAAGAAGGCGGCATCGACCGGTAAACCGCTGTTAATGTCGACCGGCATGGCGACACGTCGGGAGATAGCCGAAGCGATCGGCGCGGCCAGAAAGGCAGGCTGCCGTAAATTGGTCCTGCTTAAATGTACCAGTTCTTATCCGGCTGATCCAAAGGATTCAAATCTAGAGACCATTTATGATATGAAAAAAAGATTTGGATGTGAGGTCGGTTTATCAGATCATACATTAGGGATCGGGGTATCTTTAGCAAGTATTGCATTGGGAGCGGCAGTTATAGAAAAACATTTTACATTATCAAGAAAAGATGGCGGGGTTGATTCGGTTTTTTCTATGGAGCCCGATGAGATGCGGATGTTAGTTGAGGAAGCAAGTATAGCGTGGCGATCCTTGGGGAAGATATCTTACGAGCTATCCAGTAAGGAAAAAAAATCGCTTGTATTTAGGCGATCATTATATGCCATAAAAGATATTAAAAAGGGAGAAACTATTACAAAAGATAATGTCAGGTCTATAAGACCCGGGTTAGGGCTTCCGCCGAAATACATTGATGACATTATTGGCAGGAAAATTAACAGAAACATCACTAAGGGGACGCCGATGAGATGGGACATTATGAAATAGAATGTTGCATGAAATAATTCAATTAACGGAAGACAATCATCCTCTTTGGGGTGAACTGTGCCAAAAATCAAATGATGCCTGGTTCTGGCATACGACAGAGTGGATGAATTATTGTATTTCTTATGGTTTTGAGAAGCACAGGTCTAAAAACCTCAGTTTTATAATGATCGATGATTCTGGTCCCATAGCCATTTGCCCATTAGTATTGGAAAGTCACGCAGGGCCTGACGGCAAGGAAAGACAAGAGTTCTCTATTTCCGGAAGCGGAGGATATTTAGAAATGCCGGCAGTCAGGAGCAACTTAACCAAAGGGCATACGGACAAAATTATGGATGAAATACTTGAAACGATCGATCAGATGGCTGTTCGTCATCAAGTGTCCAGGGTGTCATTCAGATCTGCTCCATTGGCTCAACAAAGATATAATATCAATTCATTTGAAAAATTCGGATATCTTGACTGTTCACTAAGCACACATGTGATCGACCTTAAACTTTCGTTAGCCGAGATCTGGAGCGACGTCAGGAAAGGGCATAAGTATGATATACATCGCGGAGAAAAAAATTTCATTATCCATATTTATGACAAGGATAATGCGGATAAATCGATTTTTGATCAATACAGGCTTCTTCACCACAAAGCTTCAGGCCGGGTGACCCGCCCAATAGAAACTTTTGAAATGATGTATGACTGGATCGTGCGTGGGCTGGGCATGTTGTGTGGTGTATGTCGGAACGGACAATACGCAGGTTTTTCATATATAAGCCTGTATAAAGATTCTGCTTATTATACCTCAGCAAGTGATGACCCTGATTTTCAGACAGATGTGCCCATCTCCCATGTCATACAATGGTCGGTTATCAAATGGTTGAAAGAAAAGGGATTTCAAACCTACGAGATAGGCGGGCAGCATTACGGGCCACATATTTATGATCTGCCTTCAGCAAAGGATGGCAGCATTGCTTTTTTCAAACGCGGATTTGGCGGAAAACAGCTTCCGTTGTACCGCGTAGAAAAATATTTTGATCGTGATTATATGAGGTTATCATATGAACTCAAGATAAAAGCTTTGCAGGAAAAAGCCTCAAAAGAAATGATCAAAGAAGGAGCCACCCCCGGATGATCCTAAAGAATATCAAAGCAGTTTTTCTTTCTAATATTTTGATCCAGATTATCGGCTTTATCGCTTCATTTATTATAAAACGATTTATAGAGCCCTCTCTCATGGGTGTATGGAACCTGGTCAATATCGTTGTTAGATATATCCTGATGTTGAATTCGGGCGTTGGGTCGGCAGCCCAGAGGGAGATCCCTTACTTGGCCGGCAGGAATGACAAAGATGCGGAGGAAAAAACGAAGCAGACTTTTTTTGCCGTCATAGTTATTGAGCTTTTTGCCGCCACGGTGCTGTTTTACTGCTTCTTCTTTTTTAAGCGCGACATATTTCAGTCCAATCTTTGGTACCTTTTTTTGGCGGCGCCGTTCTATGCTTTTACAACCCGGATCTATGATGCGTTTGTGACAGTTTTTCAGGCACACCAGGAATTTGTGAAATTAAGCAAGCTAAATGTTCTCTTTTCTGTAGTAAATATTGTCCTTTCCGTGGCGGGCGCACTGTTTTTCGGGATCACGGGCCTTTTTGTGGGGATCGGCATATTCTATTTGTATAGAATTTATAAAATATGGGCACTTTCAAAACAAAGCGAAATAAAAATAAGCATTAAATTTCACTGGGATACTTTTGTGAATCTAATAAAGATAGGATTTCCACTTGAAACCGGCTCTTATTTTTATGGGCTCTTTATTACTATTGACAGCCTGCTTGTTGCCAAATGGCTTGGGGTCACTTCGCTTGCCTTTTATTCCATGGGATTAGCAATTTCAAGACAGATGGGAGATTTTCCCACGCAAGTAAATACTATTATCTTTCCAAGGATCATGAAAAAGTTTGGACAAAACCACAATCTTCGGGAGATATCAAAGGACGTTTATGTGTTTTTTATCGGTAATCTGCTTATCATAATCCCTTTTCTTGTTCTGTTTGTCGTATTCGTGGGCCCGTGGCTCGTCAGGCTTTTTATCAGAAATTACATAGAAAGCATTCCTTCTCTTGTCATCCTGGCATTTTCAATGTTCTTTATCCCACAGATACACTTGCCGTTTAATATATTCCTGTTAAAAAAGCAAATGATAAAAGTGGTCGGGTATACTGCGCTGAACTTCATAATACTTCTTACGTCGATTTTTCTCATTAACTTCCAATCACCAAGCCTAATGATGATAGCTGTATCTGTCTTGATCGGTCAGTTTATATGTTTTATTGTTGTATTTTGGGATTCCATGACAGATGTGTTGACATTAAAAGAAAAAATAATAGTATTGCTCTTCCTACAGGCGGCATTTTGGTCATGCCTGATCATCATGCTGGTCCTTGAAAGGATATTTCCGTCATCCATGTCCAGGGGCGCAGACACGATCAATATGTTGATAAAAACAACGCTCTCTTTCATTATTTGCGTGCCTATAGCCGTCTGGGCACTTGCCTTTACAGGAACATGGGACAAGGTAAAGGACGAAATATATTCGACGCTAATTAATTTCAGGACAAGGTTCGGATTTACTGCTGTCGATTCAAACACAGAGGCCGAATGATGAAAAAAGCAATGCTGGTCAATTCGCTGGAACAAGCAAAGTATGCGATAAGTATCATTGATCCAAAAGGTGAGTGTGATATCTTTTGCCTGGATTATCTGACATATAAGACATCTTCGGAAGGGCGGCAGCTTAAATATTACTATCAAAATACCAGCTATTGCCCTAGGAAAGACTTTGAACTCCTTGTCAACAGCTGGCATAAAGACAAGCAAGGTCGTGATGTTACCTGTTATGAAGGCATCTCCGCGGGTCATATCATGAATAATTTAATTACCATGTCACTAGCAACGATCATAAGAGAATGGAACAATATAAAAGAAAAATGCGGTAATTACGAACACCTTTATATTCCGGAAGACATGCCCCCGTTAACATCTTCTGTTATTGAATGCTATTGCAATAATAAAAGCATTGTGTTTTCAAAGTACAACTGCAAATCCGAGATACAATCACTTAATACTTGTGATGAGCGAATAATTGGGTGGTACCCCCAAAGCAGTTTTAGAACGATATTAAGTAATCAATTAAGAAATCTCACGAGCCGGATTAAAAACAATAGGATACTATTTATCCTTGATTGGACTTACAGGCCAATTCTAAACATATTGCCTCAATCATCCTACATCGGCTTTGATTATCTAATCGCTTACTTGAATGTTTTTCGCAAGGCAAGGGTCAAAAAGCTTTTTGATAAGCTGCAGGAACTCGTCGAGATTAGCGTCAACGATGAGGAGAAATGGAGAAGATGTGACTTCATCGAAAAGGGTTGTCGAAAGTTAGTAATAAATTATATTAAACATATATTCAAGGTCAATAGAAAAAAGTATGAATACACGTTAAATATGTTTGAGCAGGTATTTAGCGATCTAAAACCGCAATTATTTGTTGTTCCGTCAGACAAATACGATCCGTATGCTATTGGCTTGCAAGTAGCAAAAAAGCACGGAATTAAAACAATGCTGCTCGTAGATGGATATTATGCTTCAAAACCAGAAAACACGGATGAATACGGAAAATACTTATTCGATTATTATGCGGCTTTCGGAGAGGCGGCTCGCGCAGATTTTAAATTATTCGGAATCAATAACAGTGAAATAATCAATATGCCGGCCATATTATTGGGCAATTACTTTGATCCGATGCCCGATGAAGAAAGATACCAGGTTATAGTTATGACATGGATACCAAATCATGAAAACCCAAATGTAAATCTCAATTATCCTGCGAAATATCTTATAGAGACAATAGAGCTGCTAATCTCTATGGGATACAAGAATATCGCTGTGAAAATGAAGTCCGGCAGGGAACGACAGTATGTCGAAAGGATAGCAGCTTTATTTGGGGCTTCTATAAAGATCGGGATCATCTGCGGCTTATTCAAGGATGTGGCAGGCCTGTCAGATACTTTTATTGGCGGAGTATCCTCGGCAATCACGGAGATCGGTTTTCTTAAAAAGAAATATTATATCTATGAGCCGGAGGAAAATGGCAATGATTTCTCAATTGAAAGTGCGCCAAACATGTTCCAAAAACTTAACATCGCAAGAACAATCGATGAATTAAGCGATAATCTTACCTCCGGCAGGCAGGCGCTGGCCGCAGAGGGAGAATACTTCTTCGGGTTGAAGACAAACAACAAGCAGGAATATGAAGAGAAAGTCAAGTCTGCTTTTGCAAGGTGGACCGGTGGAAATGAGCAATAAGAATATTAGCAACAAAAAACTGATCGTTCTTGGCAGAACTGCAAGCGAAGGCGACTGCAGGCGTATAGTTGCCGGTTGCGATGATGCGCTTATTTGCGACTTTTCGGAATATTATCAGATAAACCGTGACGAACTTTTAAAGCGCGCCAAAGAGGGCCTGCATATCGAACTTTCGGCAATATTTCACAAAGTGCAGGAGGATATGAGAGATAAATATCTTGACTTTATTGCTGATTGGCCCAATAAAGTATTATGGCGCGGGAAGGATTTTAAAGAGCTTTTTGCCTGGAAGGGAATAAGCCTTTGGTGGTTCAGCGAGCCGGCGAGGAAGGTTATCGGGGAATACGGAGAATATTCAAAGATCTGCGAGATATTCACAATAAGAGATATTATTAGTTCGTGCGGTATTGATAGCGTTCAATTAATTTCGTGCCCAAAAGCCTTTCGCCCCACGCTAAAGAAGATCTTTCCGAAAATAAGGATCTCACATATTGGTCCCGCTAAGGAATGCGGACTATTAAAACATCTGCTCAGAAGAATAATAGTAATGTTTAATGCAATCCTCATAAAGTTCATTTTTAATGACAAAAGCAATAGATACGGAAAAGATAGGATCGGTATTATCTCATTCAATCTTTATAATTGGATAGAGAGCAATAAGGTGCCGGTAGACCGCCTGTACCAGGGACTTGTTGAAGACAAAAGCCTCGGGAATGTGTTTGACTGGATATTTGTCACATCCGCTAATATGGTCGATCTGATCCGCAAAAAAAAACTGAAGGATACTTTGGGGCTTTTCAGAAGGATCAGGGACCATTATGGAAGATCATCATTAACATTCGTGGAAAACAAGATCGGTTTCAGCCAAATTGTATTACGGTTTGTCGATTGTTCCGCAATAATCAGATATTTGTTGCTGGCAAGAAAGAAAGAGTTTAGGGACAGCCTGACAATCGAAGGGGTCAACATATTTGATATTTTTCATAATGCCTTTGTCAAATCATTTGTTGTGAATACATTTGAGTCCCAGATGTTGTCGGAATGTTTTTATCGCCTGAATAGGGACGTAAAACACGAGACATATGTAACTTATGCGGAATTCTTCCCGACCGGCAGGGCGGTGATACACGGGGTAAAGAGGGCTGATACAAAATCCAGGATAGTCTGGCATCAGCATTCTATGCAAACCAAAGGAAAGACAATGTTTATCAACAGGATCGGTGAAACAAATAAGTCCGGAAGTAAAAATTATGTGCAGTCTTTTCCGATAGCGGATAAATATCTGATGTGGGGAAAGCAGGCAAGGTCGGTAGTCGCTCCGGGTTTTCCGGAGAGCAGGATAAAACTTATAGGGTCCTATAAGTATGTTGATAATTTCTATGCAATTGCAAGCCATAAGGAGGAATCAAAAGGCGGTAAAAAAAAGATATTGATAGTGCCCTCAAATTACCGCAGGGACTGGCTTTTCCTGTTTAATATCATTTTTAACGCATTAAAAGATGCGGGAAATCAATATGATGTGAAGGTGACAAAACATCCGGCTGTCCAAAAAGAGATGTTCATTAACGATCTTAAGAGATTTAAAGGCGGGGTGGATGTTGTCTACAGGGACAGCACGTCAGATGCTCTTACAGAAGCGGATATAGTGATAGGAGGGGTCACTACGGTCATTCTCGACGCAATACTGGCCGGGAAATTTGCTATTATATGTAAGAGTCCTAATGATATATACTATGGTATAGACAAGGATGATTTTCCGGAGAATTCGCAGGAGGTGGGAATAGCTTTTGTCTGCAATCATCAGGAACTGCGAAAAAGCCTGCAGGATTTTAGCAGCAGCGGAGTTGATGAGCTTATTAATAAAAGAAGAAAACTTGTTGACGATATTCTTGAATATCGCGGTCCGTTGGTGAAAGAAAAGTTTTGGGAAGAGGTAAGACAATACTAATATATTAACATGCAACAAGAAAAAATAAGACTAAATATAGGTTGCGGCAATGATATCAGGCCAGGTTATATCAATTGCGACAAAGTAGCAATAGAAGGGGTGGATAAAGCAGTTGATCTTGATGCTAGGCTGCCCTTTGAGGATAATAGTGTTAATGAAATAGTCCTCATCGATGTGCTTGAGCATGTTCAGGATTTTATAGGATCTATGGAAGAGCTTTGCAGGATCTTGGAAAAAAATGGGCGGCTTATTATACAGGTACCTTATTGGAATAGCTGGTGCGCCGTGGCCGATCCGACGCACAGGCGTGGTTTTCATGAAAAAGTATTCAATTTTTTTGATCCGGACAGGGAAGAATGCAGGGAAAGGCACTATTACACAAAAGCCAGGTTCAGGATTATTTCTTTAAATCCGGTTTTGTACCCGTTTTCACCATCCTTCAGATCCAAAAAAAGAGAAATAAAGAATAAATTATTGAAAAAGGCGGTGTTTTTTCTGGGCAACTATTTGAATAATATCATCATAGATCTGTCTGTGATACTTGAAAAAGCATAAGGAGAAGAACATGGAAAATCTGAAGAAGAGGCTTGGCGAAAAAAAACTGACGGTTGGAAGCTGGATCCAAATCCCGGATACATTTACCGCGGAAATAATGGCAAAGTCAGGATTTGATTGGCTGGCGATCGACATGGAACATGGCTTGATAGATATGAAGGACGTTTTCAGGCTGATACAGGTGATTGATCTTGCAGGGTCGGTTCCCCTTGTGCGGCTCAATGTAAATGATGCCAGCACCATTAGGCGTGTGATGGACGCGGGAGCGGCCGGAGTGATCGTTCCTATGGTCAACTCTGCTGATGATGCCCAAAAAGCGGTTGAGGCCGTAAAATATCCCCCCCAAGGCAAGAGGAGCTTCGGTTTGGGCAGGGCGCATGGTTATGGCAGGAAATTTAAGGAATATATCTCGGCGTCAAACTCACGTAGCATTCTAGTGGTCCAGATAGAGCATATAGATGCAGTAAGGAATCTGGATGAAATTTTAGAAATAAAGGGGATTGATGCGGTGATAATCGGTCCGTATGATCTTTCCGGCTCCATGGGTATCCCGGGGAAATTTAATGACACAAAGTTTATAAAAGTAATCGGAGAGATCAGCAAAAAGGTAAAGAGCAAAAAGATCGCGCTGGGATTCCATCTTGTTCAACCAGGCGCAGGAGAGCTCAATAAAAAGATAAAAGAGGGCTTCACTTTTATCGCTTATGGAATGGATACTATATATCTGTCAAACGCCCTGTCAAACGCGGTTAATGATATAAGAAAAGGATAATAGCGTGAAGGAATTTGATCTGATGCGGCCGAAGGGCGCCTACGAGGAGGTGCTTCTCCAAAGAGAGAAAGACGGCTTTGCTTTTTTCTCAAAGTATAAAGACAGTTTTATCGATATAGATTGCCCTGCCTGCGGTGAAAGGGGTGAAAAAGCTTTTGAGAAATACGGTTTTACACATAAGATCTGCGATAAATGCAAGACCCTGTTCTGTTCTCCGAGGCCGAATGACGAGCTGTTAGGTGTTTATTATAATGAATATGAAGCGCCTAAAATGTGGACCAAACTGCTTGTAAAAGCGGATGCAAGCAGAAAGGCTCTCCAGTATGCTCCGCGCGCGGAAAAAATTGTTGATCTTATGAAAAAGCGCGGAAAAAACGGCGGCCTCGCTGTTGACATAGGTGCCGGATCGGGAGCCTTTTCTATAGCACTCAAAAATACCGGTTTCTTTTCAGATGTGATAACGCTTGATTTCTCAAAGGACTGTGTGGCTGAATGCAAAAGATCAGGGTTGAATGCACGCCTTGGCACAGTAACCGATCTTTCTGATTCATCTGCCAACCTCATCTGTATGAACGATCTTTTGGAACATCTGTTTGATCCGCTCACTTTTCTGAAAAAATGCGCGAATGCGCTTCGCCCGAAGGGTGTTGTCTCGATCGCCACGCCCAACGGGCAGGGTTTTGATTTTCAGATACTTAAGGAAAAGACCGGGAATATTACACCGCCGGAACACCTCAATTATTTCAATCCGGCCTCGCTGTCTATGCTGCTTAACAGGGCCGGGTTTGAAACGATATCTGCCGAAACGCCGGGGATACTTGATGTGGACATTATTTTGAACGGAAAAAAGGTCGGCTTTCCCCTCAAGCAAAAAAATGAATATCTTGACAGCCTTATGGTACAGGACGAGAGTATACGAAAAAAATTCCAGAAGTTTTTATCGGAGAACGGCTTGTCCAGCCATATGCTGGTAATGGCAAAGAAAAAATGAAACTGAGATGTAAATGAATATTATAGGAATAATTCCCGCGCGCATGGCGTCCAGCAGATTTCCCGGGAAACCACTGGCAAAGATACTTGGCATCCCGATGATCGGGCACGTGTACTTCAGGAGCAGGATGTGTAAGACGCTCAATGAAGTGTATGTGGCGACGTGCGATAAGGAAGTGTTTGAATATTGCAATTCCATTGGTGCAAAGGCTGTGATGACCAAAGATACGCATGAGAGAGCCTCTGACCGCGCGGCCGAGGCGATGCTGAAGATAGAAAAGGAAACAGGGGAGAAGATCGATATCGTGGTGATGATACAGGGCGACGAGCCGATGCTGTATCCTGACATGATCGACGATGCTGTGAAGCCGCTCATAGACGACAAGAATATCTTTGTCTCCAACCTCATGGCGCCAATGACAAAAGAAGAGCAGGAAGATCCCAATGAGGTCAAGGTGGTATGCGATAACGATAATTTTGCACTATATTTTTCGAGGGAGCCGATCCCTTCCTGGAAAAAAGGGGCAAAAGAAGTTCCGATGTTCAAACAGGTCTGCATAATCCCTTTCAGGAGGGATTTTCTTCTGAAATTCAACGAGCTTGTGCCAACTCCTCTTGAGATAGTGGAATCGGTGGATATGCTTAGGGTGCTGGAGCATGGTTATAAGGTAAAAATGATCAGGAATGACAGGCAGACATACAGCGTTGACACGCAACAGGACTTAAAAGATGTCGAGGAAGCGATGCGCCCTGACAGCCTGATAAAAAAATACAAAGGGCAGGGCAAATGAAAGAAGAAGAGATCAGAAAGCGCGACGTATTTAACAAGTATCTTGAGCTGGTAAAGGAAGATATCGATACGATCTTCAAAGACAAGGGCGCGTTCATAGACGCGGCTTGTCCGGCCTGCGGCTCGGACGAGAACACCTTTCAATTTGAAAAATCCGGGTTTAAATACGTGCTTTGCAATAAATGCGGCACTTTGTTCGCCAACCCGAGGCCTACGCTGAAGGCGCTCACGGATTTCTACTCGTCTTCAAAGTCCGGGGATTTCTGGGTAAAAGAGTTCTTTCTTCCAGTGGCGGAAGTGCGCAGGGAAAAATTATTCAAACCCAGGGCAGAACTTGTCAGCGGCAGGTTACAAGAGCCGGAAGGTTTTGTCGGGGATGTCGGGGCGGGTTTCGGTATCTTTCTTGAGGAACTTGGCAAGGTCTGGAAGAAAGCAAAAATGGCGGCTATCGAGCCTTCTATAGAAATGTCGGACATATGCACTAAAAAAGGCTTTACCGTGATACGCAATGCGGTAGAGGATGTCACGGGATGGGACGGCAAATTCTCGGTCTTAACTGCATTTGAGCTGTTTGAGCACCTGCAGGACCCGGGTTCTTTTCTTGAAAAGATACACTCTCTTCTGTCCAAAGGCGGGCACCTGCTTCTTTCGACGCTGAATGGGGAGGGTTTTGACATTCAGATACTGTGGGAGCGCTCAAAGAGCGTCTCTCCCCCGCACCATCTCAACTTTTTCAACCCCGATTCAATGCGAATATTACTTGAAAAAAAAGGGTTTGCCGTTGAATCTATAACCACTCCAGGAAAACTGGACTGGGATATTGTTGAGGGAGCTTACCGGAAAGAAGGGCAGGATCCCGGAAGATTGTGGAAGCTTTTATCTCAAAAAGGCAATGAGCAGGCAAAAGAAAAACTCCAGGAATGGATAACAAAAAATAATTTTAGCTCCCACATGATGGCGATCGCTCGCAAAGGAAATCAATGAAGATTATTTTTCAAATGTTTATTGAAGAGATCCTTGATGTTGTGCGTTTGTTGCTGCGCAATTATCCCGGCAGGATCGGGTATAAGTTAAGGCGGGAATACTGGAAAAGAGCCTTTCTGCATTGCGGATCAAAATTCAATATTGATATTGAAGGCATTATTTCCGGATCAAAAAATATTATTTTGAAGGATCACGTGACATTTAGCACAAGAGTCACTATAGATGCAAATCAAGCGAAACTAACAATCGGAAACAGATTTAGTTGCAGCAATAATGTGTTTATGGGTGCTACTGGAGGAGAGATGATCATAGGAAATGATGTAATGATCGGCCCAAATGTGGTTCTGCGGGCATCAAATCATGTTTTTAACAGGACAGATATTCCCATGAGAGATCAGGGGCATTCGTTCGGCAAAATAATTATCGAGGACGATGTTTGGATAGGAGCCAACGCGGTCATTTTGCCGAATGTGACGATTGGTAAAGGTGCTATCATCGCGGCCGGCGCCGTAGTGACGAAGGATGTACCCCCGTATAGTATCGTTGCAGGTGTGCCGGCAAAAACGATAAAGAGCAGAAAATGAAAGTATTTATATCAACAACAACTTTCGCGGAGTATGAAGATCAGCCGCTTAAAATGTTAAAGGACCACGGTATGGAATTCCAGGTGAATCCGCTGCGCAAGAAGCTCTCTGGTGAAGAGCTGATATCTCTTGCTAAGGACGCGCAGGGTCTTATAGCGGGTACTGAAGTCCTGACAGCGGAAGTGCTGAAGGAATTAAAAAGCTTAAAAGTGATCTCCCGCTGCGGTGCGGGACTTGATAATGTGGATCTAAAAGCCGCCAAAGGCCTCAATATCATGGTCTTTAATACGCCTGACGCGCCGACAGATGCAGTTGCTGAATTGACGCTGGGTCTCATGCTCGATTGCCTGCGCAAGATATCAGGAGCTGACAGGCAGATCAGGCATGGCAAATGGAATAAACCGATGGGAAATCTTTTAAAAGGCAAAAATGTCGGGATCATCGGATATGGAAGGATAGGAAAAGCGGTTGGACGCCTGGCAGAGGCCTTTGGCGCGAATGTTTCGGCATATGATGTTGCAAAAGATCCTGACGGCAAAAAATATCTTTCTTTTGATCAGTTGATCGCCGGTTCAGACATTATAAGTCTGCATGTCCCCGGCAGTAAAACAGGCCATTTGATACATGCAAAAGCTGTTTCAAATATGAAAAACGGCGCGTTTTTGATCAATGCTTCAAGGGGCGGTCTTGTGGACGAGGAGGCTCTTTATGAGGCTTTAAAGTCGGGAAAACTGGCGGGAGCAGGCATAGACACTTTTGAAAAGGAACCGTATCAAGGAAAACTCATTGAATTGGATAATGCGGTATTGACTTCTCACATAGGATCTTACGCGAAGGAGTCCAGGATAAATATGGAACAACAAGCGGTCGAAAATCTTATTCGTGGACTTGAGGAAGCTACTGCTAACGGGAGGAGCAATAAATGATGACTGAAAAAGAATGTTATCAATTGTTCAAGAAATATGCAGAAAATTATAAGCCTTTTCAGTTTGATACTGCTAGAAATGATTTTCGTGCTGAATACAAAGGTAAAAATAATCTAATCATTTCGTTCTATAGATATTTCAAAGTATTTTATGAGGTCTCTAAAATATGGGGGAAAAACAAATCAAAAGTCGTTGATTTTGGGGTTTTCCCCGGAGTTGTTCCGAAAATATTCCGAGATCTCTTTTTGAATGATAATTTTGACTATATCGGAGTTGGATTGGGTTTTACCGATGATTTTATTAAGGAGATGGAGAAATTAAAAATAAAGTTACATGAAACTGAGTTGGACCCATCTTATTTTATGCCTAAAAAAGTCAATCAACTGGATTGTTCTGACGCAGATATAGTTCTTTTTTTGGATGTTATAGAACATCTGGCTAATCCCACCAATGCGCTTGACGTTGCCAATCACTCCCTAAAAAAAGGCGGATGGCTTATTCTGACGACTGACAATATAACTAATGCGAATAATGCGATCCTAATGTTGCTCGGGAAAACGCCATTGCCGCATCCGTTGTTAACAAACATGTATTTCATCGGAGATTGGCGCCCCCATTTCAGAGAATATTCTAAAGAAGATTTGATGTGGCTGTTACGGAACAGCGGTTTTGAAATTGAAAAACACGAGTATTTTGACAGAAAACAAGGCGAATATTATTTAAACAATGGAAGGATAGAAAGACAACGCCAATCTGTTGATAACAGCAAAATAGACAGAAGGCTAAAAATTAAAATCATAAGGAACATTAAAAAAGCAGTAATGGCTTTGTTGAAAATTGCATTTTCTTTCTCCCCTCATTTCCGCTCTCATCAAATTATTGTGGCCAGAAAGGTATTTGAAACAGGGGAAATGAAAAAGAAAAGGCCGGAAATGCAAACTTCGACCGAGGGATGGAATGCTGTCAGGCAAAAATATTTGGGTTATTAACCAAGAAAATTATATAGAACTGGAGGAAATAATATGAAAATCATAGTATTCGGGGGCGCGGGTTTTTTGGGCAGCCACGTGGCGGACGCGCTGACAGAAAAAGGGCACAAAGTCACGGTATTTGACCTGATAAAGTCGCCTTATCTAAAAGAAGGCCAAAACAGCATCATAGGTGATGTCACTGATCCTGAATGCGTCAGCAAGGCGGTGGCGGGACAGGAGATCGTATATAACTTCGCGGGAATAGCGGACATGGACGCGGCAAAAATAAAACCGCTTGAAACAGTAAAGAATAACATATACGGAAACACCGTGCTTCTCGAGGCCTGCAGGAAATCAAAGGTCAAGAGGTTTGTCTTTGCCAGTACTCTTTATGTTTACAGCAAGGCGGGTTCTTTTTACAGGAGCAGCAAGCAGGCGAACGAGCTTTTGATAGAGAACTACCACGATATCTATGGCCTCGATTTTACGATACTGAGATACGGATCGCTATACGGGCCAAGAGCGGATGAAAACAACTGGATACACAGGGTGGTAAATCAGGCGCTGAAAGAAAATAAGATCACCAGGCACGGCGACGGTGAGGAACTGCGCGAGTACATCCACGTGCTGGATGCTGCCAGGCTGAGCGCGGACATACTGTCAGATGATTACAATAACCAGTACGTGATAATAGCCGGCCACCAGCAGATGAAGATAAAAGACCTTATGGTGATGATAAGGGAAATACTGAATAACAAGATAAAGCTCGAATACCTACCCGTCGATTCAACCGAGCACTACGAAATCACTCCGTATGTCTTCAGCCCGAAGATAGCAAAACGTATACAGAGCAATAATTATATTGATCTGGGTCAGGGGATACTTGATCTCATCACAAGGATATATGCCGCAAAATGACAAGAACCAAGGCCATAATATTTGATTTTGACGGGGTGATCGTTGAATCAATGGATATAAAAGCCGATGGATTCGCTTTTCTATTTAAGGATTATCCTGATAAGACAGATAAGATCGTTAGATTTCACCTTGACCATGGGGGGATGGGGAGGATGGAAAAGTTCGAACGGATATATAGAGATTTCCTGGGTCAAAATATTACAGAAACAGAAAAGGTGATCTTAAGCAAAAAACTCACAGAATTCGCATATGAAAAAGTCGTGAAATGTCCGTTTGTCGCAGGGGCGAAGGAATTTCTTGAAAAACACAAAGATGACTTTCTCATGTTTGTCGTGTCCGGAACACCCGATAGTGAGATTAAGAAAATTGCAGGAAAAAGGAAACTTTCCGGATATTTCAAGGAAGTGCTGGGATCACCCAAGAAAAAGACCGAGCTTAACGGGTATATTCTTAAAAAATATGATCTAAAGCCTGAGGAAACTGTTTTTATCGGGGATTCGATCGACGATTATATCGGGGTAAAAGACCTGGGGATAAGGTTTATAGGTAGGATCGACAAAGAAGATCCGTTCAAGGGTCTTGAGATCGAAAGCAGGATAAAAGATCTTTCTGAACTTGAAAGCATGGTGGGTAAAAATGTATAGATTGCTGTCGTATCCTTTAAATGAAAAGACCCCCATGTATGGCGATACAAGGCCTGTAATGATCGAGCCATGCAAGCAGATCAGCAGGGGTGATGATTGTGATACGGCTTACGTTACTTTTTCAAACCACAGCGGAACACACATCGATGCCCCAAAGCATTTCCATGCCAAGGGCAGGTCTTTAAGCCAGTTTGGTGCAGAGGAATTTATTTTTGAAAGACCGCGCATGATGGATTGTCCGAAAAATGAAGACAAACTGGTCATGCCGGATGACATAAAGGACTCGGCCGGCTGTGACCTGCTGCTGATAAGGACCGGATTTTTTAAATTCAGGGGAAGCGAAAAATATCGGTTGAACAATCCGGGAATTTCAGCAGATGCAGCCCTGTGGATCAGGGAAAAATGTCCCGGTATCCGCGCCGTCGGTATCGATACGATATCGATAACTGCTTTTCAAAAAAGGCCGGAAGGAAAGCGAGCGCACCATACTTTCCTTGATCCTGATGCAAAAACCGGCAAACCTGTGCTCCTGATAGAAGATATGGATTTGAGCGGCGATCTTGCCGGCCTTAAAAAGGTATTCACGGTACCACTTTATTTTGAAGGTGTTGACAGCATGCCGTGCACGGTCATAGGGGAATTTTGATTACGGCAATCAGAAAGAAGGTAATTAGCACTGCTTTACTGATGAGACAAGGTATTATCAAGAAAGGAGTTTTTGAAATCAGAAAATAATGAACAAACCTTACGGAGGAAAACTGATCGACAGATACGACCTCCCGGTGAAAACCCCGGCATATGATCATGAGGTCACTGTGTCTGATGTTGTGGTGTCTGACCTGTATAATATCGCGGACGGTGTTTTCAGCCCGCTTGAAGGGTTTATGACGGCTAAAGAATTTAACAGTGTAGTAATGAAGGGTGTTTTTCGCGATCTTCCATGGACGATACCAATACTTATTGATGTTGACAAGGCGGAAGCCATTGCGGCAGGAAGATCAAAACTGGTAGGAATTCGAAATAAAGAAGGCAAACTATTTGCGTCAGTTGAGGTCGAGGATGTCTATGCGCACAATAAAGAACTTCATGCAGAAAAAGTCTTCGGAACAAATGACAAAAAACACCCCGGGGTAAACTTTGTCCATAACATGAAAGAGTACCTGATCGGCGGAAAGATACTTGTCCACAAGAGGGCCCGACATTTTGGCAGTTATATGTCTCCGAGACAGACGAGAACGATGTTCGAAAAACTCGATCTTAAAACCATTGCGGGTTTTCAGACAAGAAATGTACTTCACAGAGCCCACGAATATCTCCAGAGATGCGCTCTGGAGCTGGTGGACGGCCTTTTTCTTCAGCCGATAGTAGGGTGGAAAAAACCGGGCGATTTTACCGCGGAAGCCGTAATAAAAGCCTACAGAGAATTCATAAAAGATTATTATCCGAGAAAGCGCATCGTTCTTGGCACTTTAAAGACAGCAATGCGCTATGCCGGACCTAAAGAAGCTGTGTTTCACGCGATCATAAGAAAAAACTTCGGCTGTACCCATTTTATCGTCGGCCGGGATCACGCGGGTGTTGGAGGGTACTACGGCAAATACGAGGCGCACGATATATTCGACAGGATAAGGGATCTTGGGATCACAATCTTGAGGTTCAAAGAGCCTCTTTACTGCAGTAAATGTGACCTTATAGTCACAGAAAAGACCTGCGGCCATAATAAAAAATATCACCAGGAAATAAGCGGGACTCTCGTAAGAAGCATCATCAAGAAGGGGGATCAGCCGAAGCACAAGATCTTCAGGCCTGAGGTTTACGACGTCCTGGTAAGAGAATTTAAGGCGCATCACCTTTTTTATGAATAGGAGCAAATAATGGATAAGACAAAGATAGTCTGCACTATTGGCCCGGCTTCGTGTGACAGGAAAACACTGGAAAAACTTGCGAAAGCCGGGATGAATGTTGCCAGACTGAACGGCTCTCATAACACTCTTGATTGGCATGAAAAATCAATTAAACTTATAAGATCGGTCGACAAGAACATCCCGATCCTTCTGGATTTGCCGGGAAGAAAAATCAGGACTGCTAAATTTAAGCATACCTACAAGCTTAAAAATGGAAAGACAATAATATTTACTTCGGTAAAAGGGTATAAAAGTTCCGATAAAGTGGCTGTAAATTACAGCGGTCTGCACAGGGACCTTAAGAGAGGGAATATTATCCTAGCCGATGACGGGACGTTGAAATTCAGGGTTGTCGAGGTAAAAGGCACGAACGTGTTCTGCAGGATACTCACCGACGGGGAACTCAAAGGCGGCAAGGGGTTGAATGTCCCGTACGTCAAGGTCAATACGCCTCTTATAACTGAAGATGATAAAAGACTCATTAAGTTCGCGATAAAGAACAAAGTTGATTGGGTGGGGCTGTCGTTTGTCGAAAACGGCGAACATGTAAGAAAAGTGAAAAAACTTCTGGGAAACAGCGGAATAGGGGTGATAGCAAAGACAGAGAACAAGTTCGGCATAGACAATATAGAAAGTATCCTGAAAGAATCGGACGGGATCCTAATAGACCGAGGAGACCTGGGTGCCGAGACTTCTATTGCCAATATAGGGGTGATCCAGAAGAAAGCGATCATAGCGGCGAACAGCAGCGGCAGGCCGGTCATAGTAGCGACGGAGATGCTCCATTCCATGATAGAAAAACGACAGCCCACAAAAGCAGAGGTTACGGACATAACGAATTCTATAATGGACGGCGCCTCGGCAATAATGTTGTCCGGGGAGACAGCCGTGGGGATAGACCCGGTCAATACGGTAAAGGTCATGCGCTCCGTGGCGGACGAAGCAGAAAAATACTTTTCAAGATCCGCAGTCATAGATTCATCGATGACCCAAAAGACAATACCCAGCGCAATAGGTAAAAGTATATATGAGATATCAAAAGAGATGCCGATAGACAAGGTTGTCTGTATAACCTTGTCGGGTTATGCCGCAAGGATGATAAGCAGGTACAAGCTTGACCAGATGATACTGGCGGTAACGGACAAGATCGAAAAGGCAAGAAAATTCAATCTTTTGTGGGGAGTAACGGGCATTTGCCTCGGCATTAATTTTGTCAGCAAGGATTATTCGCATATCATCGAGAGCGCAAAACAGCTTTGGAAAGAGGGTTTCCTGAAAAAAGATGACCTGGTAGTGTTTACCGCGGTCATACTACCTTATAGGAATGCAAAGATGAACTATCTCCAGATACATAAGATGAGCGATCTGATCGCGCTGTTCAAGTGGGGCAATTGATCTCATGCCTATTCCAGTAATATCAACGCTTACAAACCATGAGCTGACGAGGTTCTTTTTCGCCATCGTGCTTTTGTTGAGCTTCGCAAATATTTTCGGTTATATTTTCCATAAGTTCAAAATGCCCAGGGTGATCGGTGAAATCTTCGGGGGAATAGTCCTCGGACCGTCTATTATGGGTGCTGTTTTTCCGGGTTTCTTTACAGTAATATTTGATGCTTTTCCTTCGGAAGGGAAGCTTCTATCGGTCATGTACTGGTTCGGTCTTGTGCTGTTGATGTTCGTCTCCGGTTATGAGATACCCAGGGTATTTGAGAAAAAGGACAGGAACCTGATATCCGCCATACTTATCGGTTCCACTGTCATCCCGTTCACCGCAGGGTGGCTGTTCACATATGCTGCTGATATGCCATCACTCATGGGTTACGCTCAGAACGCTTTGGCTTTCAGGATAGTGATGGGGATAGCGGTAGCCGTGACGTCCATCCCGGTCATATCGAAGATCTTTCTGGACCTTGACATAATAAAGACCGGATTTGCAAAGATAGTGCTGACCGCTTCTACCGCGCATGATCTGATATTGTGGATAGCCCTTGCCGTGGCAACCGGACTTGTGAGTTCAAAAGATCTATCGGTATCAGGAATAGCCATGACAGTAGCCGTTACGCTGGTGTTCTTTGTCCTCGGAGCCGCCTTTGTCCCGAGGATCGTAGCCGCGGGCAACAAGATGAGGGCTAACCTGCTGATAAAATCATCGGTGTTCGGTTATACGCTGTTCATCTGCTTCCTTTTTTCAGCGATAGCAAGCCTTCTCAACGTCAATATAGTCTTTGGTGCGTTCCTGGCAGGCATCATAATTGGGACAGTTCCGGGAGACGAGTTTGAAAATGCGAGGAAAAGCATAAAGGAGAACGCTCTTTCGTTCTTTGTGCCCGTGTATTTTGCCATAGTCGGCATCAGGCTTAATTTCATCAGCCAGTTCGATCCCAAGTTCTTTATCTTGTTCATGCTGGTGGCGCTGGCAGCGCAGGCAGTCGGTACCTTGCTGGCTACGGCAGTGATGAGAAAAGATATCTTCACGGGATTCAATTATGCTGTTGCGATGAACACCAGGGGAGGTCCCGGGATAGTCCTGGCTTCCGTCGCGTATGAACTGGGCATCATAAACGGTTCCTTCTTCACTTCGATAGTGACGCTTTCCGTTTTGACCGCGCTGCTTGCAGGAGTATGGTTCAAGTATGTTCTTTCAAAAGGATGGGAGCTTGCTTCATGAGCAAAATAAAAACAATATTAAGTCTCATTTTTTATACCATGGTCTGCATGGTCATGTTTTTAGCCTATTTTCTGTTAGGATTGGTCCCACGCAGAAAAGATATAGTGGTGTTCGGGAGCTGGGAAGGCAAAAAGTTTTGTGACAACGCGAAATATCTTTTCTTATACATAGCAAAGAACTGTAAGGAATATAGACCTGTATGGATTAGCCGCAATAATAAGATCATCTCAGACCTGAGGGCGCAGGGTTTTGAGGCGTTCCATGCAAGAAGCCTGAAAGGATCCTGGTTCTGCTGGCGTGCGAAGTTCATATTTATTACACACAGCCTGACGTATGATGTAAATCCTGTGGTGACACGGGGAGCTGTGATATTAGACCTTTTTCATGCTACATTGCCCATTAAAAAAATGGGCTACGATGTGACACAGGAATGTCCCCTGTTAAAAAGAGCAATTAATTTCTTGTCAACGCCTTTTGAATATATAAAAGCCGATTACGCATTCAGCCCGTCTAAGAACATATCTCCAATCCTGAGCACCGCATTGCGGGTGAAAACGGCTAATATCAAAGTAACGGGATTGCCGAGAAGCGATTATATGCTGCAAGTCAATGATCAGGAATCAAATAAAGACTATTACAAAATATTTAAAGGCAGAAAGTTTAAGAATATGATCTATTACATTCCGACTTTTAGGAGCCGAAAGGAGTTCGATTTATTTCATTACGGCTTTAGTGAGGCCCAAATAAATGATCTTCTGGAAAAAACAGACAGCGTTCTTCTGATACGTTTCCATCCTTTTGATTCTGACAAGTACAAGGATATAGCGCAAAATAAAGAAAGAATATTCTTTGATAATACCGATGACCTGTATCCCCTTCTCAAAAAAGCGGATATACTGATCACAGACTATTCCAGCATTTGCTTTGATTACCTGCTTATGGATAAACCCATAGTCTTTGCAAATTTCGATTATGCCGATTATCTAAAAGAGCGGCCGTTATATTGCGACTATGCGAAAATCACACCCGGAGTAAAAGCAGAAAATTGGCCGGATTTAGTTAAAAGCCTGGAATTAATTTTGATTTCCGGCCAAGATCAATTTATTAAGGAGCGTGAAATAATGAAACAATATGTGTATGACTATCTTGATCAAAATGCATGCGCCAGGATCGCACGATTTTTTAGAAGCTTACAAGGGGAACAATAATGATCACATCCTTATATTCAGATGCACATCTCAAGGAGGCAAAGGAGCTGTTCCCTGATAAGGTCGGTGATCCCAACTGGCTTAATTCGCAGTGGACGACAGAGGAAATAAATATGTGCAAAGAACTCTCCTTGCACAAAACTATTTATGCAATGAATATGAATGAATATGAACAGTATATGGGGATAGATCCTCCATCCATGCGACAACAAGCCATAGCCGAAATCATTACCAAAAACTTTCCAAATAAAAACATAAAAGTACTGTCTATCGGATGCGGTTATGGTGATAAAGAGCTGTATCTGGCAAGGAAGGGCTATGCAGTTACTGCCTTCGACGTTTCGCCGGTCATGGACTTTTTGCGTGAAAGATATTCCGGTGAGGTGGATTTTACCACTTCTCTTGATGCCAGAAACATGCCATTTGTCCCGGAGAGCTTTGATCTGGTCTTAGTGCTGAATATGATTTATGCCATCCCAAATGAGGATTTGCCCGGATTATTTTCTAATATTAATATGATCATAAAGAAAGGCGGGGGGTTTATTCTTAGCTCGTCAGCAACAATTGGATTTAGAGAAAAGATAAAAATATTGGCGAAAAAACTATTCGGGAAAAAAGCTTCTTCTCGAAAACCCGACGGGTGGAAACAGACCGGTTGGAAGAGGGATCGCCGGGAAATGGAACGATATTTGCCTTTCAATGATTTCAAACAAATCCGATATGACGGCTCTGTCTGTCGCGATCTGAGTGCTAAGAGAGTGTTCTCAAAAGACCCATATTATGACTTTTGGGTAGCGAAAGGGAAGAAGTAGTGCCTATAAAAGTATTCTATGACGGCTATTATTTTTCCAGGGAAACGTACGGCGGCATATCAAGAATGTGGGAGAATATACTTTCAGGTCTTCTCTCGGAAGATTCTTTTGAATGTGTTATTCTCTCTGACAACCCGTGTAATGAAGCGTTTAAAAAAATATCCGCAAAAGGCAAAGGAAAAAATAATCTGAGGCACATCTTTCAGCCGGTCTTAAGACCCCGCAGAATATTTGATAATATCCGGTTGCGCGGCCTCATACTTGATCTGGCTGCGTTAAGAAACGGCATCTTCCGCGACTATATTTTCCATTCAACGCTTAACACTCTGCCGATGTTCACTTTTAAGAACAGGATAGTTACTACTGTGCATGATCTCAATTTTCAGCTTTTCCCGGAGTTGTTGGGAGGCTCTGCAGGGCATAAGAACTTTGTCCTTTCGGATAAATTGACAATAGAAAGGTCAAAAAAGCTTATTGCAGTGTCGCAAACCACAAAGAGCGATATTTTAAAACTGTTTAAAGGCGTTGATCCGGATAAGATCGATGTGATATACCACGGTTTAAACAGCAAATATCTCGATCAGGAGATCATCGGCAATAAAACCGATATAAAATATTTTCTTTTTGTCGGCGGCAGGAACCTGTACAAAAATTATCCTTTGCTGCTTAGAACATTTGGGAAGCTCTATAAAAAATATAACGGCATTAAACTTATTACTGTCGGTCCTGATACCGGAAATAAAGACAAGCAGCTTGAAGAAGGAATAATAAGAGAAAACAAGCTTGAAGATGCTGTTGTTGACAAAGGATATCTTTCGGATGAAGAGCTGATACGTCTTTACAAGGGTGCTACCGCCCTTGTTTTTCCGAGCCTGTACGAAGGCTTTGGCTTTCCTCTGCTGGAAGCTATGTCCTGTGGTTGTCCGGTCATTGCTTCTGATATCCCTGTTTTTAGGGAAATTGGGAAAGATAATGTTGAATATTTTGATCCGAAAAGTCCGGACGAACTGTTCAGGAAAATGGAAAACCGCCTGGCGGCATTTGCCGAGCCTTCCAGGATAAAGAATGCACACGCTTACGCGAACACTTTCAGATGGGAAACGGCTGTCAAAAAGACGATGGAAGTTTACAAAAAGATCTAGGAGGGAAACCATGATACCTGTATCAAGGCCGTCGATAGGCGAAGAAGAACTAAGGGCTGTTAAGGAGATCTTTGACAGCGGCTGGCTTGGAATGGGTTCAAAAGTAAAAGAATTTGAGGATAAGGTCCTGGAGTATTTAGGTGCAAAGGGCAGAGGCATTGTGGCGGTGAATACAGGGACATCCGCTCTTCATCTTGCGGTTGACTCGCTCGGGATAACCAAAGGCGATGAAGTGATAGTGCCTTCTCTGACGTTTGTAGCCTCACTGCAGGCAATATCGGCGACAGGAGCTGTTCCCGTATTTTGTGATATTGAAGCCGGTACTCTGAACATCAATATTGACGATGCCGCCTCAAAGATCACCAAAAATACAAAGGCGGTAATGGCTGTCCATTACAGGGGGGAAGCTTTTGATATGGACAGGCTATTGGAGATAACCAAAAAGAACGGCTTGTCCCTGATCGAAGACGCGGCGCACGCGTTTGGTTCGTCTTACAAAGGGAAAAAGATAGGTTCTATAGGAGACATCACCTGTTTTAGTTTTGATCCTATTAAAAACATTACCTGCGGGGAAGGCGGGGCAGTATTGGCCTCTGATGCGAAACTGATCGAGCTTATGCAGCAAAAAAGGATATTGGGAATTGACAAAGATACCTGGAGCAGATACCGCAACGAAAGAAACTGGTTCTACGACGTGGTGACCCAAGGTTATAGGTACCACATGAGCAATATAAACGCGGCCATAGGAATGGAACAGCTAAAAAAAATAGACAAGTTTATTAAAAGAAAGAAAGAAATTGCCTCGCGGTATGACAAGGAATTGTCGGGCGTTAAAGGGCTCGAAATAATCAAGACCAATTACAAAGAAACGGCGTTGTTTACATATATCATAAAGGTAAAGAAGAACCGCGACGAACTTATGGACCATTTAAAAAAAGACGGCATCGGTTCCGGGATACACTATATTCCGAGTCATCATTTTACTTACTACAAAAAATACCGATCGGACCTTCCGGCCACTGATGAAGTATATAAACAGATCTTGACCTTGCCTCTTTATTACGACATGAAAGACGAGGATGTCTCAGAAGTGATCAGCTCGGTAAGATCTTTTTTTTGAAGGAGAACTGTTCATGCCCCTGGTAAGCGTAAATATACCGGTCTTTAACTGCGAGAGATATATTAAAGAAACAGTGGAAAGTGTTCTTTCTCAAACTTTTCAGGACTATGAGATTATCCTGATAGATGACGGGTCAAAGGACCGGACTTCTGAAATAATAAAAACCATGACAGATCCAAGGATTAAATATTTTTATCAGGAAAATCAGGGGATAGGCGCCGCAAGAAATTCGGCGATAGAGCGTTCAAGCGGAAAATACATAGCCTTTCTTGATCACGACGATCTGTGGCTGCCGGAAAAACTAGAAAAACAAATGCGGCTATTTCAAAAAACCCCAAAACCAGGGCTTGTTTATTGCGATACGACCTTCTTTAATGAAAAAGGAGACCTTTATTCCTTCTACTCCAAAAGCAAACCTAGCAGAGGGATGATATTCAGAGATCTTTTGCGAAAATATAATCTCTCGCTCGAGACGGTAGTGATAGACAGGAAAGTCCTAAAAGAAACAGGCTTGTTTGATCCGGAAATGATGATGGTGGAGGAATATGATCTTTTTCTGAGGATTGCCAGCAAATATCCGGCAGATTATGTGGACGAACCTTTGGCTAAATACAGGATCCATGACAGGAACTACAGCTGGGGCAGAGAGAGCGATGCCATAAGAGAAGAAAAAAAGGTCCTTGAAAAACTGAACGAATTTATTCCAAACTTCAAAAGTGATTACTCAATTGAACTGACAGGCGTGAAGATGAACTTTAAAAAGAGGGAGGGGCTTCTTGAGTGGAAGAGGGGAGAAAAAAACAGGGCAGGCCGGATCTTTACGGAAATATTTAAAGATACGGCAAATATTAAAGTTCTTTTGTTGCTGATTTTTAGCAGATTTATGACTTATACGGCTTTTTCCGATTTGATAAGCAAGCTATTAGGCAAAAGGTTCCAATTATTTGAATAACAGGAGGATCCAATGATCCTTGTCACGGGCGCGAACGGAATGGTCGGTTCTTACGTAAAAGAAGTCTTTTGTGATGAAGAGCTCATTTTAACAGATCTTCCGGAGCTGGATATCAGCAAAAGGGCGTCTCTTGAGGGAAAACTGAATAAATATAGGCCGGAATATGTGCTTCATCTTGCGGCAGAGACCAATGTTGACAAATGTGAGACAGAGATTGAGCACGCTTATAAGATCAATGTTGAAGGCACAAAGAATGTGGCCGAAGCTTGCAAACGGCTTGGTTCGACGCTTATCTACATAAGCACCGGATACGTGTTTAACGGAAAAGGCAGGCAGCTCCATAGCGAAAATGACAGGGCCGACCCTCAAAATGTCTATGGCAGGACAAAGCTTGAGGGGGAAAAGATCGTACGGGAAATTCTCGAAAAATATTATATTTTCAGAGCTGATTGGATGATAGGCGGAGGTCCGCAGCGGGATAAGAAATATGTGGGTCAGATCATAAGAAAGTGTGAGCAAAATTCGGACATAGAAGCGATTGAGGATCAATATAGCACCCCAACATTTGCCGGGGATTTTTTAGCCGGAATAAAGCTTGTGACAAAAACACAACCTTGCGGTCTTTATCATCTTGCGAATAAGGGCATCTGCAGCCGGTATGAGATGGCCGTGGAAATTGCAAGACAATTGGGAACAAAAAATAAAGTAATTCCCGTACCGTCAAGCGTTTTTAAAGCACCCGCAAAAAGGGCGCAATCCACCGCTCTGCGGAACTTTAAGCTTGAGCAACTGGGGCTTGATATAATGCCTGGATGGAAAATATCACTTGAAAAATATTTGAATGAATGGAGGCATGAACAAAGCTTTTATGCCAAATAATTGTGTTGCATTAATGTATCACAGGATCAGGCCCCGACTTCCTGGAGGCAGGATATATCCTAATGACGTTATAACAGTTTATGTAGATGAGTTTGATAAGCAGGTAGCATTCCTCAAAAAGAATTTTAGTGTATTATCAAAAAATGAATTTGTGGAATGTGTTGAGAAAGGCCTCATTTTTCCAAAAAAATCAGTATTAATTACATTCGATGACGGGCAGACGGATATTTATGAGTTTGCATATCCGATCTTGAAGAAACACAATGTTCCTGCAATAGTATTTCTCCCGACAGATTTTATAGGCACAAACAAGGTGATTTGGTGGGATGAATTAGAGTCATATTTAATGGGTTCTTCCATTTCCGGTAATGAAATAGCGCTTCAAATGGCTAAAATGCAAGAAGAGGAAAGAAGGAAATGGCTAGATAAAATAAAACTGCAGTATAAAACAGGCGATTTAATATTAAATAGATCTGCATTGACGTGGCAAGAAATAAAGGAGATGACCGATCTTATATCATTTCAACCGCACACAAAAAACCACGTACGACTTTCAAATGTTTTGCAAGAGGAAGCGAGAAATGAAATATTAGGATCAAAGCAAGCGATCGAAGAAAATCTTGGAATTGTTGCTGATGTATTTGCTTATCCCTATGGCGGAATATCAGATTATAACGAAACTCATGAACTTATTCTTACGAATAATGGTTTTAAGCTGTCATTTTCAACCTCCGAATGGCATATAAATAAAAGAAGCAGAGTTTTTGCTTTGCCAAGAGTAGCCGTTAACTCCTCAGATAATCTTTTTTTGTTTAGAATAAAACTGTCGTGGCTCCCGGTTTTGTTAAAAAGGGCCATAAGGAAGATATATAATAAGTGCAAAAAATAACTATTGCTCCGGTGTTGGACTTTAGATCGTTTTTTGGGAAAAGATACGGCTATCCCGAGCCGTTGGACGGCAGTGATGTGTTTTTCTTCGGTTTTGCCAGAACGGCGCTTATGTACGGCCTGAAGGCGCTTGGCATACAAAAAGGCGGCACGGTATTAATCCCCTCGTATATATGCAATGTTGTACTGGCCCCTTTTAATTATACGGGGATCAATGTTGAATATTTTGATGTTAAGCGCGATCTTTCGCCGGATATTGATGATATCAAAAGCAAGATCACAAAAAACGCAAAAGCTATTCTTGCGGTAAATTATTTTGGTTTTCCGTCAAAAATTGATGAGATAAAGCGGGTCTGTGCTGAAAATAGGCTTTTATATATTGAGGATAATGCCCATGGTTTTTTGAGCGGATATCAGGGGCATCCTTTGGGTAGCTTTGGCGATATTTCGATATTCAGCATAAGAAAAACGCTTCCGGTACCTAATGGCGCGGCCCTAAAGATCAATAATTCCCGGATATTTGCGAATATAGATCCTTTGCTTAAAGCAGGCCGAGGCGACGCGGCGTTCTTATTAAGGCAGCTGAATCTGAATATAGAAGATGTTTTCGGGGTCAATTTGGTCAAGGCGCTGAAAAATCCGCCGGGCAAAAATGATATCTATGACCCAAAGGACGAAAGTATAGAGGAAGAAACTAATCTGGAAAAATATCTTGTGAGGCGATCAAAACTCGCAGAGTTCATCGCCAAAAGAAGCGATTATGAAAACATAAAGAAGGTCCGCAGAAATGCTTTTTCATATTTGCTAAGAACTGTTAAAGATGCCGAGCCGGTATTTAAGGAACTGCCTGACGGAGTTGTTCCGTACGCCTTTCCGGTTTATGTCAAGGATGTCAAGGGCTTTATCAGAGATATGTGTCAAAAGGGTATTTACTGTTCTCCCTGGCCTACGCTTCCTTCAAGCTTAAAAGAATGCCCCGGGTTTTATAGGCAGGTAGTCCTCGTCCCGGTTTGGAGGGAATATGGAAACTAAGATCATCCGTGATCTTAATGAATTCGAAGCGATAAAAGACAAGTGGAACGCGGCTCAGAAGAGCCCGTCAAACATCTTTTTCCTGAGGCACGAATGGCTTTTAAACTGGTGGAAGTGCTTTGGCGCAGGCAACGGATTGTTTGTCGTATTGATAATAGAAGGCGATAATATTGTCGCGGCCGCGCCGATGATGATACTCAGAAAAAAATACTTCGGCGTACTGGAGGTCAGAAAGCTTCAATTCATAGCCCATGAGGTCTCCGATTATCTGGATTTTATTATTGTAAAAGATCATGCGGATAATTTTGCCCTGTTGATAAAACAGATTGAATCGCTCTCATCATTATGGGACTGGGCCGAATTTCTTTATATACCCCAAACATCCGCGTATTTTGAATGCTGGAGCAATATAACGTCAGAATTCTTCAGCAGCAGCTTTGAGGAAAAAGATGTCTCCATATTAGCGGATATCGGGCAGTTCGAAAATTTTGCGGGATATCTTAAAAGCCTGCATAAAAAGGTAAGGTCCGATGTTGTGCGGCAGTTTAACAATATTAAAAAACTTGGGGAGCTTAAGTTGGAAGTGTGCAATGAACGCGGTAAAATAGACGGTTTGCTTAACGTTTTTTTTGATCTGCACAAGAAAAAATGGAAAAAAGAAAAGCACGTAAGCCAGTTCCATGATGAATCGCTTATGAACAGGTACCGCTTGCTTTCAAGAGATCTGGACGGCAGCGGAATGCTGGAAATGTCATGCCTTTACTGCGCCGGTAATATCGTTGCCATGCATTACGGGTTCGTTTACGCTGATAGATATTATTGGTATACGCCGACTTATAACCCCCAGTACCGGCAATATTCCCCCGGAAAGCTTTTGCTCGCGAGCCTTATAGAAAACGCGATAAAAAGAGGCATTAAAATATTCGATCTTTTGAGAGGAAATGAGCAGTATAAATATTTCTGGACCCGGAAACGGGAGCTGCTATTTGGGACTGTTTTTGTGAACAGGCGCCTGCCATCCGTAATTAAATATCTTTTCTCAAAAGGGATAAAAGACATGTTTTTGAGAACTGTTGCCGGGCAAAAGCTTAAGAGCATTAAAGCAAAAATCAGGTTTTTAATAAAAAAATGAAGAAGATCGTATTTTACAGCGATTCCGCTGAATTCGGCGGAGCCGAAAAATATCTGGTCGATTTGATCAATAAGCTCGACAGGGCCAAGTATCGATCAATATGCGTTCTTCCAAAAAACAAAAACAGCTTCAAATTCAGGGGCAAAATCAATAATACAAAAATATATGAGCTTTCAAGACCGCGAATATGGCTTGGCCTGACAGGTATATTAATGAAGGAAAAACCTGATATTGTCCACCTCAATATGCATGTTCCTTTCTCATGCTTTTTTGCTATTCTCGCTTCGAAATTGACCAAAGTACATGGATTGCTGGCTACTGTTCATTCAGTAGTGCCGCCTGCATCGAGATCTTTATTGTTGAAGTTTATTAAGCATCGGCTTTCAAATTTATTGCTTACTAAAATAGATGCGTTTATCTGCGTTTCAAGGAACAGCAAAGAAATGTTTGCCGAAAATTACAAAATCGATAATGACAAAATATCTGTTGTCTATAATGGCATAGACATGAGTGATGCGGAAGGGTCTGATGCAGCAGGGCTAAAAAAACAACTTGGGATAAACGGGCGCGACAGGATCGTCGGTGTTGTATCAAGAATTGTCAAAGATAAAGGTGTTGATGATTTTCTCCGGGCGTCAAAAAAGGTCCTCGCTTCATGTCCTGATACAACTTTCCTGATCGCGGGGGACGGATATCTTGGGGATAAGATGAAGGACCTGTCGGTTTCTCTTGGTATCAGCAAAAAAGTCGTTTTTGCAGGTGAAGTCAAGGATGTCTTCAGCCATATCAACATTATGGATATTTGTGTTATGCCATCCCGTCACGAATCCATGCCATATGTTATTCTTGAATATATAGCGATGGGGAAGCCGGCCATTGCCTCAAAAGTGGGCGGAATTCCTGAAGTTTTGGATGATGGGGTAAATGGAATTTTGTTTGAGCCGAAAGACATTGATAAATTAGCTCAGAAAGCCGTTGAACTGCTCGATAATAAGGAAAAAGCGCTTGAAATATCGCGGAATGCTAAAATAAAATCCGATGAATATACCATCGAAAAAATGATCGAAAGGACTATCAATGTTTATGAATCTATAGAAAGCCCCATAATAATAAAGGAGAGTATTAATGAAGAATAAAGAAATGCCCGTTAAAAATTATAAAAAACGAAAACACGTTATATTTGCATATCTTCTTTTTGCTCCGACATTATTAAACATAAATATTGCAAGGTTCGTCATTGAAAGTGAAAATAATATTAGTAATCTTGTAAATAAAATCATTGAGGTGTAAGCAAATGAAAGTGCTGTTTATTTATTCCTTGTGCAGTATAGCCTCAGCGAGCAAGCCCCTAAGATCACCAGAATGGATCCAATTCGGGATCTCGTATATATCCGCAATTTTAAAACAAAACGGGCATTCTACAAAACTGATCATATTAAGCAGAATTTCCGGTGAAAAAAACAAAAATATCATAGACAAATATATTAATGAGTTTAAGCCTGAATTGGTGTGCTTTACTTCTGTAAGCAGCGAATATTCATTTGTTGTTGAAATAGCAAGATATATAAGATCAAACTATCCGGATTTATTTTTATTAATCGGGGGGGCGCATGTTTCACTGAACCCGGAAGGAGCGTTAAATGATTTTGATGCTTTATGTATTGGAGAAGGGGAATATCCTGTCTTAGAGTTGGTTTCAAGCATCGAAGAAAACAAACCCCCACAGTCAATACCAAATTTATGGATCAAACATGATGATAAAATAGAAAAAAATCCATCCAGGCCATTCATATCAGATCTTGATGTTTTGCCTTTTCCCGATAGAGATATGTGGCAGGAGTGGATAAAGGAAGATGCCTCTGCAAGACACACCGTTTTATTGGGACGCGGTTGCCCGTTTAATTGCAGTTATTGCAGTAATCATGCTTTAAGAAAAATAGCATCAGGAACTTATGTCAGATATAGGTCTCCGGACAATATCATTAGCGAAATAAATGAACTGGTTGATAAATATCCACAAAAAACCGAGATCTATCTGGAAGTGGAAACAATCGGAGTCAATAAAAGCTGGACATTAGAATTATGTTCAAAGCTCAGGAGTTTTAACCAGGCACATAAAAACCAAATACATTTTGGGGCTAATTTAAGGATTGTACCCAATGTTAATTATCGGGATATATTCCATGCTTTAAAAAATGCAAATTTTAGGTTTATTAATATTGGGCTTGAATCAGGAAGTGAAAAAATACGCCGAGAGATATTGAGACGCAATTATTCAAATGCAGACATAATAAATGCGGTAAAATTAGCACGCGAATATGGACTACAGGTCTCTTTTTTTAACATGGTCGGGCTCCCCGGGGAAACGGTTGATGATTTTCATGAAACAATCGAAATGAACAAAATATGCTTGCCAGATTGGATTAATTTTTCAATATTTTACCCATATCCCGGGACAGATTTATATACTTTTTGTAAAGCTAAAGGTTATTTGGGCGATTCAATTGATACGAGAATGGAAAGGGGGCGAGCAATATTAAATCTTCCATACTTTAGTAAAAAGGAAGTGGAACATAATTACATTTGGTTCAATTACAATGTTTATAAAGGGCATAAACCATTAATACGGTTATTATCACAGGCATTAAAACTGCAAATTAGGGCTAACCCATTCTTATTTGCGGTATATAGCTATTTTAAGTATATTGCTGCGAAAATGCTTAATGTTGCCATAAAAATGCTCATATGAAAAGAAGAAAGTTCCTCATTTTCCACACAATGAAAAAACCCGTGATATCAACTAATGTCGGGGGTATTCCGGAGATTATTGAAAATGGTTTTTCAGGATTGCTTATACCCCCAAATGATCCTAAAGCGATTGAAAACGCCGTGCTGGATCTGCTGTTTGACAAAGAGAAAGCCCGAGATATAGGCAAAAACGCGCTGGAGGTGTCCAGAAAGATATCTGTTCAGGACATGGCGTCAAGTGCAGAATATATAAATGAATAAGAAAAAAGTGCTGGTTTTCTATTATGGGGGGGTTTATGGAGGCGTTAATGCGTTCATTGATGCTTTCACTTCCATGATAAGCGAGAAGTATTCGTATAAAACGATATCTTTGAGGTCGTTGCAGGGAGAAGGGCCCCGAAAGAACAATCCTCTTTTGAAAAGCAGGGTTGTATCGATGTTTAATGCATTTTCAAGACTATTTTTGAATATTCGAAGTCAGGAATATGACATTATTGTTTCAAACGAACTAACAACAGCCGTATTTTGTTGTATCATTAAGGTCTTCCGTAAAAATATAAGGCACGTATGCGTCGTTCATTGTAACTACAAAGATATCCCCATCGGCTTCGCGTGGAGATCCGTCATCCAGGCATTCAAAAAAGTATTGATAAAGAATACCGACAAATTTGTTTGCGTATCAAAATTTGTCGCGCAGACGATAAGTGATTACGGGGTTGAACAGGATAAAATCGAAGTGATCTATAACTGCATAAAATCGCAGGAGAATATACGCATTGACAAAGAGCAAACTTGCAATTCAAGGGTTAATATCGCGTACATCGGCCGGCTTTCAAAAGAAAAGGGCGTAGATATTTTGCTGAAAATCGCAGACGGCCTTTTGCCCTTAAAGGAAAAAGTGGCATTTAAAATATTAGGAGACGGAGCGATGCAGGATCAGGTTGCCAGCTATTCAGGCTTACACCCCGAGTATTTCCGGTATCGCGGATTTGTCAGGGATCCTTTTGACGATAAAGACATGGATATTTTGATAATGCCTTCCCGCAGCGAAGGCTTTCCGATCGTGTTGTTAGAAGCGATGCAGAATGGCGCCTTAATTATAGCGGCAAATGTAGGGGGTATTCCGGAAATAGTCATAAATGGTTATAATGGAATTCTGTGCGGACAAAGTGATGTTAACGCGTATTGTGAAGCAGTAAAAAGATTAATAAGCGACGGCGACTTAAGATATAAGCTGCGGCACAACGCAATAGACACAATGAGGAACAAATTTTCTTTTGAGATAGCGAAAGAAAAATATTTAAGTCTTTTGGATCAGCTGGAAAAATGACAGGGGATCCCATATGAATGATATGAAACGGACAGAAAAAGGCAGCTCCATATGTTAATGGTCTTCCCGTTTATATTCTGTATTTTGGCGTTTCTCGGCTTTATCAAGCTCTTATCGGATAATAGTAAAGGTTTTTATACCGTCTTGCGGGAGGCTTTTATTTGGACTGCTCTCATGGCGGGGCTAACGGCGACTTTGATCATTGAGATCCTGAGCATCTTTAAAGCTATTGTTCCGATTTACGTCTCAATATCATGGTTGGGCGCATCAATAGCCGCAGGAATAGCGCTTTTTTCGATGCGTCATCGGAGATCCCCCGGGGCTTGTTCAAGGCCGTCTTTAGATCCCTTTGATAAGTCATTGATAGGCACGATTGTTTTCGTTATTGCCTTGACGTTTGTCATCGCTTTGCTAGCCCCGCCGAATAATTCTGATGCCATGACCTATCATATGGCCCGGGTAGCTCATTGGGCGCAGAACCATAGCGTGCTTAACTATCCTACTCATACATTGCGTCAGTTATACATGTCCCCGGGCGCAGAATTTATTATCTTGAATTTTCAGGTTTTATTGAGGAATGATTATTTGGCCAATTTTGTCCAGTGGTTTGCAATGATAGGAAGCATTATCGCAGTTACTCTGCTTGTTAAATTAATGAAGGGCGGCATAAAAGCTCAGATAATTTCCGGTTTTGTCGTGTCCACGATACCAATGGGTATTATGCAGTCCACCAGCACCCAAACCGATTATCTGACCGCTTTCTGGCTTTTATGCCTGGCATTATTTGTTGTCAGATCGAACCATGAAAACGGTCCTCTGAATGTTATCGGCGCGGGAGTTGCTTTAGGCCTGGCGGTGCTTACTAAGCCAACGGCCTGCTTTTTTGCCGCGCCTTTTGTTCTATGGTTGTTTGTCATTTGGTTCAGGAGGGACATGAAGAATTCCTGGAAGACATTTTTACTTGTATTTTTGACCGCGGTATTATTAAACTCAGGTTTCTTTTTGAGGAATGTGGCGCTTTTTCACGCTCCTTTCGGGCCTCATGATGACTATACTCAGAGCGAGATACACTCGCCTCGCAATATAGCGTCAAATATTGTGAAGTATTTTTCTTTGAATTTGAACACCCCTTCCAGTGCGGTAAACAGGCTGATCTATACGGCCATCGCTGATCTTCATCACTTATCTAAAGTTGATATCAATGACCGGAGGACTTCAGCATTTGCAAACTATTCAGTTGAAACCTACATTCCCCATGAGGATCTTGTGGGTAATCCCATGCATTTATTATTGATCATTATTTGCGGGTTGGCTCTTTTCAGTAAAAATATCAGCAGGGGAAATAAAGAATTGCTGTATTATTTTTCTTCGGTAGCCGCGGGTTTTTTGCTGTTTTTTGTGTTCATCAAATACCAGCCGTGGCTTAACCGTTTGATGCTGCCTGTTTTTCTATTGTTCTCCCCGATTACGGGAATAGCAATGAAAAGGATATTTTCCAGAGCGGCCCTGATATTATTTCTACTGATTTTATTTTTTGTGGCAGTCCCGCCGTTAGTGTTCAATATTAAAAAACCTTTGGCAATCCCTCCGTTCGTGCCTGACAGATATAAATATTCGCTTTTTACCCGGTCAAGGCAATATTTTTATTTTGCCGCCAAGCCGGAAACATATCAATGCTATAAGAAGATCGCTGAGACAATTAAAAGGCGCAACTATTCGCAGATCGGAATGGAAGAGTTTAGCAAGGAATATGAATATCCGTTGTGGATCGTTCTTGAGGGCAACGGCAGAAAATTCCGCATGGAACATGTGGGGGTCACGAATATTTCAAGATCTATCCCCGCTGATTTTACGCCTTCTGTAATTATATGTATCGGATCAGACCCGAAAATCTCTCAAAAATATGCAAAAAAGTTTAAATATAGAGAAGTAATCGGCTATGACAGCTTTGGTTCGCTGGTTATGCTGTACGGTCAATAGTTAACTCTGTCCGGATATGATAAAATATATTCCATGACCGATGAAAGAAAGGAACAAACTGATTTGCCGGAACATAACAGAGAAACCGGTCTTTCGCTTTCAGTGTTGATGCCGGTATACAATGAAAAATCCACGATATCAGAATGTATCGCAAGAGTATTTGCGGTCAAGAGCCCTTATATCTCCAGGATCGAGGTCATTACGGTTGACGACGGATCTACCGATGGTACGAGAGATATTTTGCGCGAACTTCAAAAAAAGCACCCCGGGCAATTGATCTATATTGAGCATGAAAGAAATCAAGGAAAAGGCGCGGCGATCCGGACTGCCATTGACAGGGCAGGGAATGATATCTGCATTATTCAGGATGCGGACCTGGAATATGACCCTAATGATTATCACAAGATAATGGCCCCTTTTGTCAAAGAAAATGCCGATGCGGTTTTTGGCTCCAGGTTCTTAACCGGGGATTATAAACGCCTTCTGAATTACAGGCACGCGGTCATAAACCGTTTTTTAACTTTTCTGACCAATGTCGTGACAAATATCAATTTTACGGATATGGAAACATGCTATAAAGCTGTACGCACCGAACTTCTAAAATCCATACCGATCAGAGCAAATTGTTTCGATCTCGAACCGGAAATATCGATCAAGCTTGCCAAAAGAGGCGCACATATATTCGAGGTGCCCATAAGTTACAGCGGACGGACAAGCGCGGAGGGTAAAAAGATCGGCTGGAAAGACGGTCTTATGGCGCTGAGAACACTGCTTAAATACAGTTTTGTGAATGACAGCAGCAAGAACGGCCCTAAAGCGGGTAAAAAGACATAAGGAGCTTATCAAAGTGAGAATATGTGTGATCGGAGTCGGTTATGTGGGATTGGTGACCGCCGCATGTCTGGCGGACCTGGGCAATGAAGTAGTATGTGTCGACAGCAACAAAAAGAAGATAAGCGCTTTAAAAAAAGGCAGAGTCCCGTTTTATGAGCCGGGGCTGAAAGAATTGGTCGTTCATAATTTAAAAAATAAAAGACTCGCATTTACGGGCGATCTGACGCTCACGGTGAATAAAGCGGAGATAATATTTATCGCGGTCGGTACACCGCCAAAAGCCACGGGTGAAGCGGATGTGACGGCCGTTATCCAGGTGACAAAAGGTATTGCGCGGGCCATAAAAAGCAAAGGCATAAAAGTCCGCAAAAGCAGCCTGGGCTATAAACTTATTGTGAATAAAAGCACTGTCCCTGTCGGGATGGGGGACCTGGTCACAGAGACGCTCTTAAAATACGGTATTCCGAAAAAAAGTTTCGCAGTCGTCTCAAACCCGGAATTCCTGCGCGAAGGCTCAGCGCTTTCAGATTTCCGGTCGCCCGACCGTTTAGTGATCGGAGCCTCCAATAATAAAGCTTTCAATTTGATCACCGATCTTTACCGCCCTTTGAACGCGCATATCATTTTTACCAGTATTAAGAACGCGGAGCTTATAAAATATGCTTCGAACGCGTTCCTTGCAACAAAGATATCTTTTATCAATGAAATGGCGAATATCTGTGAAAGGCTGGGAGCCGATATTATCGAGGTCGCATTTGGCATGGGGCTGGACAAACGGATCGGAAGAGGTTTTTTGAACGCCGGCGTCGGGTTCGGAGGCTCATGCTTTCCTAAAGATATTTCCGCATTGATACATCTTGCCAAGAGCCATGGTTATGAGCCGGTTATACTGAAGTCCACTAACGAATTTAACCGCAGCCAGAGAGAAGCCTTTGTCAGTAAGGTTGAAAAAAAATTGAAGGGCCTGAAAAATAAAACAATTGGTGTTTTGGGCTTATCGTTTAAACCGCAGACAGACGATCTGAGGGATGCCCCCTCCCTTGATATTATTGCCGGACTGCGGGGAAAGGGGGCCAAGGTCAAAGTTTATGATCCGATAGCCATGAACGCGGCAAAAAATATTCTGCGCGAGGTAACATTCTGCAAAAATGCCTATCAGGCTGCCGAGGGAAGCCACGCCCTGCTTATTATAACCGAATGGGACGAGTTCAAGGAACTGGACCTTAGCAGGATAAAAACTTCGATGAAAATGCCGGTCCTTATCGACGGAAGAAATATTTATGACCCCCGGCGCATGAGGGAGATGGGCTTTCAATATACAGGCACAGGAAGATGACAAGATTTTTGCTGACCGGCGGGGCCGGATTTATCGGGTCGCATCTGTCCGATTTTCTCCTGCAGCAAGGCCATCATGTTATTTGCATTGACAATCTTATTACCGGCGACCCGGCGAATATAGAGCACAACATTAAAAATGAGCGTTTTAGTTTCATCCGGCAGGATATCTGCCGGCAGATCAAGATAGACGGTTGTATAGACTGCGTACTTCATTTTGCCTCGCCGGCAAGCCCCATAGATTATTTAAAGATCCCTCTTGAGACAATGCGGGCAGGCTCGATCGGCACATTTAATACTTTGGATCTCGCGCAACAAAAGAACGCGAAATATCTTTTTGCGTCAACTTCTGAGATATACGGGGACCCGTTGGAACATCCGCAAACCGAGAGTTACTTTGGGAATGTCAATTCGGTCGGTCCCCGGGCAGTTTACGATGAGGCGAAAAGATTTTCCGAAGCGCTGACGATGGCTTATCACCGCGCCCATAATGTGGACACCCGGATCATCCGTATCTTTAACACTTACGGGCCGCGTATGCGGAAAGCGGACGGGAGGGTCATCCCCAATTTTATTAATCAGGCATTAAGTGATGAGCCGCTGACCGTCTACGGTGAAGGAAAACAGACGAGAAGCTTTTGCTATGTTTCCGATCTTGTCGCCGGGATATATAAACTGGTAAATTCGGCCGTGCATGAGCCCGTGAACATGGGAAATCCCAATGAAACCACAGTGATCGATGCGGCGAAAAAGATCATTAAACTGACAGGAAGTAAAAGCAAGATAGTTTATTGTCCGATGCCGGTCGATGACCCCAAAGTCAGGCGTCCGGATATCAGCAGAGCGGTGAAAGAACTGGGCTGGCAGCCGGCAGTCGATTTTGAGGAAGGCCTTATAAAAACCATCAAGTGGTTTAAATGAAGGTATCAATAAAAAAAATATTCATAGTACTGTTCTTTCTTTCTTACCTTTTTTATGTTCTTTCAAGCGCATTCTATTTAAAAGCGCATTTTCAGTGGCTTTATTTAGCGAAACACATTATGATCGCAATGATATGTGTTGTCGGGATGTTCACCTTCAGCAAAGTCATCAATAAAAGGCACTTGCTTCTCTTTATGGTGTTTCTTCCCGTGTTTATTCCATTCTTGTTCTTTAACTGGACCGGATGGGTTATGGCTTTTCAGAATATTATCTTTTTTGCCGCGGCTGTGATAATAAGTAAATACTGGACAAAAAGGGATACATTCTCCATAATAATCCTCTTTCTTGCTGTCTCGATGATCCCTGTATTCATAGATCTGTTATTTAACGCCGCGGGGTTCATATATAACACTTGGTACGGCAGACCGAGACTATTGCTCGGGTATTTTCACCCCAAAGAAGCAAGTATCGCACTTTTGATCCCGATACTTCTGGCGCGGTTCTTCATAACAGATAAAAAGATCAAATATCAGTTCGTCATTTTTTTCGATCTGCCGGTATTGGTCCTGCTCTATTTTGTTTCTTCAAGGAATACTTTGTTCTTTTATGCTAATTTCCTGCTGCTTTCTTTTCTGCTAAAACGGATAAAGTTTGTTCCGACCATTATCTTATACGGCCTTACATATATCGGAATACCTCTGCTTTTCCTGGCCCAATATTATGAAGAGATAAATCTGTGGCTAAGCAAACGCCTGAGTATTTGGATGACAGGGAATATATCTTTTTTTGGATCAGGGATGGCAATGGCATCCATAGCGGAGTACGGTGTGTTTTCCAAATTCCGCATAGATAATTTTTACCTTGACTACCTTATAGAGAACGGAGTAATCCCTTTTGTTTTTCTGATCACCGTGCTTTTTCTGATAATATTAAAACTGCGCAGCACAAAGATCAGGGGGGTGTATGTTAACGCGGTGTACATACCGTTCTTGATCAGCTGTGTATTCGACTCGGGGATGTTCTCGAGCGGGAATTTTCTCAATTTGTTCGTCTGGTCATTTGTGGCGGCCGGCCTGTGTTTTAAGAGCGAGTCGTTTGATACGGTGAAAAATGAAACAGCTGGTCCTGGATAATATAATATTCGGCCTGCAGAGATCGGGAGGCATAAGCAGATATTGGCAAGAGATCTTAGATCGTCTTATTGCGGACGATGAGTTTGCTGATCTTTCCTTCCTGGAACCGGCGCATGCAGGGGGCAACATATTCAGGCGGAAGACAGTTATCCCGGAAGAAAAAAAACGGCATCAATTGCCCATACCTTCAATAGCCATGCAATTCTTGCCCGTGAGATTGGATGCCCCGGCTGTTTTTCATTCCAGTTACTTCAGGTATGCTATTGGCAGAGAGGTCAATAATATAGTAACAGTATACGATTGCATCTATGAGCGGTTTAGAGGGAGCTCTATGGCAGCTTTTCTCCACAAGATAAGAACGAGAGCCCTGAGGCATGCTGACATTGTGATCTGCATTTCAAAAAGCACGGCGAATGACGTGATGAAATATTATCCGTATGTCAGCAAAGATAAGATCAGAGTCATCAGTTTGGCGGCAGGCGATGAGTTTTATAAGATGAAAGCAATTCCGGATAAAATTATTATTAACGGGCAAAGTATCATTAAGAATTCATATCTTTTGTATGTCGGAAAACGAGACGGCTATAAAAACTTTTCCGTGCTTATCAAGGCAATGGGGATATTAAAGAAAAAGGATTTGTCTTTGCCATGCGTCTTTGTTGTCGGCGGTGAACGGCAATTGCTTTCGAAACACACATCATTGATAAAAGAGCATGGTGTCGGAGATAAAGTTATCAGGACCTCCACTTGTGATGCGGCGGAATTAAATTTGTATTATAACTGCGCAAAGGCATATATTTGCACATCTTTGTATGAAGGGTTTGGGCTGCCTGTCCTGGAAGCATTTAAGGCGGGATGTCCTGTTATAACGGCAAACAATTCTTCTCTCGGGGAAGTAGCAGGGGACGCGGCACTGTTCTTTGATGCCGGGGATCCCGACAGCCTTGCCAGGCAGATCGAAAGTATATGTAATAACGTCCTAGCGGACAAATTCCGAAAAGCCGGGATTGAAAGAGCAAAATCGTTTTCCTGGGGCAATGCATACAGGGAAACAAAACAGGTTTACCTTTCACTGCTTTAGAAAGGAAGTTAAATTATGAAAAATCCTAAAATCTCAATAGTGACCGTAGTATTCAACAACAAAGAAATGATCGCTTCGGCTGTCGATTCGGTGCTGTCACAAACATATAGAAACATCGAATACATTATTGTTGACGGCGGCTCAACTGACGGAACTGCCGGGATAATAAAAAGTTACGGAAAAAAAATAGGAAAATATATTTCCGAGCCCGACAAAGGGATCTATGATGCCATGAATAAAGGCATTAAACTTGCCACAGGTGATATTGTCGGCGTTCTGAATTCGGATGACATGTTCTATGATAAGTTCGTTGTGGAAGATATCGCCAAGACGTTTGTGGAAAACGATGCGGATTGCGTGTACGGAGACCTTGTGTATGTCGACAGGAATGACGTCAATAAGGTGACGCGCAGATGGGATTCGTGCGCCTTCAAGAGCGGATTGTTTGAAAAAAGCTGGACGCCGGCCCATCCTACGTTCTATTGTAAAAGAGAACTCTTTGAAAGGCTGGGGTATTACAGGCTTGATTTTAAGATAGCAGCCGATGTTGATCTGATGTTCAGGTTCCTGGAGATCGCGGGGATCAGCTCGCGTTATATCCCGCGCATGATGGTGAAGATGAGGGATTGCGGCGTAAGTAACACAGGCCTGTCGAGTGCAATTACGATAACCAAAGAAATGCGTCAGGTTTTCATGGAGAACGGCAGAAGATTTAATCTTTTGAGCTATCTTTTTCATAAGGCCTTGAAGATAAGGCAGAAGATATTGAAATGAAACAAGTTCTGGTAACAGGAGCGGGAGGATTTATCGGAACCCAGCTGGTAATGGAGATGATACGGCAGGGAATAGACCCGATATGTTCGGAAAAGGACGACGGGGCAAGGCAGAGACTTGCGGATATCGGCGTTAAGAACTTCTGCCGGAATATTCAGGACCTGGGATATTTGGATGCCGTGATCCACCTTGCCGGCAGGGTTCACCAAATGAAGGAAAGGTCGCAATATCCGGAGCGGGAATATGAAAAGGATAATATCGGCCTTGCCGTCGACGTGGCGCAAAAGTCCATACTTAAAGGCGCAAAAAAGATCATCTTTGCAAGTACCGTTAAGGTATATGGTGAAAGGCCGGGACATTATACAGAGAAGGATCCGTCCGTTCCGGAAGAACCTTACGGGGCGTCGAAATCGATCGCCGAGTCAAAACTGACCGAGCTCGTGAACAGCTCTGAAAATGCCCGCCTGGTCATAATGCGATTTCCCATGGTATTCGGGCCGGGGAACAAGGGGAATATGCTCCCGCTTCTTCGGGCCGCTTCAAAAAAATTATTCCTTCCTCTGGGAGCGTCAGTGGGAAAAAGGAGCGTTCTTTATGTAGGCAATCTTGTCTTGGCCCTGTTGCGGGCCCTGGAGCATGACGTTGCGGAGAAGGTCAGTGTATACAATATAAAAGATGCGGACGTTTCGTCCGGCGAGCTTTACTGCGCGATAACCAGGGCGATGGGTTATGGTGAAAGATTATTGTACGTTCCGGAAGGCGTATTTAATGCAGCATCCGCCATATTTCCTGCGGTAAAGAAATTCAAAAAAAGGCTTTTCGATGAGTTCGTCTTTGATGACAGCAAATTCATAGAAACATACGGCTGGCGGCCAAAATTCACCTTTGATGAGTCGATAAGAAATACTGTTGAATGGTTCCGCAACCCATGATCATTCCAAACGATCTTCGGTCAGATTAACCTTTTGATCCAAGCTTCTTTCGGAATGTTATAATAATATAAACCTTATGAAAGTACTTATCACAGGAATCACGGGTTTTGTCGGCAGTCATCTGGCCGAACATCTCCTGGCTGAAGGAATGGAGGTTTTTGGGGCGGCAAGGTGGCGGAGCAGCAAAGACAATATCGAGAATATAAAGGATAAGATCAAACTCCTTGAATGCGACATAAACGATGCGTTTTCCGTAAAGCAGATGCTAATAGATATTAAGCCAGACCAGGTTTATCATCTGGCGGGGCAGAGCTCGGTAGCGGCTTCTTGGAACAGCCCGGCAGAAACAATAAATACTAATGTAATAGGTCAGATAAATATTCTGGAAGCGGTCCGCATGTTAAAGCCGGACACGCAGCTCCATATTGCCGGAAGCAGTGAGGAATACGGCCTTGTAACGGAAAAAGATATCCCCATAAATGAAGACGTTCAGCTCAGGCCTCTTTCGCCGTATTCGGTCAGTAAAGTCGCCCAGGACCTTTTGGGCTACCAGTATTTTAAGAGTTATGGCATGAAGATCATCCGGACCAGGGCGTTTAACCATACGGGGCCCAGGCATTCGGATATTTTTGTGACCTCTAATTTTGCCAGGCAGATCGCCCTGATAGAAAAAGGCAGACAAGAGCCGGTAGTAAAAGCAGGCAACCTTGAGGCGCGAAGAGATTATACTGATGTAAGAGATATTGCAAAAGCGTACCGGCTCGCCCTGCAAAAGGGGGACATGGGGGAAGTATATAATATATGTTCGGGAAAGGCCGTCAGCATCAGGAAAATGCTTGATATTCTTCTGTCTTTCAGCACGAAAAAGATCACCGTTGAAACGGACCCTTCAAGGCTGAGGCCATCGGATATTCCCGTCATGCAGGGGGACTGCGCAAAATTCGTCTCAAAAACCGGCTGGTTGCCTTCGATCCCTCTTGAAAAAACGTTAAAAGACACATTTGATTATTGGATCGGTGAGATAGAAAGGCAACATATATGAAAAAAGCGCTGATAACGGGAATAACAGGGCAGGACGGGTCGTATCTCGCGGAACTTCTTTTGGAAAAAGGGTATGAAGTCCACGGAACGCTAAGAAGGTCCTCGAGTTTTAATACCGAAAGAATAGATCATATATTCGACAAGATAAAGACCTACCACAGCGATCTGACGGATTCTTCAAGCCTGAACCGCCTTATAGAAAATACCCAGCCGGATGAAATTTACAATTTGGGCGCGCAGTCGCATGTTAAAGTGTCTTTTGAAGTGCCGGAATATACTGCAGAGACAGATGCTATCGGCACTTTGCGCCTTTTGGACGCGATCAGAGAAACAAAGATAAAAACAAGGTTTTATCAGGCTTCCACCAGCGAGATGTTCGGCGGCCTGCCTGAAACTGTTCCTCAGAACGAAAAAACACCTTTTCACCCGAGAAGCCCTTACGGCGTGGCCAAGCTTTACGCTCACTGGATAACGGTCAATTACAGGGAGGCGTACGGTCTTTTTTCATGCAGCGGAATATCGTTCAACCATGAGTCCCCGAGAAGAGGCAAAACTTTTATCACGAGAAAGATCTCCATCGGGGCGGCAAAGATAAAGCTGGGCCTCTCGGACAAGATAAAGCTCGGCAATCTTGACGCGAAAAGAGACTGGGGATACGCGCCTGATTATGTTAAGGCCATGCACTTGATGCTTCAGGCAAAAGTGCCGGATGATTATGTTGTCGCAACGGGGCAGTCGCACAGTGTGAGGGAGTTTTGCGAAAAAGCATTTCTTGAGACAGGCGTTGAACTTGAGTGGAAGGGCAAGGGGACCGACGAAAAGGGGCTTGACAAGAAAACAGGTAAAATCTTGATCGAGATAGATCCGCGCTATTTCAGGCCGGCGGAAGTCGAATACTTGCAGGGGGACCCTTCAAAAGCGAAGTCGAAACTGGGATGGAGCCCTGAAGTGACTTTTGATGAGCTTGTAAAAATAATGGTAAGGGAAGATCTGAAGCAGTTAAAAGGATAACAATTCTCATGCCCGATGATTTTTGGAAAAATAAAAGGGTCGCCGTTACAGGGGGCGCGGGTTTTTTAGGTTCTCATTTGACCGGGAAATTGGAACAAAAAGACTGCAAAAATATATTCGTGCCTCTCGTAGAGGATTATAACCTGGTGGAAAAAGATCCTATAATCAAGATGTACAAAGACTTAAAACCTGACATTGTTATACATCTTGCGGCAATAGTGGGCGGGATCGGCGCGAACATGGCAAATCCAGGCCGTTATTTTTATGAAAATCTTATGATGGGTGTTCAGCTTATTGAGCAGGGGCGTCTTTTTGGGATAGAAAAATTCGTTGCGATAGGTACTATTTGCGCTTACCCTAAGTTCGCTCCTATTCCTTTTAAGGAAGAAGACTTATGGAACGGCTATCCCGAAGAGACCAACGCGCCATACGGGCTGGCAAAAAAAATGATGCTCGTGCAGTCGCAGGCATACAGGCAGCAGTACGGTTTTAACAGTATTTTTCTTCTTCCCGTGAACCTTTACGGACCGGGTGACAACTTTGACCTTAAAACCTCCCATGTTATCCCTGCTCTCATCAGGAAATTTGTTGAAGCAAAAAAACGGGGCGATGCTCAAATTGAGGCATGGGGCACGGGAAACGCGAGCCGTGAGTTCCTTTATGTTGAGGATGCCGCGGAGGGCATACTTCTCGCGGCTGAAAAGTACGACAAGCCGGACCCTGTGAACCTGGGCGCGGGTTTTGAGATAAAGATCAGAGACCTGGTCGACTTGATCGCAAAACTGACGGGATTTAAAGGGAAAGTCGTTTGGGACCCGACAAAACCGGACGGCCAGCCCCGCAGGATGCTCGATGTCTCCCGCGCGCAAAAAGAGTTTGGGTTTTGCGCAAAGACGGATTTTGAATCAGGTCTCAAAAAAACAATAGAGTGGTATAACAACAGCCTTCACAAGGAGCAGACCGAAAGGTAAGACCTATGACCGACAACTTTTTTATAATTCTCCCGTTAGTACTGGTGATCTCAATACTAACGACCTTTATACTGCAATGGCTGTCATATAAATTCGGGCTGTTTTCCGACAAGCCGAACCGCAGGAGCTCCCACTCAAATATCATTCCCAGATGCGGAGGCGTAACATTTTTGATCTTATTTGCCGTATTCATATTTCCTTTATTTGATCTGAAAAACAGTCTGAATATCGCCTATCTGGCCGGGGCGGCGGCATTCCTTGTCGTCGGCCTGTCAGACGACCTTTCAATAATGAAAGGCAGCCATAAGATCGCCGCGACTTTTGCGGCCGCATTTATCCCGATCATATTCGGGGTCAGGCTCGACGGTTTCGGGCTGGGTTTTGATGCGGGTATTTTCAGCTATATGCTTACTTTCCTCTGGATCTTCGGGCTGATAAACGCGTTCAATTTTATGGACGGCATCGACGGCCTGATAGGAGGGATATCACTGATCTCCTCTTTTGTCTTGCTGGCGTTCTCGCTTATCTCCGGAAATATTACGGTCGCGATGGTGTCAACCGTAATAATTGCCGGCTGTCTGGGCTTTCTGTTGTTTAATTACAGCCCCGCATCGATATTTCTCGGCGATACCGGAAGTTTATTTTTAGGATACAATTTTGCGGTGCTGTCAATATTTTTGGCAAACTCCGGTGCCTGCAAAGTCCAAATATACCCTTTTGTCATACTTTTTGCTCCCGTAATTTATGATTCGCTAAGTACCGTTATAAGAAGAGCCTGGGAAGGCAAAAATCTGATCGAGGCCCATAGGGACCATCTGTATCAGAAATTGATAATCCACGGTTATTCGCACAGAAGTATCAGCATAATATATTACGTGCTTACGATATTTCTGGGCTATATTTCAATAATGTCAAGATCAATGCTATTATCAACAAAGATACCGGCAATGATCTGTCTGTTGTTCTTTTTGGCCGCGGGTTCGGTCATCGCCGAAAGGCTGGGAAAAAAACATGCTAAAAAGCATAATTAAAAGACTTGAGCCGTTCCTCCGGGAGAACAAGCTGGCAATATTGCTTTCTGTCGATGTTATCTCGATGACCGCGTCAATATTATTGTCGGTCGTCCTGCTTGAACAGAACAACTGGGCGGATATCGCCGCTTTTATCTTTCATTACTGGTGGATATTCCCGTTCATCATCGCGTTCAGGATAGGTGTCTTCAGGAATTACGGCCTGTACCACTGGGCCTGGCAATATATGAGCGTAAAAGAGGTCCTGTCACTGATAAAGGCGATCGTGTTAAGTTCGATGCTCGTTTTGATGAGCCTGATAATCTTAAGCCAGAGGGATTTCCCTTTTTCTCTTCTCGTGATAGAAGCGTTCCTGTGCTTTGCGGCTATCGGCTCCACGAGACTTATCATAAGATTGTGGAAGGAATCGCAATCAAGGCTGCATTATGAAGGAGAAGAGCGGAGAGCCCTGATAGTAGGCGCGGGAGACGCGGGAGAGACCATACTCAGGGAGATGCAGAAAAATCCGCAGTTGAAATATGTCCCCGTAGGTTTTGTTGACGACAATTTATCAAAACGGGGCGTGTTCATACATCATCTTCCCGTTTTAGGCTCTTCCCAGGAGATCCCGGAAATCGTGGAAAACAATGAAATTGATGAAATAATAATCGCGATACCTACCGCCAGCAGAAAGCAGATCAGGAAGATCGTCGGTTATTGCGAGGAAACCAAAGCTAAATTCAAGATCGTTCCGGGAATATACGAATTGATCGACGGTACGGTCCATGTGGCGCAGATAAGAAATGTCGAGATCGAAGATCTTTTGGGGAGAGAGACGATCACGCTCGACAATAAGAGCATTTCTTCGTACATATCCGATTCGGTGATCATGGTCACGGGAGCGGGAGGCTCTATCGGGTCTGAGCTTTGCAGAAAGATCGCGATGTTCAATCCCAAAGAATTGGTCTGTATCGGAAAAGGGGAGAACAGTATTTTTGATATCGAAGCGGAACTCACGGATAAATATCCGTTCCTGGAGATACGGCCTTTTATCGCAGATATACGCGACAAGGCGAGGATGGAAAATATATTCAAACGGACAAAACCGGATGTCATTTTCCATGCCGCGGCGCACAAACACGTGTATCTGATGGAGAGAGACGCCGATGAAGCGGTGCTGAACAATATAATGGGAACAAAAAATATGGCAGAACTGGCAAAAAAATATAAAGCAAAGGAATTTGTGCTGATATCCACGGATAAAGCGGTCAATCCGTCCAGTGTCATGGGCGCGACAAAAAGAATAGCGGAAATGACAATAAAATCTCTGGCGGACAGCCAAAGCGATACTAAATTCGTTTCCGTCAGGTTCGGCAACGTTCTGGGAAGCAGAGGAAGCGTCGTCCAGATATTCAAGAAACAGATAGCCGAGGGAGGTCCAGTTACTGTCACCCATCCCGAAGCAACAAGATATTTTATGACCATACAGGAGGCGGCGCAGCTGGTCATCCAGGCAGGCGCAATGGGCAGCGGCGGAGAAACATTCATCCTTGATATGGGAGAGCCCGTGAAGATCCTGGACCTGGCAAAAGACCTTATAAGGCTGTCGGGGCTTGAAATGGGCATCGATATTGATATAAAATTCGTAGGTTTAAAACCCGGCGAAAAGCTGTATGAAGAATTGCTGACCACTGAAGAAGGCACTAAAGCCACAAAACACGAAAAAATATTTGTTGCTCCGGCAGCCATGATCGACAGGGGCAGACTGGATGATATTATTGATAAACTTGAGAAAGCGGCGGAAGAAGGGCATTGCGAAGAAATAAAAGCCTTATTAAAGGTAACCGCTAAATAAATATATGGAAAACATAAAAGCCCATTTATTACTGGCGCTGAAATTGATAATGGACGCGGTCTCGATCGCGGCGGCATATGTCCTGTCATATTATATAAAATTCGGTTTCTCGTCTAATCCGGACAAATTCATATCAACATACCTGAAATACCTGTTTTTTTTGATAATTATGTGGCTGGTCATCCTTAATCTTCTCGGATTGTTCAAGCCCTACGGCCAGCAAACATCCTGGCTGAATAAACTTAAGATCATAGTGATCGCCGGAATAATATCCACAGCGCTTAATTATCTCGTGGTCTGGTTTTTTTATAAAGAAGCGATCTTTTCGCTGTCTGTCATACTGCTCGGCTCAATAATATCGGCCGTTCTTTTGACGGCGACTTCTTTCGTCATCCACATATTTTCTTCAAAGCTGCATTAGGACCATATGTTATGCGCATAGCCATTAATGCGGGTCTCTTGTCGGAGCGGGCCTTCGGCATCAGGACATATCTGGAGAACCTTGTCAGGGCGCTTCTTGTAATCGACGGCAAGAACCGGTATTTCCTGCTGGCAGGCGGTGATGATATCGCGCGTCCGGCCGGCAATGCAAGCGTGGTAAAGCCCGCCTGGGCATTAAACAATTATTTTTTGCGCAACCTGTGGGAGCAGACAGCGCTGCCGCTCCTGCTTGACAGGATCTCACCCGATATATTCCACAGTCCCGACCATATACTGCCGCTGATGCCGGCAAAAGGAAGAAAGGTCATAACCGTCCACGACCTGGCTTTTTTCAGGCTGCCGGGCGCTTATTCGTTAAGAAAAAGGGCCTTCAAGCATCTGATAACGCCGGTAACGGTCAGGCGGGCCGACAGGATCATCGCGGATTCGGATAACACTAAGAAGGATATCATCGAATATTTCGGGACGGACCCGGAAAAGATCGACGTGATCCATCTCGGGGTCGGGGAAGAGTTCAAGGTCATCAGTGATGAGGCGGCGCTGGGGCGCGCGCGCGAAAAATACGGACTGAACAGACCGTTCATCATGTTCGTCGGCACGATCGAGCCCAGAAAGAACATCAAAAGGCTGGTGGAAGCTTTTATTTCAGCCGTGAAAGACAAAAAGATAAGCGAAGACCTTGTCATAGTCGGCAATAATGGCTGGCTGTTTAAAGATATCCTCAGTTTCATAAAAGAACAGGGCATGGGAAGGGTGAAGATCATTGATTCTATGCGGCAGGAAGACCTTCCTCTGGTCTATAACTGCGCCGAACTTTTCATCTATCCGTCGCTTTACGAAGGATTCGGGCTGCCTCCGCTTGAGGCGATGGCGTGTGGCGTGCCGACAGTAACATCAAACACTTCCTCTTTGCCGGAGGTCGTAGGCGACGCCGCGATCAAGGTGAACCCGTGCAATACGGGCAATATTTCAGACGCGATAGTCCAGGTGCTATCGGACCCTCGGATCAAAAAGAGCCTGTCGGAAAAAGGGCTCGAGAGGGCAAAGCTGTTCACATGGGAAGCCGCGGCAAGACGGACAATAGCAACTTATGAAAAGGTTTTAAGATGACGATGAAAGTCGCGTTGGTCCATGACTGGCTGACGGGTATGGGCGGCGCGGAAAGGGTCCTGGAGGACCTGTGCGGGATCTTTCCGGAAGCTCCGGTATATACTTCCGTCTGCGATAAAGACAGACTTTCCGATACTCTGAGAAAAAAAGATATAAGGACATCGTTCATCCAAAAACTCCCTTTCGCAAAGCAAAGATACAGGGATTATCTGCCCCTGATGCCTTTTGCTTTTGAAAGTTTTGATCTGAAAGGATATGATCTGGTCATATCTTCCTCGCATGCCTGCGCCAAGGGTGTGATGACCGGGCCGAACACCTGCCATATCTGCTACTGCTATACGCCCATGAGATACGCGTGGGACATGTACCATGAATACCTGAGGTTCGAAAAAGTCAGGGGTTTAAAGAGGCTGCTTGCCCCCCTGGCGATGCTGTACTTAAGGACATGGGACAGGATAAGCTCTAAAAGAGCGGACCATTTCATAGCGATCTCCGATTTTGTCGCCGGGCGGATAAAAAAATATTACGGAAGGGAAAGTACGGTGATATATCCTCCGATCGACGCGTCAAAGTTCAAACCGGCCGCGGGGACAGGCGGTTACTATCTCGCGGTCTCGCGCCTTGTACCGCAAAAAAGGACAGATATCGTCATCGAAGCTTTCAACAAACTCGGGTATCCGCTTAAAGTCATCGGAACGGGGCGGGATATGGCGGACCTGAAAGCTATCGCGGGTCCGAGCGTGGAAATGCTTGGTTTTGTAAGTGACCCCGAGCTGGCAGAATATCTGTCGGGGTGCAAAGCCCTGGTATTTGCCAGCCATGAAGATTTTGGCATCGTTCCTCTGGAGGCCCAGGCTTCGGGCAGGCCGGCGATAGTTTACGGTAAAGGCGGCGCAGGCGAGACCATCATTCCCGGTAAAACAGGTATAATATTTGAAGAGCAGACTCCAGGATCGATAATCGATGCCGTGAAGAAATTTGAAAAGATGTCGTTTGACAGTGCAGCGATAAGAAAACATGCGGAAGATTATGATAAAGAGATATTTAAGAGGAAAATAATAGAATTTGTTGAGGAGAAGATGGGGTGTAGGTAGCCCTCACCCTTCCCTCTCCCAGAGGGAGAGGGCGTATTAGAATATGCAAATGGAATTATTCAATAAGCAATTGTTAACTCCCCCTCTCCCTACGGGAGAGGGTTGGGGTGAGGGTCAAGAAAGGTAAATTTCATGAACAGAAGAGGCTTTTTATTCAACCTGTTCGTAATATCCTGCGATGTCCTGATAATAATCTTTTCTTTCAGCGCGGGCCATTATCTGAAACAGGGTTTTCATATCCCTTTCGAGATGCTGGTGATCCAGAACTCAAGGCTTCTGATATTCGCGGTATTTACGGTGCTTGTTTTTTTTAACCTGCTCTCCGTCTATTCCACATCGGTCAAGAGGTCCGAGTTTGACGAGGCTAGCGCGGTGGCTGCCGGCCTTACGCTCAGCATGGTCTTCTTTGAATTCATGACCATCTTTTACAGGGACCTTATCTTCAAAAGACTGATCATCTTCTACGCCTGGCTGATCTCGATGGTCCTTATCGGAGCGGTCCATGTCGGTATAATAATCATCCAGAAAAAGGTCTTCAGCAGAGGCATAGGCATCCTCAGGATCATGATCATCGGGCACGAGGAGGAACGGAAGCTGATATCGCAGAAGATAAAGGATCATCCGGAGATGGGGCTGCGCGCAGCGCATTCCATGGGCCCTGTAGAAGCCCTGTCAAACGCCATTGACCTGAGAAAAATATTCCGGCAGAACAGGATAAATAAGGTGATCTTTTCCGTGCCGGACGCTTCCAACGGGCAGATACTGGCCCTGATAGAAAAATGCGAGCTTGAGAAAGTGGAGTTCCAGTTCGTTCCCAGAGTGCTGGACATAATCGAATCAAGGATCAGCTCGGATGAGATAATAGGGATCCCCCTGATATCCGTCAGGGAGATAAAGCTGTACGGCGCCAATGCTTTCATCAAAAGGTGTTCGGACATCATCCTTTCAATAGTATTAGGCGCGGTATTTTTCCCCGCGATGTTCATCATAGCGGTCCTGATAAAACTCGGCTCAAAAGGTCCCGTCTTTTACATGCAGAAAAGAGTGGGACGCGAAGGCAAAGAGTTCAAGATGTTCAAGTTCAGGTCGATGGTTATCGGTGCCGAAAAAGAGCTGGACAAGATCGCGCACAGGAACGAGGCGGACGGCCATATTTTCAAGATAAAGGACGATCCCAGGACCACAAGGATCGGAAAAGCGCTCCGCAGGTCAAGCCTTGATGAACTGCCGCAGATAATAAATGTCATCAGGGGGGAGATGAGCTTTGTAGGACCGCGGCCTCCGCTGCCGGATGAGGTGCAAAGATACAGCTCCTGGCACAAAAAACGGCTGCGCATAGCCCCAGGCCTCACCGGACTGTGGCAGGTGAGCGGAAGGAGCGGCCTGTCATTTGAGGACATGGTAAAGCTCGACATATTCTATATCGAGAACTGGTCCCTCTGGCTTGACGTAAAGATAATATTTAAGACGGTAGCCGTTGTCATGACCTCAAAGGGGGCGTACTGAACATGGATATAAGGCACCTGATCTCGATGCTGCAGAAAAGATATGTTTTATTCCTCGCGGTGTTCGTATCCGTCCTGGCGCTTGGGATCATTGTCTCTTTTGTCGCGCGGCCCTCGTACCTGGCGACCTCAAAACTGATAGCGATGAGCGGGGACCTGCCGGTACTGTCGGATACTACGGTAAAACTGAACATTCCCAGGAGCAGCCTGATCGACTCGCAGATAGAGATGATAAAGGACAACGCGGTGATAAACGAGGTGATAAAGGAACTGGATATCAGGAACGTTACGGGAGACCTCGTCAGATCGGCCGATCTTCTGTCGCGTCTGAGCGTTCAGCAGCTGGAAGACACCGATATAATACAGATAAAAGTACGGTCGCAGGACCCTGTCGAGGCGGCAAATATTGCGAATTCGGCCGCAAGGCAGTTCGTCAAGTGGACGCAGAAAATAGACAGGATACAGGACGAATATACCGGCAGGTACATCGAAGAAAGCCTGAAGCAGATAAAATACAGGCAGTTCCTTCTGAGCAGGAAGATCACTGATCTGAAGAATAAAAAACTTATGTACCCCGTGCCGGAAGACCTGCATGAAGAAATACTCAAGCAGATCGAGCTTGAGGTCGAAAAAGCAAAAATAAACATGATATTGAAAGAGGAACAGTTAAGGCTGTTCATCACGGAAAACAATGATATCGTGAACACCCTCAAGAACAGGATACAGTTCCTTGACCGCGGCATAAGCGGCTTTGCGTCAAAGATCTCGCGGCTGCCCACAGGCGAGGCGGCCGGCGTGACGACCGAAAAAGAAGAAAAAGTGCTGAACAGCCTTTATGCCATGTTCTTCCAGAAAGGCAGCGAGCTGAAAGTATCGCAGGCGCTGAAGCAGGGAGGGGCGCGGATAATCTCTTATGCGGGGGCGGCTTCTTCGCAGCAAAGGCCGAGAAAAATATTCGTGTTTTTCGCGGGATTGATGCTTGCTTTTATTGTATCAGCGGGGACCGTATTTATGGCGGAGTATCTTGACCACTGCGTCAAGACGGGCGAAGAAGTCCGCAACATCCTCAAGGTCCCGTTGATATGCGAGATACCTTTTAAAAAACCGGACGGGATGCGGTCCGCTATGAGCGCCGCAAAAAAAGACGCTGCGCTGAAGCAGGAAATATCCCGCCTCGCCGACTATCTTGACAGGAAGTTCGATGTCCTGAAAAAGACGGTCATCTTTTCGGGGGTGCCTGCCGATAAAGGCAAGGCTTTTGCCGCATTGAACCTTGCTGTGTCCGTCTCGCAAAGCGGCAGGAACGTCCTTGTCATCGATGCCGACAGTTCTTATCCCTGCGCCGATACGGTATTTGCCGTCAAATCGCTGCCCGGCCTGGGGGAAGTCATGTCAGGCGAAAAAGAGATCGGGCCCGAAGTCATAAGAAGCATTGAAAAAAACCTTTCCGTAATGACCTCAGGGGCTCCGGCAAAAGAGGAGCCGGGCCTGTTCGACCAGGAAAAAGTCAGGAACATACTCATGAGACTTAAAGAGGACTTTGACGAGGTGATCATCATCGGCCCGTGCCTTAAAGAAAAAATGGCGCTGATGAACCTGTTCCGGTTCGCGGAGGCCAACGTATTTGTGGTATCCCACGGGCATGCCCTGAGAGAGCAGGTCAGGGAGGCGTTCGAAATAGTTTCGACAGCCGGGGCAAAGACCGCGGGCGTTGTGTTCTCTCACGTAATATTCCCAAAAGCATAGGAGATTTGAGGGGCATGATAAAAGCGGGCGTCATAGGGACGGGTTTTATGGGGGAACTTCACTGCAAGGCCTACAGCGCGGCCAGTGAGGCGGACCTCGCTGGAATTTTTGATACGGATAATAAAAGGGCTGCGGAGATCGCGGAGAAATATAAAACGGTCCCTTTCAGCGATCCGGAAAAGTTCCTGGAAGCGGTGGATATCGCAAGCATAGCCGTCCCGACAGTGCTTCACTTCAGATACGCAAAGATGTGCGCCGAAAAAAAAGTCCATACTCTCATAGAAAAACCGATAACCGCCACGACGCAGGAAGCCGGGGAGCTTATGAGATTGATCGACGCCTCGAACACAATATCCGCGGTAGGCTACATCGAGAGGTTCAACCCGGCCGTGACAGAACTTTTTAAAGCGCTGAAAGGAAAGAAAGTATTGTCCATAAAAGCATCAAGGCACGCGCCGCCTGCCGGGAGGGCGAACGACGTGAGCGTCGTGATAGACCTGATGCTCCATGACCTTGACATCGTCCTGAATATTGCAGGGTCAAGGCCGGTTGGCGTTGCGTCAAGAGGCGGAAAAGCAGGAGGCGAGGTCCTGAGTTCCGTAGATGCGGACATCATCTTTGAGAACGCTGTAACAGCTGAACTTTCGGCCAGCAAAATAGCGCCCGAAAAATCGAGAACGATAGAGATCAAATGCGAGGACTGCGAGATCAATGCCGATCTGATAAAAAGGAATGTGACCGTAAGCAGGAACGGTTCTATCGTCGAAACGACACAAGCAAGAGGGGAAGAGCCGATAAAGGCGGAAGTGAATGACTTTATCGAAAGCGTGATACTGCGCAGGAAGCCGGCCGTGAGTGCGAGGGATTCCCTGAATTCTTTTTATCTTGCGGCAGAAATAGAAAAAAAGTGCGTGCTATCTTAAAAGGATGATCCTGCTTTTCGATGTTGAAGATCCGCCCGACGCGTCCTTTGCCGCGACACGGATTATATAAGTGCCGTTTGACAGTGCCTCTCCAAAAGAATTATTGCCGTCCCAGGTAAGATCTTTGTTAAAGCCCGAGACCGCGGTCCCCGACTTCTTACAGACAAGAGATCCTTTAATGTCGAACACGTACAGCGTGACAGTAGAATCTTTGGAACAGTCAAAAGTTATCGCGGCACTGCCGCTTGCGGGGTCGAACGGGTTCGGACAGGCAAGGAGATTGCTTATGCTCATATCCACATCGGCAGGGGCGATGTAGAGTGTCTTACCGCTTATAGACGTTTTGTTCCCGGCAAGGTCGCAGACAGACACCGTGATATTATTAGACCCGTTTTCAAGGTTCACGGAAGCGCTGAACTCGTTATTTTTTACGGAAATGCCCTTGGCGGGTTTTTCATTCACGAGTATACTGAAGGTCGAAATAAAAGTCTTGTCCGCTTTGCCGGCTATCTCAATAGTGCCGGTCCCCGTCTCCGCGGGTATTTCTTTAGACAGCGTGAGCACGGGCGGCACCGTGTCGACGATATAATTATATTTTGCCGGAGTGCCTGAATTCCCCGCCAGGTCCCTGGTGTTTATCTCAAGGCAGTAAAGTCCGTCCTTAAGCGGTTTTTCAGGATAAAGGACTACGGAAGAAGAACTTTTATCAAAAGATGCAGTTGTCTCAACCGTGACGCCGCCGCAGGACAGCCTTCCTTTTGTACCGGAAGGATCAGCGCCGGCACCTTCGTCCGCGATAGGGGCTATGACGGCGTCTATTCTGTTTGAAAATATTTTATCTCCCGGGGCTGACAGAACGACCGTCGGGCTTTTTGAGTCAATATTAATGTTCAGCGTGCTTTTTTTGACGCTGCCGTTCTTATCGGCGATACTGAGAGTAAAACTATTTTTGCCGTGCGGCAGCCACTGCGGGAGCTTAACAAAACCGCTGATCCTGTCACTGATGAGGTCATAGGCCAGGGAACTCTCGGCAGTGGAGCCGCTGAAAGTTATCGCCGCTTCCTGCTCGTCTTCGATCAGATGATCTGTCAAAAACTGCGCTTCCATTGCAATGGTAGTGCCCGGCCTGACCCAGTCTTTTTCCGACGGTTTATTCAGGGCGAGGTCCGCGGAAGCCGGCATGTAATACACGGTCCTTGTCAGTGTCGACCTGTTTCCGGCCAAATCTGCCGCTTCAAAGGTCATAATATTTGGTCCGGCTTTCAATATTTGCCTGGTATTAAAAAATCCCGCGGCCCCCAAAAATATCTTAGAGCCGTTGATGATGAGGACGGCATCAGCCTCTGTAGTTCCCGAGACCGCTATCTCGCCGGTCTCTGCCGTTGAATTATCGGAAGGAGAAATTATGGTCAATATCGGTTTTACACGGTCAAGAGTAAACGACCGTACCTTTGAGGAGACGGCGCTAAAAGCGTCACTTAGATCGATGCGGTAATAATATCTGCCGTCTTTCAGTGATACCGGCATCCTGAAAGAAAAGCCGGCGGGAGCCACTTCCTGATATGATCCCGGAGAAAACAGGCTGTCCTGCGAGAGGGCAAGAGTATATTGCAGATCATCGGGATCTTTTACCGGCATGATCTTTACGGTAACTTCCGAGGTCGCCGAAATAAGATCATCAGGTGTCAAAAGAACCGGAGAAGACGGGGCAGGAAGGTCGATACTAAACAGGGCGTCATTACCCAGCACAGCGGTAAATCCGGAATTACCCGGCAGGAGCGTCATGCCGTTCATGCTTTCGGCAGGGAAGGGCAGTAATAGATTAACAGCCTTTTTCCACCGGTAGCCGTTGTCGAAAGACCTGGTCAGCATCAGGCTGTTGCCGCTTCTAATGCAGAGGAACATGGCGTTTTTCAGGACGGCCGCGATGTCAAAGGAATCTACGGCTGAAGGGCTTACAAATATTTCGCGCGGCGTTGACCATGAGGTCCCGCCTGCCGGCTTTGAAACGAGGATGATCTTGTTCATTCCGCTTTCTGATATTACTGATGCCGCATAGCAGTAACCGTTAAGTATTTTTACCTTGAAAGACCCGGCACCTGACACTGAGCTGAAAGGCGCTGACGCTGTCCCCCAGGAAACGCCCAGGTCCGGAGATTCCCTGTATGAGATACTTTTTGCGGCTTTATCGGTAAAAGCGAGGCACAAATAGTTGTTTTCCGCGGCAAGATCTATGAAGGAGGGCTTTTTATCGAATTTGTACAGCCCGACAGGCGAGGTCCAGTTGCTGCCGCCGTCGCCTGACTTTGAAAAGAACAACCTGTTCTGTGTTATCCAAAATAGCCTGATCTCACTGCCGGAAAAGAAAAGCCTGATGAAAGAGCAGTTATCTCCGAGCGCTTCGACGGTCTGCGCCTCTGTATAAGTGCGGCCGAGATCGGCTGACCTTGAGATCGTTATATCCCTGCCTGCAGCGGCCCTGTAAAGCGTATTTGATGCGATGCCGTAGTCATACAGGTCCTGGTACAGCGTTTCCGCTAAAGTGCCGGAAGAAAAAAACAAAGCGCTTATGCACAGTAATACTGCCGCGAGGTTTATTAATTGCCTGCAATTAAAGCGCATAAAAATTTATTAAGTTAATTCTAACACCGCGGTTATTATATATCAATAAGTAATTGCCTTGCTATGCCATCTAAGTTATAATTTCATTAACATGATAGAAAGCGCGGATAATACCAAGATCAAGCTGGCAAAAAAATTGCTCTCAAATAAAAAGGAGAGGGATAAAGAAGGCCTGTTCGCAGTAGAAGGGCCGCACCTGATCGAAGAAGCGGTAAAGAGCGGTATCGAGATAAAATATATTTTGTACGGCAGCAAAGCGGAGACGGCGCTCGCAGCTTTGAATGCGGATAAGATCGAAAAGTTCATGGTCTCTGATAAGATAATAGCTTCCGTTTCCGACACCGTGACCTCCCAGGGAATACTGGCCGTGGTCAAAAAACCTAAGGCCGGTCCCGGTATTTCAGGAAAATATATTGTTATGTGCGACTCGATACAGGACCCAGGTAACCTTGGGACGATAATACGTTCCGCGGCGGCATCAGGATTTAATGTTGTTGTCTCGGGTGACAGCGCGGATGTGTATAATCCAAAAACAGTTCGCGCGACGCAGGGCGCTTTGTTCAAAACAGCCGTCTTTGAAGACGCGGACCTGAAAGAGGCATTAAAGAAGACAAAAGGCAGGGTCCTTGGAGCAAAAATGAACGCCTCAAAGTCTATATATGAAGTGAAACTGGATACGCCTTTTACTGTTATAATTGGTAATGAAGCAGGCGGCATCAGGAAAGAACTGCTGGACCTCTGTGATGAAAAGGTAAAAATACCCATGGAGGCCGGTGTCGAATCGCTCAATGCAGGGGTTTGCGCGTCAATAATAATGTTCGAATCGATGAGGCAGAGGGGACAGCAGAATGCAGTCCGCAGTAAGCAGTAAGTGAAAAATGGACATTGAAGAAAAAATTCAAAAGACAGAGACAGAAGCTCTCGCGGAGATAGGGGCGACTTCCGACTTAAGGACTTTTGAATCGGCGAAAAACAAATATCTCGGCAGGAAAGGCCTTATAGCGGAGCTTTTCAACGAGATGAAGGTGCTTTCGCCGGAGGAGAAGAAGAAGGCCGGAGCTTTGTTGAACGGCCTGAAGATGAAAGCGGAGGAGAAGGCGAAGGAGAAGGCGGAGGCGTTAAATGCCGGGTCTTCAAAAAGAGCGTCTGACAGGCTTGACATCACGCTTCCCGGAAAAAGGATAAAAAAAGGCAGCATTAATATAATCACACAGGTGATGGATGAAATGCTTGCAATATTTTCTTCGATGGGATACATCGTTGCCCAGGGGCCCGAGATAGAGACCGACTATTATAATTTTGAAGCCCTGAACATCCCGGCGGACCACCCCTCGAGGGACATGTGGAGCACTTTTTACGTGTCCGGAGGAAAACTGCTCAGGACCCACACCTCTCCCGTCCAGGTGAGGTTCATGGAAAAGAACGACCCGCCGTTCGCGGCGGTATTTCCCGGCAAGGTCTACAGGCGCGACGCGGCAGACGCTTCCCATCTTCCGGTATTTCATCAACTGGAAGGGCTGCTGGTCGGCGATGATATAACTATGTCCGACCTGAAAGGCACGCTCACAAAATTTTTAAGGAAGATGTTCGGGCGTGACAGGAAAGTACGCTTCAGGCCGAGTTTTTTCCCGTTCACAGAACCTTCAGCGGAAGTGGATGTAGAATGTTTCATCTGCGGCGGAAAAGGCTGCCGGCTTTGCAAGAACACGGGATGGCTTGAGATCCTCGGCTCGGGAATGGTGGATCCGAACGTCTTTCCGGTGAGCGGGTTCGCGTTCGGCATGGGAATAGAGCGCATCGCGATGCTCAAATACGGAGTCGATGATATCCGCGTGTTTTTTGAGAATGATTTAAGGGTATTGAGGCAATTTTAAACCTCACCCCGCCTCGCTCACGCTCGGCACCCCTCTCCACTTTGTGGAGAGGTGAAAGCGACCCCCGATGAAATCGGGGGGAGCAGGGGTGAGGATTTGGAGAAATATTTTATGAAAATACCGTTTGAATGGTTAAAAGAATTCGTGGATGCCGACGGCGGCATTGAAAAAGTCGCGCAAGGCCTGTCCATGTCCGGCACCGAGATCGCGTCAAAAGAAAATAATGTCCTTGAAATAGAGATCCTTCCTAACAGGGGCGACTGCCTGTCCGTGCTCGGCGTGGCAAGGGAAGTGTGCGCGGTACAGGGAAAAAATTTGAAAAGCCAAAAAGCTGAAGTGAAGGAAGAGGGAAGGCAGATCGGCGAACTTGCCCGCGTAGAAGTTAAAGATAAGAAGCTGTGCCCGAGATACATGGCGCGCGTCATCACGGATATAACGATCGGGGATTCCCCGTCCTGGATGCAGAAAAGACTGCTGGATTGCGGGATGAGGCCGATAAATAATATCGTCGATATCACGAATTACGTGCTTCTTGAATCAGGACAGCCGCTCCACGCTTTTGACCTTGACAGGCTTGAAGGGAAAAAGATCATAGTTAGAAAAGCAGCCGACAAGGAAAAGATAAAAACGCTGGATGACGTTGAAAGGACCCTTTCAAAAGATGACCTCGTCATCGCGGATGAAAACCGTCCTGTCGCGATAGCGGGCGTCATGGGAGGCGGCAGTACCGAGGTCTCTTCTTCGACAAAGAATATCCTTCTTGAGTCGGCGTATTTTGAGCCGGCATCGGTTAACAGGACCGCGAAGGACCAGAAGATGAGGACTGAGGCTTCCATAAGGTTTGAAAGGGGCGTCGATTTTGACAACGTGGCAAAAGCTCTTGACAGGGCGGCGGGCCTTATGACAGAGCATGGCAAAGGGAAAGCGGCCAAAGGCGTCATCGACATAAAAGAAAGCGAAAGAAAGCCCAAAGAGATCATCCTGAGGCCCGAAAAGCTGAACAAGGTGCTCGGGATAGAGGTCCCTGAAAAAAAATGCGCCGATATCCTTACGGGACTCGGCTTTTCCGTCGGCAAAAGCGGGGAGTCTCTCAAAGTGGCCGTCCCGCTCCACAGGGCGGGTGATATCGAAAGGGAGATAGACCTGATAGAAGAAGTCGCCCGCATCTTCGGTTATGACAAGTTAAAGGAGACAGTCCCCTCGATAGAGCCGGCAATAAAAAGCGATGACCGGACGGAAAAGTCCATCAGGAAAGAGAGCAGGCTGAAACAGGTCCTTGCTGACTGCGGTTTTTCGGAGGCAAAGACTTTCAGCATGACAGGCGAAAAACTTTACTCAAAAGCGGGGCTGACCCTGGGAAAAGCCGTGCCGATAACCAACCCGCTCATAGATGAGATGACGCATTTAAGGACGACCATCGTCCCGGGACTGCTCGAGGCGGCGCAGTATAACATCCACCGCCAGATGCATGACATCGCGCTTTTTGAGGCCGGCAGTGTGTTCTCCCTGCAGGGCAGTGAGCAAAGAGAAAGGACCGTCGTCTCGGCGCTCCTGACGGGGTCCGTCTGGGAAGGAGCGGTGGAAAAAGACCCCTCGGCAAGCTCGGGGCAAGGCAAGATCAGCGAAGACCTCTATTATTTAAAAGGAATTGTTGAAGATATACTTGACCTTTACGGTGAGGGGAAGGCGGAATTCAGGACCTCTTCCGGCCCGCTTTTAAAAGAAGGAGCGGAAATATTCCTGAACGGAGATAAGATAGGTTTCTTCGGCCAGGTACAGGACAGGATAAAAGCGAATTTCGACCTGACAGCCCCTGTCTTCATCTTTGAAATAGACCTTGACGCGCTTTGCCTTACAAAAGAACCCCTCGTGGTATACAGTTCAGCCCCGAAGTTCCCTAGCGTCAGGCGCGATATCGCGATGTTCATCCCGGAAAATGTCCTTCATAAAGACATCGCGGGCCTGATCAGGTCCGCGGGAGGCAGGCTCGTGGAATCGGTCACGTTATTTGATAAGTTTGAAAGTAAAGGCAGGATAAGTCTTGCCTACAGCGTTATCTACAGAGATGTGAATAAGACCTTGACGGATGAGGCGGTAAATACTGTTCACGGAAAAGTGATTAATGCACTGGTTGAAAAGTTGAATGTCGAAATAAGGAAATAGACCGATGTCCGATCCTACCCCCATGATGAAACAATACCGTCAGGTAAAGTCCGAGGTGCCGGACGCGCTTTTGTTCTTCAGGCTCGGCGACTTCTACGAGATGTTCGGGGAAGACGCGCTCGTCGCGTCAAAAGAACTGGAAATAACGCTTACAGGAAGAGGGCAGGGCGAGAACCGCGCTCCGATGTGCGGTGTCCCTTATCACAGCGTCACTCCTTATATTTCCAAACTTATATCGAAAGGCTACAAGGTCGCGATATGCGAGCAGGTGGAAGACCCCGATCTTGCTGAAGGGCTCGTAAAAAGAGAGGTCATAAAAATAATCACTCCCGGGACGGTGCTGGATACCGCGATGCTCAGCGAAAAAGAAAGCAACTACCTGATGGCCCTTTCTTTTTCATCCGGCAGGACAGGCCTTTCGTATATCGATATCTCGACCGGAGAGTTCAAAGCTCTTGATATCGAAGGAGATGTCGGCATGAAAGTGCTGTATGACGAGATAGAACGCGTGAGCCCGGCCGAAGTCATTATCTCAAGGGATGTATTTGAGAACGATAAAAAACTGGTATCGTTCTTAAAGTCAAAGAACATAGTCATCACCCCGTATAACCTGAAAGACATCTTTGACGCGGCGCTTGCCAAGGAAAAAGTACTGAAGCATTTTAAACTGGAATCGCTTGACGGGTTCGGCTTCAAAGGCGACGAGCTGTCGCTCTGCGCGGTATCGCCTGTAATAGATTATCTTAAAGAGACGCAGAAGACATCTCTCTCGCACGTAAACTCCATAAAAAAATACCGGATAGACAATTTCATGTATATCGACACGTCCACGAGGAGGAACCTCGAGCTTGTCCAGACAATTAAGGAAAGGAGCTTTGAAGGAAGCCTTTTATGGATGCTTGACAGGACAAAAACGCCGATGGGCTCAAGGCTTTTGAGAAGCTGGGTGCTTTCACCCCTGTGCGATAAAAAGCAGATAGATGCCAGGCTTGAAGCCGTTGAGGAGCTTACAAAAAGCTCTATTCTTAGGCAGGAGCTTGAAGGAACGCTTGACGATATCAGGGACATAGAAAGGCTGACCGGAAAGATCGCCTCGGCAAGCGCTAACGCGAGGGACCTTGTCGCTTTGAAAGAATCGTTGCTACGTCTTCCCAAAGTAAAAGAACTGTTGTCGGGCTGCTTTTCCCGCCTTATAAAAGAAATGACGGGCTTTGGCGACCTTTCAGGTATTGCTTCTTTGATAGAGGCTTCCATAGTTGACGACCCTCCCTTCGTGATAAAAGACGGAGGTCTGATAAAAAAAGGGTACAGCGCCGAGCTGGACGAGATAATAGAAGCCTCCACGCAGGGGAAGGAATGGATCTCCCGTCTTGAAGAGACGGAGAGGCAGAGGACCGGGATAAAGTCGCTCAAGGTCGGGTTCACGAAAGTCTTCGGATACTATATCGAAGTTTCGGCCACTAACCAGAAATATGTCCCGATGGATTATATCCGCAAACAGACGCTCGTCAACTGTGAGAGATACATCACTCCCGAGCTGAAAGAAAAAGAATCCATGATCCTCAACGCCCAGGAGCGCGTGGTGGAGACGGAGTACAGCCTGTTCTGCACCATAAGGGACAGGATAGCCGGGTCATCAAAGGAACTTCAGGCAGTATCTTTGTGCATAGCGTCCCTTGACGCTCTCTTAGCTCTTGCAAATACGGCAGTGGGCGAAGGTTATTTTAAACCGGAGATCACATCCGGCGGCGAGCTTATGATAAAAGAAGGACGCCATCCGGTAGCGGAGAAGACTATCGGGCATCACCTGTTCGTGCCGAACGACACAAGGATGGACGAATTGAGCCGCTTTCTTTTAATAACAGGCCCTAACATGGCGGGGAAGTCTACATATATGAAGCAGATAGCTTTGATCGCTCTTCTTGCCCAGATAGGAAGCTTTGTTCCCGCAAAGTCGGCAAAGATACCTGTCATAGACCGGATATTCACAAGGGTAGGAGCGCTGGACGATATTTACGCCGGGCAGTCCACTTTCATGGTCGAGATGCTCGAGGCGGCAAATATCCTAAATAACGCGACAGAGAACAGTCTGATCATACTTGACGAAATAGGACGGGGGACCGCGACTTTCGATGGTATGAGCATAGCCTGCGCGGTCTCGGAATTCATCCATACAAAGATAAAGGCAAAGACGCTTTTCGCGACGCATTACCACGAGATAACCCAGCTCGCGGAAAAGTATCCCGGGATGAAGAACCTGAACGTCGCCGTGAAAGAAGAAGGAGACCATATAACTTTTCTGCACAAGATACTGGAAGGCCCCTCCGACAAGAGCTACGGCATACAGGTCGCGAAACTCGCGGGCCTGCCGGACGAAGTTATAAAAAGGGCAAAAGAAGTCTATGAAAAGCTGGAGATGGTAGAGAGCGACTTTGGAAAGATTTGAAAATCTGATATAATTTCATCATGGAAAAACTACTTGACAAGATAAGATCAAAAAAAGCAAATATAGCGATAATCGGCATGGGCTATGTGGGGCTTCCGCTCGGCATCGAGATTGCCAAGATCGGGTTCAATGTCTTAGGGATAGACACGAGCAAGCCGAAGACAGAGAACCTGAACAAGGGCAACAGCCATGTTGAGGACGTAAAGAGCGAGGATATCAGGACTCTCCTCGGGCAGGGCAGGATATCTTTTTATGATAACCCCCAGGTGATCGAGAAAGCGGATGTGGTCATAATCTGCGTGCCGACCCCGCTCCGCAAGACCGGGGACCCCGACATCTCTTTCATAACCTCCGCGGTCCAGGAGATAAAGGACCATATCCACGAGAACATGCTTGTGATACTGGAGAGCACGACATTTCCAGGCACTACCGATGAAGTGGTCCGGCCGCAGATTGAAAGCTTCGGCTACAAGATCGGGGAGAACTTTTTCCTGGCATTCTCTCCGGAAAGAGTGGACCCCGGGAACCCGGCGTATTACACGAAGAACATCCCTAAAGTGATCGGCGGGGTGGAAATCAAATCCGGGGAAGCCGCGCAGGCCCTCTACGGCCAGGTCTTTGAAAAGACCATGCTGGTAAAGGACGCTAAGACCGCCGAAATGGTCAAGCTGCTCGAGAACACTTTCAGGAACGTAAATATCGCGTTCATAAACGAGTTCTGCCAGATCTGCCACCAGATGAAGGTGGATGTGTGGGAGATAATCGAAACAGCAAAGACAAAACCTTTCGGGTTCATGCCTTTCTATCCCGGGCCCGGCATCGGCGGCCACTGCATCACCACTGACCCGACATATCTTACCTGGAAAGCAAAATTCATAGGAGGGGATGTCCAGCTCATAAATCTTTCCACGCAGATAAACAGAGAGATGCCGGCTTATGTGGTAACAAGAGTGGAGCAGCTCATCGGCGATCTGAAAGACAAAAAAATACTGCTGCTCGGCATGGCATATAAAAAAGATATTTCGGATATCAGGGAATCACCGGCGATCGACGTGTTCAGGCTGTTCAGGCAGTTAGGTTCAATTGCGGATTACAGCGATCCGTATGTGCCGGAGCTGCATGACGAGGTGACCAGGGAATCATTCACCTCAAAAGAGCTTTCAAAGGAGATGATATCTTCTTATGACTGCGTGGTGCTCACGACCGACCATTCAAATTACGACCTCAAGATGATAGAGGACAGCGCGAAGAAGATATTCGATACAAGAAACGCTTTCAGGGGCGTTGTGTCGGATAAGATATACAGACTGTGATATTTCACCTAAAGATCCGCTTCACTTCCTGTTTATGAACCACAAGAGAGTAGGGTAGTAAAGCTCCGTCCTTAGGCCGCCTTTCACGCCGGAATGGCTTCCGCCGGTCTTCACAGCTTCAACAGCTTCTCCGGTCGTATAGCCTTTTTCTTCTATTAAGTATTTCGCGATCACCATCCCGGTCCTGTCAGCGCCCCACTTGCAGTGGATATAGACGGGGCCTTTCATAAGCTCTTTTATCTTTTTCCACTCTGATGGCGTAGGTACCTTCGCGATGTGCATGGGCACGTGATACCTTTCGATGCCGGCCTTTTCAAGCAAAGAAGAGTATCTTGCCTGGACGGCCCTGGTATTTTCAAGATCTATAAAATGACGAATGCCTTTCGACTTGAGATAATTTAATACCGATAAAACAGTCTCATCGCTTGCTTTAAGGTCTATTTCCGGGTCTAAAGGATGGCCTCCCGTGTGGATATGGCCGTCGATGACGTGGTAATTGTAAGGCATCGGGCCGCTGCCGCTGACAAGGTTAGAAGGGTATTTCACGCAGACCGATGTCCCCGCAATGGAAGACACCGAAAATATTAAGAGTAAAAAACAAACCGCGGCGGATTTTATTTTCATGGATTAATATTAGCATATTTAACCCTCACCCCTTAACCCCTCTCCCTTGACAGGGAGAGGGGGGTAAAACATCTAATGTGTTATAATTTTCATAGAAACAGATGCTGTAATGGGCTCATAGCTCAGCTGGCTAGAGCATGCGACTGATAATCGCAAGGTCGGTGGTTCAAGTCCACCTGGGCCCATTTTAGTTTCATTGCGAACTCCCGCACATGCGTTTTCTGAAATATTTTTCGGCGAAGGTTTTCTTCTGCGGCATTTTTTTGGGTGGGGGCAAAAAAATGCCGCAGGAACAGTTTCAGGGGTCTGATTTTCGGCGCAGTTATCAGGATATTTTAATATTACTTCGACGTTCTCCTTCGAATAAATTATCTTTTCGATGTGCTGTTTTATAATAATTCGTCTTTCAGTCATATCCCTATTAGCTGTCGATCCGGTTATGGTCTCCAGTATCTGCCGGACTTTTTCGGAGGTGAACTGCAACGGAAAGGGCCCCGGTTCAAGTCCGCTTGACATGGGTTTAGGCGAATTATTGAGCGTGAAAATCAAACTGTCGAGATGTTGATTGTTTTTGGCTATATTATCAAGATAATCTATGACAAGCCTGTCCAGACGATCGACGCTGACCTGTCTGACATCACAAAAAGACAGGTCTCTTTTATTGATGCTTGTGCAACGATAATAAAAATATCTGACTCTCCTTGTATATCTCTTTTTATTTGTGAAGACTTCGCTCATAGTAGATCCGCAGCCTTTACAATGAAGTAATCCCGGAAATAACGCACAGTGAACGACTCTGCCGTATATTCTCTGTTTATGATGTTTCTGCGCTTCTTCAAACATTTCGGGAGACACGATCGCTTCATGCAGGCCTTGATAGATATTTCCTTTGTGAAGGATCATCCCTTTATAGACGACATTTCTCAGCATGTCACATATTACTGTCTTTGAAAAAACATTGCCTTTTCTGTTGAACATATTTCCGGATTTCAAAGTATTGTAAACAGAATAAACCGATCCGGTGGAAAGATATGTTTCAAATATCTTCTTTACTGTTTCGGAATGAACCGGATCGATCACGAGTTTTTTATCTTCCTTTTTATATCCGAACGGAGGCTTTCCTGAACTCCACATACCTTTTTTTGCCATTTCGGCCTTTTTGTCCCTGATCCTTTCACTTGTCAGCTCTCTTTCAAACTGGCCGAAAGTAAGCATGATATTCCTAAGAAGCCGACCCGACGGAGTGGAAGTGTCAAATCTCTCTGTTATAGAAATAAAGCTCGCGTTGTGTTTTTCGAGTATTTCTAAAAGATTGTAGAAATCTTTTGGGGATCTTGTGAGCCTGTCTATCTTGTATGAAATGACGACATCTATCTTGCCGTCCTGAATATCAGATAACATATCATTCAGTCCGGGACGGTCCGTATTCGCTCCGGAGTATCCTTCGTCCGAATAAGCCTTGTAGACTTCAAAATCGTTCTGGCTTGATATGAACGATCTGATCTTTATTTGCTGCGCCTCGCAGGAATTGAACTCGACCTCGGCCTGAGAATCTGAAGAAACCCTCGTATAGATAGCTGCTCTCATACACTTGTCCTCCTTTCGAATTTATTTAACCCCCTCTGTATCTCCCCCTTGATCCCTCGGCTCGCTTGCGCTCGCTCGGGACAAGCAGGGGAGCAAATCAAATTCTTCAATTCTGAAATTAATTCTCGGTGAGCATTGGACAAGTGTAGTGATCTAATGTAGCTTAGAAAACGCGGGCAACGGGACTTCTTAAAGCTATTACAATGTAAAGGGTTTAAACAATGCTCACAACATTGTGAAACTTTTATTTCAGACATGATTATATCACCTCCCTATGAAAAACGAAACAATGACGAGCCAGATCAGGCGGCAGAACGGCCCCTCGACCCTGCTCGGGGTGAACCCCGCCGCCGCAAAGGAACACAATGACAGGGACACCCCGGGAAACAGCATGACGGATGGTATAGAGAGAGCCGCGCGAAGGGCCGTGCAGGAAAGCAACGATGACAGAGGACGCGGAAACCAAACGCCTGTTGCGGCGGAGAAGCGCGGAGACGGCAACCTGACGGGGAGAACCAATGGAAGAAGAGCCCCAAACCACATTGCCGCCTGACCCGATAAACCGCTCAACCTGCGGACGGACGGAAAAAGGGAAGCCCGCGGCGGAAGACCAAGCCGAATAAACAACGCTACGGGAAGAAGCACCCTGACGAAGCACCGCAGACAAAGCAAACTGATCAGCGCCCATGGCACCGCCGGAAGCCACACTAAAACCGCGAGCCAGAAGCAGGGACACGACATGATCAACGAGCGGAGCGAAACGGACGGGAAGAGAACGGGAACCAATGACACCAACTGAATAGGACATATAACTGCACCTCCTTGAGATCCATGTAGCATTTTCCCGCCGCGCGGCACCCGGAGCGTAAGCGGAGGGCAAGGCTGCCTGAGCGAACCGAAGGCAGCCGCAGAGGGAGCGGACACGCGCGACGCCGAGCAGCTACGAAGGCGCGGACGAGGCGGAGCAAGTGGGAGCGACCTTGAAGCGCAAAGGCGGGAAAATGCTACAATGGAAAACCCGGAGAAGCACCCCTCATAGAAAGCAAAAATCGTTTGGTTGGGTTTGAAAAGGCACAGCGAAAAGTGGCATTTATTTGACAGAGGCAATAGAAGTCATAATTGTATTACGAGAGCGGAGATGACGCCTCCGCCGCCTCGCAAGGCTCGGCGACATCGGCGGAAAGAAACTTATCTTCTAATAAAGATCAGGCGGCTTGTCGCTACTTCGCAGCTCCAAGCCGCCTAACATCATCAATAGTTCAAAGTAATCCTAAAATGGTGCGAGCGGCCCACACCGCTACCATTACTCTGATTATACATAACGCATTCACGGCTGCATCTTTATATGGCGGTCGCATACCTTAGCCCCCAATATAAAAAATTGCGACCGCCAACCAGAAACAATAATTTTACAAGTTCTTAATATAATATTCACATATGGAATGATATAATTCCATTATGAAAACCGTCCTGGTAGTAGACGATGAAAAGGACATTGTGGAAGCGATTGAATACAACCTTTCCAAAGAAGGATACAAGGTACATAAAGCTTTTGACGGGGATACAGGGCTTTTGACCGCGCAGAACAAGTTGCCTGATATTGTGATACTAGACCTTATGCTGCCCAAAATGGACGGTACCGAAGTTTGCAAAAGGTTGAAGAAAGATGCCAAAACAGCAAATATACCGGTTATCATGCTTACCGCAAAAAGTGAAGAAACTGACAAGATTGTTGGACTTGAGATAGGGGCAGACGATTACATGACCAAACCTTTCAGCATGAGGGAGCTCCTGGCAAGAATAAAAGCTATATTGAAAAGATACGGGACAGGTGTCGAAAAAACGCAGAGTATTTTGAAATATCCGGGACTTGAAATAGATGTTGACCAGCATATTGTGACGGTGATTGGAAAGAAATTAGAATTAACGGCGAAGGAATTCCTGTTATTAAAATATTTGGCCGAGAACAAAGAAAGGGTCTACAGCAGGGACAAGCTTCTTGATAGTGTCTGGGGTATCGATGCGGCAATCGAAACGCGTACTGTTGATGTCCATATGAGACGGCTCAGGGAAAAATTAAAGTCAGCATCGCATTATTTAAAGACGCTCCACGGCGTAGGATATAAATTCTCGGAAAAGAGCTGATACATGTTCAAAAGCATCAGGCCCGTTATTTTTCTTGTCCTTACAGGGATCGTGCTGATCTCTTTCCTGCTCCTTTCTTTGATCGCCCTTCCTTCAATAAAGGACCTTGCTGTTTCCCAGATAAAAGATCAGCTTTTGGTTCAAGCAAACATGAGCAGGGAAGATTTTTCAAATCTTCTGCTTTCAAATGCTGTAAAGGCAGTTTCGCAGGAAAAAGCAGTTGAAATCGCAAAAAATACGGGAAGCCGGGTCACTTTGATAAACAAAGACGGGGCGGTCCTCGCTGACTCGGACGAACCTCTTTCAAAGATCAAGGCGATGGAAAATCACCTTACAAGACCGGAAGTAGTAGAAGCCGCGTCAGGAAAATACGGCTCTTCTATAAGGTACAGTGAAACAACAAGAAGGGATCAAATATATCTTGCCTTGGCTTTAAGAGAAAAAAACGGCAGGATCCTCGGTTATCTGAGGATGTCCGATCCTTCTGAGTATATTCCCAAGATCACATTAAAATTCTACAGGTCACTGGCTCTTGCGCTTCTGTTAGCGTTGGCTGTCTGTGTTATAACAAGCTATTTTATCTCGATGATATTCACAAGGCCGTTAAGGCGGCTTGTAGAAACTTCCGAAAAGATATCCGAAGGCCGTTTTCCGGCTACGATAATGAAGAAATCCTGGTTTGAGATAGGCTCGCTCGAAAGAGCTGTCGAGAAGATGAGCTTAAAGCTTTCAGATCTTTTCAATAATATTAAAAAACAGCAGGGAAGCTCAGGCGCAGTCTTCTCGGGAATGAAGGAAGGCGTTGTGGTCCTTGATAAAGACGGAAAGATACACACGGTCAATCCCGCAGTTGAAAAGATCTTCGGTCTGCACGGTGATGATCTGACAGGAAAAACGGTCCTTGAAGTGCTGCGGAACAACGAGATAGCGGCTATAACGGATAGGTCCATTAAATTGGGAAAAGAGATAGAGGAGGAAATCGATATATTGACCCCTGTAGAAGCATCATTCGCGGTTTATGCCGGGCCGATCAAAGATAAGGACGGGGATATCTTCGGCGGAATATGCGTTCTTCATGATATAACAAAGCTAAAAAAGCTTGAGAGGTACCGCTCTGAATTTGTCGCGAATATCTCTCATGAACTAAAAACACCTTTAACGGCTATAAAGAACTATGCGGAGACGCTGCTCAACAGTGCTCCGGACGATAAGGAAAAGAGCAGGGAATTTATCCTGAAGATCGAAAAACACTCCGACAATCTTTCTTCATTGATTGACGACATTCTCGAGCTTTCAAGGCTTGAGTCCGGAGTGAAATCTGGCGAGCCGAAGAGCGTCAATATATCAGAGGTCATATCCAGATCGGTTGAATTGCTTTTGGAAAAGGCAAACAAAAAAGGCATTGTTATAAATGTTGAATGTGACGGTCAGCTGTCCATTAGAAGTATCAAAGACCATCTTTTCAGGGCAGTTTCAAATCTTATAGACAATGCGGTGAATTATTCTGAAAAAGACAGCATGGTAAGCATAAAATGTGTTAGAAAAGACAATAATATAGAGATCTCTGTTTCAGACAACGGCATCGGTATACCCAAAGAAAACATCGGCCGCATCTTTGAGAGGTTTTACCGTGTTGATCCGGGCAGATCAAGAGATTCCGGTGGAACAGGTCTTGGCCTTTCTATCGTCAAACATATAATGGAACTTCACGGCGGCAGGGTCTCTGTTCAAAGCGAGGCCGGAAAAGGCTCGACATTCACGCTTATATTCCCTTTGTAAATATTTTACTCCCAGTTAACAAATCCTTCATCAAGCCGTAACACCCCGATACGATAATAGTAGTGTGATACCAAAGAAGAAGACGATCTACTATCACAGGAAAAGGAGGTGCAAAAACCGGTTAGGGCTTGCATTGCTTGCTGTCTTAGCGGAAAAGAGAAAACAAGGACGCTCTTTTCTTGATCTGGCGGCAGGAAGAATGATGATGATGATCAATAAAAAGGAGGAATCAGATGTTCAATAAGATAACGTGTTTTTTGTTGATGACAGTTTTGACTGCAAGCGCTATGGCAGCGCCCGCGGCAAAGAAGCTGCAACCCGCTAAAGCGAAAAAAGCGGTTGTAAAAGCAGGAAAAAAAGCAGCACCGCAAATGAAAGCCTCGCCTAAGATGAAATCTCAGGAGAACAAGGCAGAGGATACAACGGAAGATATCAGGGACGACGTGAACAAGGCTGTGTCTGAGCTAAAAGGCCAGATAGACACAGTGAAAGCCGATAATAGCGACGCGAAGGTCGGTGGGGTGATATTTTTCAGGTGGCAGAGCAAATCAAGCGGAGCAGCATTTAACAATTTTGATATTGACAGAGCGTATGTTGACATAAAAAAGAAGCTTGGCGGCGGAGCAGCAATGAGGGTGACTCTTGATGTGGCAAGGCTCAGCACTGCTTTGGATACGGCGAAGACAACCCAGAACCTGTTCGATTATCTGAAATATGCTTATGTGGATATTCCTATAGATTTAGCTAATATGCAGGTAATCCCGATGTCGTTGACCGCAAAAGTCGGTCTTCAGCACACCGTCTGGATCGACTGGATGGACAAGATCATGGATATAAGGTTCATCGCGAAGAGCCTAGTGGATAATGAAGGTCTTATGTCGTCGGCAGATTTCGGTATCGGAGCAACAGGAAAATTTACATTGCCGATGGTCCCGGAAATCGAGTATCATGCTACCCTTTTAAACGGTACGGGATATAAAGCCGTTGAGACCAATAACAGGAAAGACCTGTCTTTGAGATTGAATTCGGATCTCTATTCAGATGCGACATACGGTAAAGTAACGGCAGGTACATTTTTGTCTTTATTGGGAGAGGACAGCACTTTGGTCAACAAAGACGGCACAAAAGCCGGAGCAGCTGTTGCATACAGGCATGATCTGGGGACCGTCTTCGGGGAGTATTACAGAGCGAAAGGCGGAGTTGCCGGAACGAGCATAGGAGGATTATTCAATGTCCAGCCGCTGGTGGAATGGCTGCCTCTGAGCCTTTTTGCAAGGGCGGATGTTTATAGTCCTAACCTTAATACGACCGCAACGACTGATGTTAAAAGGTCATTCTACGGGATAGTTTGCCAGATAAACAAAGATATCCGTCTCGCAGTCGACCAGCAGACATCCCAGACAGGGTCCGGTGCACAGTCAAGTGTTCTGTACGTCCAGATGGAGACGAAGTATTAATTAACAAATATTTAACAAATGCGTAATATTATGTTAATGGATAAAGATGATAATAAAAAAGGAGGCCAAATGATGATAAAGAAAGTTTTTGCGGCGCTGTCAATAATGGCAGTAATTTTTACGGGCATGTCCGCTGCCGCTGACCTGAACGGGGCAGGCGCGACATTCCCGTACCCGATCTATTCGAAGTGGATGTCCGAGTATAACAAGATAAAGGGAATACAGGTCAATTATGCGTCGATCGGCTCCGGCGGAGGCATCAGACAGTTCACTGCCGGTGTTGTGGATTTCGGCGCGACCGATGCTTATATGACAAACGATGAGATATCTAAGGTGAGTGGCGGGGTCGTACACGTGCCGACAGTGATGGGAGCGGTCGCAGTGGTTTTCAATAACGGTCTCAAGACTCTAAATCTTGACGGAAAAACCCTTGCAGCGATATTCATGGGAGACATCAAGAAATGGAACGATGAAAGGATAGCGGAACTCAATCCCGGAATATCGCTTCCAGATTCAAGCATACTTATAGCCCACAGATCTGATGCCAGCGGGACCACGAGCATCTTCACAGGATATCTTGCAAAAGTGAGCACCGACTGGGCTGCAAAAGTCGGAGCCGGGAAAGCGGTCGCGTGGCCGGTAGGTGTCGGTGCAAAGGGAAATGAAGGAGTGACTGGAGCGGTAGTGAACAACAGTAACTCCATCGGGTACGTCGAGCTGGCTTACGCGAAACAGAATAACCTGCCTATGGCGGCAATAAAGAACCGTTCGGGAAATTATGTGTTACCGTCCGTAAGCGGTGTCACGGCAGCGGCGGATAAAGGCATGTCAAAGATACCCGCAGATTTCAGGGGCGAAATACTGAACATGCCGGGAAGCGCAAGCTATCCGATATCCGGACTGACATGGATAGTTGTAAGAAAAGAAAATTCGAACGCTGAAAAAACAAAACTACTTAAGGATTTTCTCGGCTGGTCGCTGACAAAAGGTCAGGATTATGCAGGAGATCTGTATTATGCTCCTCTGCCGCAGTCATTAAGGAATAAAGTCGTTGCAGCTTTGGAGACGATAAAATAGTTTTGAAAAATGATCCGAACAAGGCCGACAGGATCTATAGAACAATAGCAGTAATATTTGCCGCGGTCATCCCTGTGATGTCCGCGGCGGTATTTTTGATGCTGGCGCAAAAATCCATCCCGTCAATAATTGCTTTCGGCCCGGGTTTTCTTGTCAGATCGGTCTGGGACCCGGTAGCTGAAATATACGGAGCTTTGCCGTTCATTTACGGGACGCTTCTTTCTTCATTTATCGCACTGGTGATAGCCGTGCCGCTCGGGCTCGGATGCGCTGTCTATCTTTCAGAAGTTTCAAAGTCAAAGTTCAAAGAATATATTGCAACGATGGTGGACATGCTGGCTGCGATACCTTCTGTAGTGTACGGTCTTTGGGGTATATTTGTTCTCGGTCCTTTCCTTGTGCAGTATATCCAGCCTTTCCTGGCAAAATATTTCGGTTTCATCCCTCTTTTTCAGGGGCCGCCTATGGGGCTCAGCATGATGACAGGAGGAGTGATACTCGCGATAATGATACTTCCGACCATTACTTCCGTATCAAGAGAGATACTTCAAGTTGTCCCTAACAGTCTGCGTGAATCCGCAATGGCGCTCGGTGCGACAAAATGGGAAACGGTTAGGACCGCGGTGCTTCCTCCGGCCGTGTCAGGTATAGTCGGGGCTGTGATACTCGCTCTTGGAAGGGCAGTTGGTGAGACGATGGCAATAACGATGGTGATAGGTAACAGGCCGGAGGTGTCGGCTTCGTTATTTGCTCCCGGATACACGCTGGCATCGGTAATAGCAAATGAATTTGCGGAAGCCTCGAGCCCGATGAACCTTTCAGCAATGTTCGAAATAGGATTGATTCTCTTACTCTTGACGGTCGTGATCAACGGACTTGCAAGGATACTGATATGGAAAATAGCGGGCAAAGGTCTTATTCAATAAGAAAGTTGAAGGACAGGCTTTTTATATACGCAGCAGTCTTCTGCGCTGGGGCCGCAGTCCTTCCTTTGATACTTCTTCTGGGATACGTCATTTTTAAAGGCGCATCTTCTTTGACTCTGAGCTTTTTCACTCATGTGCCTGTTCCGGTCGGTGAGAATGGCGGCGGCATCGGCAACGGAATAATAGGTACTTTAATGATAGTAGGTCTTGGATGCGTTTTCAGCCTGCCAATCGGAATATTTTCAGGCATCTGGCTTTCAGAGTGGGGAAAAGGAAAGACAGGATTCATTGTTAGGTACTGCGTTGACGTGATGAGTGGTGTTCCCACAATTGTCCTTGCTTTGTTCTCTTATACCGTTTTTGTCCTTACAATGCACCGGTTTTCGGCGATCGCGGGCGGTTTTGCGGTGGCAATGATAATGCTTCCATATATAACAAAGACGACCGAAGAAATGCTGAAAATGGTCCCAAGGACGCTCAGGGAATCAGCGCTTGCTCTGGGTATTCCGGAATGGAGGGTCTCTTTAAGCGTTGTTGTAAGATCGGCATGGAGCGGAATATTTACCGGGGTGATGCTCGCGGTCGCAAGAGCGGCCGGAGAAACGGCCCCGCTATTATTCACGGCCTTCAACAGCATGTACTGGAACTTTATGCCGGATCAGCCGACAGCCTCCATGACCGTGCAAATATACACTTATGCGATATCTCCTTATGAGCAATGGCATAATATGGCCTGGGCCGGATCACTTGTGCTAATCGGTATAGTTCTTTTTGTTACAATATTTGTAAGGAAATTCTCAAAGAGGGTGAACTTTGGATAAAGAAAAGATAAAAGTAAAAGAACTTAACGCCTGGTTCGGGGCTAAGCAGGCGCTTAAAAATATTAATGTTTCTATTGCGGAGAACATGGTTACTGCAGTCATCGGCCCTTCAGGTTGCGGCAAGTCCACTTTTATCCGGTGCGTGAACAGGATGCACGAGACTGTCATTGACGCAAGGATGAGCGGAGAAATATCGCTTGAAGGAATCATCATCAGCGATCCATCGGTTGATCCGGTCGGGATCCGGCGAAAAATAGGCATGGTCTTTCAAAAGGCGACCCCTTTCCCGACAATGTCCATCTATGACAATGTTGCGGCAGGTCTCAAGTTGAACGGACTTAACAACAGAAAAAAACTTGATGAAGCGGTCGAGCACAGCCTGAAACAGGCGGCCTTGTGGGAAGAAGTTAAAGACATCCTGTTCTGCCCCGGGAACTCTCTTTCCGGCGGTCAGCAGCAAAGGCTTTGCATAGCAAGGGCATTGGCGGTAAAACCTGAAGTTCTTCTGCTTGATGAGCCCTGCTCAGCGCTTGACCCGATCTCCACGGGGAAAATTGAAGACCTGATCGCGGAGCTTAAAAAATCGATCACAATACTGATAGTTACCCATAATATGCAGCAGGCAGCGCGTGTTGCGGACTTTACCGGATTCTTTCTTCTGGGCGAGCTGATAGAGTTTGATATCACGAAAAAAATATTCACCGCTCCTTCGGATAAAAGGACAGAGGATTATATTACAGGAAGATTCGGATAAGGAGGACAATCATGAGCGAACGGACAATGGATACGGAACTTTCAGAATTGAACGGATTAATAATGATGATGGCAAATATGGTCGAGACTTCCGTTGCCATGAGCATCGAAGCTGTCAAGAGAAGGGATGAAAAGATGTCGGATAAAGTCATAGAGGATGATAAGGAAGTCGACCAACTTGAGCTTGAGATAGACGATAAATGCATCACTATTCTTGCGACAAGACAGCCGATGGCAGCTGATTTAAGATTTATCGCGACCGCAATGAAGATCGTAACAGACCTTGAAAGGATAGGGGATCTTTCAGTTGATATCTCTCAAAGGAACAAAGAACTTTTAAACTGGCCGCTCCTTAAACCTCTTATAGATACTCCAAAACTTGCGGAGATAGCAAGGCAGATGATAAGAGAGAGTATCGATTCTTTTGTAAAAAGAGACGGTTCAAGGAGCCTTAAGATACACGACCTTGAAAAAGAATCTGACAGATTAAAGGACCTGATAACCGACGAGCTGATAGACATAATGACAAAGGATTGTTCCGCCGTACCAAAAGCTATCCCGCTTGTACTTATTGCAAGGCATCTCGAGCGCATCTGCGACCACGCGATGAATATTGCCGAAGATGTTGTTTACATGGTTGAGGCGAAGGTCGTCAAGCATCTGCATGAACAAGGAGGTGGGTAAGATGGTAAATGAAGGCCCATGGTATTTAAAACAGTCTCCCCTGGGAGCTGGGTATCAGCACTTTTCAAATACTGCAAAACAGGCTTCCATACTGGATTCGAAGACAAAAGAACTAATACGCGTCGCGATAGCCTCCGTTTTCCGGTGCCGGCATTGCACGGAGCATCATATTAAGGACGCGCTAGCGGCGGGAGCGACAAAGCAGGAAATATCTGAAACGATCCTTCTCTCAGCTTTACAGGCTGCGGGGACACAGCTAAACTGGCACAAAGAGTTTTTTGAAGAAAAACTAACAGATAAATAAGCAGGCGATTTTTGCGGAAGGCCCTCCAGAGGCGGGTAAAGGTTTGGGGAGGGAGTCCTTCGCTTTGCTCAGGATAAACTCCAACCGCCCCCAAGATAGGAAGGCTACAGCCTACCCAGATCTTTCTTCTTGCAGCCGTGAATAGTGTTAGGTATAATCAGAGTAATGGTAGCGGTGTGGGCCGCTCGCACCATTTTCATTAGTGGGGGCATAGTTCAGCTGGTAGAACGTCTGCTTTGCAAGCAGAAGGTCCGCGGTTCGAGTCCGCGTGCCTCCATTTTAGTTTCTTTGCGAACTCCCGCACAAGCGTTTTCTGAAATATTTTTCGGCGAAGGTTTTCTTCTGCGGCATTTTTTTGGGTGGGGGCAAAAAAATGCCGCAGGAACAGTTTCAGGGGTTTGATTTTCGGCGCTGTTATCATGATATTTCAATATTACTTCGATGTTCTCCTTCGAATAAATTATCTTTTCGATGTGCCGTTTCATAATAATTCGTCTTTCAGTCATGTCCATATTATCTGCCGGCCCAGTTAAGGTCTCAAGTATCTGCCGGACCTTTTCGGAGGTGAACTGCAATGGAAAGGGCCCCGGTTCAAGTCCGCTTGCCATAGGTTTAGGCGAATTATTGAGCGTGAAGATCAAACTGTCGAGATGTTGATTGTTTTTGGCTATATTATCAAGATAATCTATGACAAGCCTGTCCAGACGATCAACGCTGACCTGCCTGATATCACAAAAAGACAGGTCCCTTTTATTAACGCTTGTGCAACGATAATAAAAATATCTGACTCTCCTTGTATCTCTCTTTTTATTTGTGAAGACTTCGCTCATAGTAGATCCGCAGCCTTTACAATGAAGTAATCCCGGAAATAAAGCACAGTGAACGACTCTGCCGTATATTCTCTGTTTGTGATGTTTCTGCGCCTCTTCAAACATTTCGGGAGACACAACTGGTTCGTGCTGTCCTTGATAGATATTTCCTCTATTGCTCAGGGCGAGCTTCAAAAAAGGCGCTGTTTTATGATATAATTCAACCACTATGAAAACAAAACAGGCAAAACAAAAAACGAAACCCGTATATGTGAATGGATTGTCCTTGAAAAGGCCCGCGGTACTGATCGACGCCAGGGAGTACGAAGGGATGAAGGAAACCCTTGACATATTGATGGAAGACCCCGGTATCTCCAAGGAGATCAGAATAGCCGAAAAAGAACTTAAAACGGGTAAAACCGTTTCCTGGGAAAAACTGAAGAATGAACTCAAAGTATGAACTTGAGTTTTCAAGCCAGGCCGCTAAATTCCTCAAGAAACTAAAGAACAAAGAGCTTTTACAGAACATATTGTCAGCGCTGGATATTATACGAAAAGATCCTCTTTCAGGTAAGTTTTTGCAGGGAGATCTAAGAGACTATCATTCTTACAGGGTAGGAACGTACAGGGTCATTTACAGGCCGGTTCACGATAAAATGCTTATTTTCATCCTGCGCATCTCTCACAGAAAAGAAAGCTATTGATCATAAATTATTGGGCTTTCTATGAAAAATAAATCGGCATTAGTTCTTTCCGGCGGCTTCGTCAAAGCTTGTCCCGAGCGAAGTCGAGGGAGCCGAGGGAGCGCCGCGCGCGGGGCACGCAGTCAGCAGTTAGCAGTCCGCAGATCGGGCCGTTGACAAAAGAATTGTTTATAGTATTATATGACTATAACCATAGTAAGGAGTGACAATGTTAAACTTAAGGTCCGGCATCAAGAGCAAAGCGCTGAATTATTTCTTTCTGAACGAAGACAAAAGCATATACATAAATGAGCTTGCGCGCCTGATCGGCGCTGACCCAATGAACCTTTACAGGTCACTGATAAAGCTTGAGGAGGAAGGACTTTTAAAAAGCGAATTCAGGGGCAAGGAGCGGTATTTTTCGTCTAACAAAAAGAATCCGTTATACAAAAACTACAAGGAGATATTCCTCAAGACCCATGGGTTTGAAGCGATGCTCAAGGAAGCATTAGAGAAAGTCAAAGGACTGGAAGAAGCCATTATCTACGGATCATACGTGGCAGGCGGTTTTGACAGTTACAGCGATATTGATATTATGGCCGTGGGAAGTCATTCCGCAATAGAACTCAACAGGGCACTTTCTGTTCTTCAGAAAGAGACAGGAAGAGAGCTCAATGCGGTAAGTTATGGCAGGGCTGACTATGAAAAGCGCAAAAAAAAGAAAGACCCCTTCATTTGCGGAGTCCTTAAGAATAAAAAGATAAAGATAATATGTTGAAATTCGAGGCAAAACACTTTAAGATATTCAACTTTACGCCTGAACAGGTAGAGGCGAACATGAAGAATGCCGAAAAGACGCTTGAAATAGCAGGGAAAGACAGGATAAGTGAGGTCATCTTCGACTATTCTTACAAGGCAATAATCAAAGCGGGGATAGCTCTTCTGAGCAAAAATAATTGCAAAGTCAAAAGCGGTTCCGGACATCACATCAAGGTCATAGAAGCACTGGCAAAAATACTGGATGATAAAACGATAGGGCAGGACGCGGATGTTATGAGGGGAAAAAGGAACCTGGACTTCTACTGCGGCGGTATCGAGGTCTCGGAAAAGGAAGCTGCCGAATACCTGGCCTTTGCGAAAAAGATAGTACTTGCGGCCAGAAAGATCATTGGTTAAAACCGCAGTACGCAGTACGCAGTTGGCAGTACGCAGTCCGTTCAAGCAGAATACAAAAAATGAATAAACTCGCATTAGTCTTATCCGGCGGCTTTGTGAAAGGTGCCGCTCATATAAGTATTGCCGAAGAAATGTATAAAAGGGGCTATAAGCCCGATATCTTCGTTGGCACTTCAATCGGCGCAATATTTTCCGTGCTTCTCGGCCTTTATGACGATCCTAAGACAGTCAAAGAAATATCTCTGAAGTTCGTTAAAAAGCATATATGGCCGCAGCTTTTATCCTTTGACCTGTTTTCTAAGGCAGGGCTGATCGATTCCAAAGAAACCGTAAAGCTGATCGCAAAAGAGGCCGGGTTAACTGGCAAGACGTTTAATGACCTCAAAAAACCGGTTTATATCACGGCAACGGACCTCAATTCCGGAAAGCAGATAGTGTTCAGTCCCTCGACTCCTCGCTATTGCTCGTCGCTCGGGACAAGCAAAGAAAGCAATATGCTGATATCAGAAGCGCTTGAAGCGTCAATATCATTTCCTGTTATATTCAAACCAAAGAAAGTAAAGGTTGGCAATAAAGTTATGGCGCTTGCCGACGGCGGGATCAGGGAAAACTGTCCAATATCGGTCGCGGCGAGGATAGCGGGGGTTAAAAGGATAATCGCCTGTGATCTTGGTTATTGTGGGCAGGTAAAGGGCGATTTTAACAAAAAGAACATTATGGACGTTTTTATGCAATGCCTGGACCTGACGACTTCTTTTTCGCAGATTAATAGATATATCAATGACGATATCTTCTTGAAGAAAAAAATAGCAGTCAGGATCATCAATCCAGGGATATTTGATGTTCATCCTTTTGATTTTAAGGAGATCCCTGCGATAATGGACAGAGCCGCGAAAACGGCGGGGTTTATATTCTCAAGATTTAAGAGGCCCGATGATTTCTTTAGATACTGGCAGAGGGATCCATTCGATAGGGAATACATGACGATGGAGCATATAGGGAAAAAGGCGGTAAACGCTTTTCAAATAGTAGATTTCTCTTAACGCAGTCAGCACGCCTGCCAACGCCTGAACGCTGTTAAATGAACCCGAACCTGCCTTTTGGCTTTTCTTTTTCATGCAGCATCTCTCTCAACGCGTCAAAAACGATCTTGAATTGGCCGTCGTATTTCTTTTCCATTTCTTCTATCTTGTTCCTAAGTTCTTTATATCCAGATAACATTGTCCTTAATTTTGTAAATGTCCTCATGACCTGGATATTTACTAATACAGCCCTTTTGCTGTTAAGGACACTTGACAGCATGGCTATGCCTTGTTCGGTAAAAGCGTACATCAAGTATTTTGAGTGTTTGCCTCTTTCTAAGGCGCCAAAATGGCACCTTAGAGCTTTTTGTTCGTCAATTGAAAGCCTGATCATGAAATCATCCGGAAAACGGAAGATATTTCTTTTAACGGCTCTTTTTAAGTATTTTGTTTCAACACCATAAAGGTCCGCAAGGTCCTTATCGAGCATCACTTTTTGCCCCCTTATCAACAGGATCATGTTCTCAATGATCTCCGCAGGAACCAAAGACTTACTGCCGGATTTTTCGACACTTCGACTCGCCGGCGCTCGCTCAGTGCAAGCACCCCTGATGGATTTGTCATCCTTTTTCATGATAAAGTCTCCTTTGGAGGGTCATTGGGAACCTCCCCCAAGGATGCTTACAGCAATTTATCCGCCACAACGGAAACGCAATCAGCCTGCCGACCTGTCCGCCGAAGCTGAAGCGAAGGTGGAAGTCCCGATCTAATCGGGACGAACGCGCTTGCCCTGAGCGTAGCCGAAGGGTTTCAGGTGGTGGATTTTGGGTAAATTGAGAATACTTCTTTTGCGAGTGCTATAATTGGAGTCAAATACGACAAAAACCACGGAAGAACAGTTCAAATTATTATTAAAAGAGCCGGAAGGGGCGCATTTGGAATGTAAACCTTCGAGCATTAGTTCCCAGTCACTTTCTGATTATTGTGCCGCAATTGCTAATGAGGGAGGCGGCAAGCTGATATTAGGTGTTACCGATAAAGAAAGAGAGATAATAGGAACGAAATCATTTGCAGGAACATTACATGAATTACCAATTAAGCTTCTACAAGCTCTTTCTATAAGAGTAGATGCCGAAGAGCTCAAAATAGACACAAAAAGAGTTGTTATATTTCATATTCCAAGTCATCCGGTCGGTATTTTAATAAAATCAAATGGCAGATATCTAATGCGGGCCGGCAGTTCGCTGGTTGAAATGACATCAGATAAGATAAGAGAAATCGTGATGGAAACCATAAAAGACTTTTCCGCTCAGATTGTGCCGGGATTAGCTCTTTCTGATATAGATGAAGAATCCGTCAATAGATTTAGAGCGCTTTGGGCGAAAAAACAAGGCAAACTGGAATATTTGAGCCATGACACGGAGAAAATATTGAGATCAATAGAGATTTTCACAGATAAAGAAATTAATTATGCCGGGTTGATTCTGTTCGGGAAAAAAGAAAAAATAGCTGAATTGTTGCCGGGTGCGGAAATAATATACGAATGGCGTCAGGAGAAGAAAATCAGCCATGATTTTCGTTCAAGTTGGAGAGATCCGTTCTTTAAGATATACGATGATATTTGGGCTATCATCAACGCGAGGAATTCAAGGACACCATTCCAGGAAGGATTTGTCCAAAGAGAGATATCCGCGTTCACGGAAGCTCCAATACGTGAAGCAGTATTAAATGCCGTAGCTCACAGGGATTATAAGACAGAAACCGCGTCAATTATTATCAAAGCTTCACCTGACGAGTTCACGATAGAAAGTCCCGGAGGTTTTTTGCCGGGGATAACCCCGGAAAATATCATCGAAAAATCTGAATGGAGGAACAGGCGTATTGCCGAGATACTGGAAAAAGCGGGTTTGATTGAAAGATCAGGGCAGGGAATGGAGGTTATATTTGGAACTACCATACGAGAGGGGAAAGGGCTGCCCAGCTTTAAAGGGAGCGATCAATATTCCGTAAAACTTAGTATCCCTGCTAAAGTTAAAGATGAACAGTTTATCAAGTTTCTTGAAAAAGTTGCGAACGAGAAACAAATATCATTAACTTTCGAAGAAATATATGAATTGGAAAATATTAGGGAAAACAAAAAAGTAAAATCCCTAAAGTTCAAGGATAAATTTCTTGAAATGGGGATAATCGAGAAAATTGGAAGAACAAGCTCAACCCAATATATCCTTTCTCATAAATGGTATGAGTACCAGGGCAAAGCAGGCATTTACACGCGCATTGCCGGTCTTTCTCGTGATAGAAATAAGCAGTTGATAGTTGAACATTTGAAAAAGAATAAAAAGGGTGCCAGGAATACTGATTTCAGAGACGCGCTTGGATTTGATCAGAAAACGATCAATAATTTTCTTCAAGAGCTGAAAGATGATGGAAAAGTCCGTTTTGAGGGCAAGAAAAGAACAGGGAAATGGCTAATTAAATAGCCGATGAATTAGTTAATACTAGTTAATGTTGAAGAACAGGGTCAAATAAATGCCTCGCAATTGAGTCAAAAAATGGATGGAGAACTAGTTAATAAATGTTAAACGTTAGAACAAAAAAATGAATTCAAGGCATTCTCAATAAATAAGAGAGAATCCATTTAATAATTAACTGTTTCGGAAGTAATTAAATCAAATGAAGCCCGCATTATTCACAAAAGCTTTATGATGTGAATAAAAGGAGGAAATATGAATGAAATGTATGAATTTGATGTATTTTGTGAAGAAGATGGAACACGTAAGACAATTAAGGCTAAGGGGAACGACAGCCTTTATAAGTTTGCTGAAAAGATCGTCAAGGAATTTGACTTTGAACTGGACCACTGCTTCGGATTTTACAGCGATTTCGAGAAATTGAGCAATTCATCCAAGGCCTATGAGCTTTTCGTTGACGCGGAAGCGGAAACATCTTGCACGGGTTCCAAAAGCGTAAAAAAGACAAAGATCAGTCAGGCGTTTCAGCAAGTCGGAGAAATGATGTTGTTCCTGTTTGATTACGGGGATAATAACAGGTTTGCGGTAAAACTGATGCGGATTCCGACGAAGTGGGTGAAGACGGGATGACGGCGTTTGATGTGGTGGATTTTTCATGAAAGGAAGGGCTGAATAATGGAAACAAAAAGGGATCTGTCAACGGTGAAGAGTGTCACGGTCTGCCTTAAGGAAATAGATGAAGACGGACAGAAAACAGGAAAGCGTATGTGTATGGAAATGACAGGGGCCCAATATGAAATATTCGAAAAGCATGTAAAAACAGTGCCTTCGAATGAAAAGAAAGAAGTGGTCGAATAGTATCACATCAAATGATCAAAACCTGCACGTCGGCAGCGAATACATGACGATGGAGCATATAGGGAAGAAGAGGACTAACGCTTTTCAAATAGTGGATTTCTCTTAAGGCAGCACGCAGTTAGCAGTACGTACTGCGAGCTGCGAACGACGAACTGCGGTCTTTGATGGCGGGCTGATTGCTGTAATATGGAGATAGAACGCTTCGGTCAGCTCTTACGAGGCGGATCGCTGTGAGAGGTGTTGAAAAATCCTACAGTTGAGGAGGAAATAATAATGAAAGAAGATAAAATCGCGGTATTTGAAGGAAAGGGAATTCGCAGGATCTGGGATAGTAAAGCGGAAAAATGGTATTTTTCTGTTGTGGACATCGTCGCGGTTTTAACTGACAGCCAAAATCCGGCCGTATATTGGAGAGTTCTAAAAAAGCGTTTACTGGATGAAGGCGCAAATGAAACCGTTACAAAATGTAACGGTTTGAAAATGCCTGCCGCTGACGGGAAAATGAGAATAACGGATATGGCTGACACCGAAACGATGCTTCGGCTTATTCAGTCTGTTCCCAGCCCCAAGGCGGAACCGATAAAGCTGTGGCTGGCAAAAGTGGGGTATGAACGGTTGCAGGATATGAGCGATCCCGCGCGCTCACTTGACCGCGCCCGCGAATACTGGCAGCAACTCGGTAGAAGTGAAAAGTGGATCCAACAGCGGATGATGGGGCAGGAAACCAGGAATAAACTCACTGACTACTGGAAAGACCATGAAATAACCAAAGAAGAGGAATATGCTGTTCTCACAAACATCATTCACCGGGAATGGAGCGGTGTTTCAGTGAAAAAACATAAGGGTATCAAAGGTCTTAAAACGCAGAATCTCCGTGATCATATGAGCGAAGCAGAACTGATTTTTACCGCACTTGCTGAACTCTCCACGAGACAGATTGCCGAAAGCGTCAATGCCACAGGAATGCCCGAGAACGCGAAAGCAGGGGAAAAAGGCGGAAAAATTGCAAGAAAAGCCCGGTTGGAATTGGAATCAAAAACGGGCAAAAGCGTCATCACATCCGAGAACTATCTTCCGCCGGCGAAGAAACAAAGGCAAATAAAACAAAAATAGGAAGCTAGGTGTACGAGAAAATCGTACAACTGCTTGCGTCTCACCACTCGCGTAGCAATGCGGGCAGGCTTCGTCAAAGCTTGTCCCGAGCGAAGCCGAGGGGGCGCCGCGCATATAATTATAGTAAAATGGGTTAAGTATGAAAACAAAGATCCCGAAAAACGTTGTCTGGCTCGGTCTTGTCAGTTTCTTTAACGATGTCGCCTCGGAGATGATCTATCCTCTTGTCCCTATATTCCTCACAAGCGTCCTGGGCGCGCCGGTGGCAATAGTCGGTCTGATAGAGGGGATAGCCGAATCAACCGCGAGCTTATTAAAAGTCGTCTCAGGATGGCTTTCCGACAAATTCCGTTCAAGAAAACCCTTTACAGTTGCAGGATATTTATTCTCGGCATTTTCAAAAATACTTTTAAGCTTTGCTTTCAGCTGGCCTCTGGTCCTGTTTGCCAGATTTGTCGACCGTTTCGGAAAAGGGGTGCGGACTTCAGCGCGGGATGCTTTGATCGCCGAAAGCTCGGATGCCACGGTCAGAGGAAGATCGTTCGGTTTTCACCGCGGCCTGGATACTCTGGGAGCGGTGATAGGCCCGCTCCTCGCTCTGATCGCAATCCGATTTTTGAATGATAATCTGCGTCTCATATTCTTTCTTGCATTCATCCCGGCTTTTATCGGGATCCTCCTGCTTGTCATCTTTGTAAAAGAAAAAAGAAAAGAAACCGGTCCTTTCGAAGCGTTCCATTTTAAATGGCAGGATCTCGACCCTTCTTTTAAAATATATTTGCTGATCAGTTTTATTTTTGCTTTAGGCAACAGTTCGGATGCCTTTCTGATCTTGCGGGCGCAAAATTTAGGCCTGTCACTCACTTTGATAGTGCTTACATACGTACTTTTCAATTTCACATATGCAATGTTTTCAATGCCGGCAGGAATAGTGTCTGATAAGATTGGACCAAGAAAAGTTCTTCTAAGCGGTTTTTTGCTTTTTGCCTTTGTTTATCTTTTATTTGGCGCAATACATTCAAGTGTATTTCTTTGGGTTCTTTTCCCTCTTTACGGGATATACATGGCACTTACCGAAGGGGTAGGGAAAGCCTACATTTCAAATCTGGTCCCGAACGAGAAGACGGGCACGGCCTTTGGCATCTATCAGACAACGGTCGGCCTCTGCACGTTCTTTGCTTCTCTTATTGCCGGACTTCTCTGGACATATGTCGGTGTCAGTGTGCCTTTCATCTTTGGTAGTGTAGCGGCGGCAATATCTGCGATCCTGTTTGTTATTCTGGAGAAGAAATAAAAAGACCCCGGCTAAATACCGGGATCTTTAAAACTATCTATCCAGCATTTCTATTATGGTAGTTGTTTCGGACCGCAATCCCTGTGCGCTTTGAACATCTGCATGTCCGCGGCCTGAGTGTACATAGTACTGCCCAGGTCCAAAAGTCTTTTGAGTAAATGGTCGGCTCCGTCTACCAAAAGGTCTTCGTATCTTACATATCCCAGGTTCCCGAATCCTTTTGATATCACCATGACGCCGGACATGCCCGCGTCAAGAAGTTCTATCGCTTTACCACCCTCCTCAAGCCCAAGACCTATATCAAAACTGTTAGGGCGTCTGCATCTGAATTCATATCCCAGTTGTTTCGGGACTACCTTTAGGTCGATACCAAGGTCCTTTGCCGCTTTTTTAACAAGCGGGGTAAGGGCTTGCGCAATACCCACATCAGCAAGCCTCGGATTACTATGATTATCGATCCCGATTATGACCTGAGCGCCTAATCCCAGGACTTCAAATTTAATTGGTTTCCCCTTTGCGTCTGTTTTGCAGACTTTTGTCGGCAGCCTGTCAGCAATTCCTTCCGCGACAGCGAACAGTCCGTATTTCGGCCCGTTCCTGTTAGTCCCTGCGCGGTCACTTATCGTCTGGGCGATCTCTCTTGCAAGCAATGTCGCGTTGAGCTTAAGGCTTCCGTCCGTTATACCGTTTCCTTCTACGGCCCTGATAAAATCCACGGTGCTCAGTATCTGCCCGTTGACCTCAAGCATCCTTGCTGTCCTGGCGAGGATCTGGTCCTTGGAGGCAAAGCTTGCCTTTAGTATCTGCCTTATCCCGTTAAGAGAGAACTCTTCCGGTATGAATATCCCTGTCGCGCCTGCGGCTTTTGCAGACCGCAGGGCCAAAGCTCCCGAACTTCTTCCCATAAGTTCCGCAATGAATATTGAAGCGATATCCTGCGCGGCGGCATCATCCTTCAAGGCCATCATAGCTTCTGCCATGCCGTCCACGACCGTAAAATGCCCGTGCGTGATCCCGGTCATCGGCACGTCATCGTCGATCGTTTTCGGCACGCCTACAACAGGAAATCCAAGGCTTGCGAGCCTTCTGTTAGTAGTGTTTGTGTCGTCCCCGCCGATCCCGAGAAGACCGTCAAAACCCCAGCCTTTCAAATTCTTCACGATCTCGGCTCTGTCCGCTTCCTTAGGGTTAAATCTTGACGTCCCGCAACATATCGCTCCGATCGCCTCAAGTCGTGATATAAGCTGTCTGGTAAGGACTACAGCGTTCCCCGCCTTAAGTCCCGCGAATCCGTCCTCAAAAGCTACGATCCCGTCCCCGCGGATGATCGCCGCAATGGCAGCTCCCTTGACAGCGGCGCTGCTACCCGGAGCAGGTCCGCCGCCATGGACAACCGCCCATATCTTTCTGCAGCCCTGCAATGCAGACAAAGAACGAATATTCGGCCGCGCAGTAAAAAGATTTACTTTATGGGGAAGCCAGCTCGCTTGAAGTCCCATTTTATTTTCCTCCTCTGACAGATAACTTCGTCTATAAATACATCGAACGGTTTTTTTGGAAATTTCACTTAATTTCTAAATATCCGTTATTATTGGCCGGCTCGGCCCGGAAGATTTACCTGTGAAGCACTTCCTCCATTGCAACTATGACATCAACAGGTCCGGGCCCGATGACTTTATTGCCGTCAATTCTTGCAACTAGAGACTTATCCTGCCCGGTCGTCCTGACCCAGACTAATTTTTGGAGCCAATCGTGCGCGATCGTGACCTTCGGAGTGCCAACGGTAGAGGCAAGGTGCGATGGCCCTGTATCGATGGACAAGAAGCTCCTGCACATCCTGATCACTTCCGCTTCTTCAAGCACATCCCCGAAGAACAGCCCGAATGGCTTGTTGCCTTTGATAGCCCTGTGCCTGTCTGACAGCTCCGCAAGGAATTTCTCGTGTATCTCTTTGTTACTGAGCGCGGCAAGATGCGAATATCTTTGGTTGTCGTCCATCATGTTTTCCGGAATATGGCCGAAAAGAGAACCGCATATAAAAAGGATATTGTAGTTCTTTTTAAGGAAATGATCGGCGACCTCATGGAAGGAGCTTGCCGGCCATACCTGATCGAATACTTTGTAAGATCCCGCGGTCAGGTGGAGCCCGATGGTCCTTTCAGGAAGGAATTTTGTCAGTGCGAAAATACCGGCGGCGGCATCTTTTTCTTTTTGCGTGGTCCATATCATGGGACGAATATCCGAAGTGTCATATCCGGTTTTGCCGTCAAGTCTCTCGGCCAGCTTGACGACCTCCATATTCTTCAAAATAAAAGGGAGTCCTGCAGCCTCTATTGTTTCGTCAAATAAAGCGCCACCCCTGTCCGTGGTAAAGCTGCTTTCCTCATCATTAGAATGGTGTTCCAGGCATCTCGCATGATTGCCGAAGTTTATCCTGAAACTATCCAGCGGTGAGGAGCTGTCAAGAGCTTGGTAGGAAACAACAAGAGCTTCGGTATCGTCCCCGAACGGGATCCCGAGGACATTTTTTCCGCCATTTTCAGTCTTTTTCCTCAAAGCATCGAGTTTTTCAAGGTTGTCGGCTATAGTGATCCCATCGCGTCTTGCCCGATCAAACCTGTACCTCATCAGGCTGGAACACTCCGCGCTCGGGATTATCGCAAGCCTTCTTCCAAAGACTTTCATAAGCCTGTCAATGGACGGCGAAAGGTCGACATTAGAGCCGAGCCTCTCAACGCCGCTAAGGCTGGCAACAGCCCATTTAAATCTGCCCGTAGATGTGATGCTGGCTGGCAATATAATACCTCTCAATATATACCTCGATAAAATTGAGGCGGAATTTCAGGGTAAATAGTTGACAAAGTGCGATGCGGCCTGATAAGATGAGTAATGAACAGGTGTTCATAACAAAATGAGGCCAAAAAAGACAAGGCATATTAAATGCGATAAAGACTTCCGCTTCTTTAAGCCGCAGTGCAAAACAAGGAAAGAAGTCAGAGAGATAATTATAACGCTGGATGAGTTCGAGGCAATAAGGCTTTATGACTTTGAAGGCCTTGAACAGGAGAGGGCGGCCAAAAGGATGAAAATATCAAGGCCGACGTTCTCAAGGATATTATCATCGGCAAGGAAAAAGATCGCTCGCGGGCTGGTAAAACTGGAAGCGTTAAAGATAGAGGGAGGATGCTGCAGCTTCGGAAAATGACTAATAACTAATGACTAATGGCCAATTAAAAAGGAGAGACAATAATGAGAGGCAATAATGACAGTTAAAAAGTTGTCGTTCATAGACAGGTATCTGACTTTGTGGATATTTGCTGTAATGGCTGCCGGGGTCGGGATAGGTTTCTTATTCCCGCAGATAGTCGGGTTCTGGAACAGGTTCCAGTCCGGGACAACAAATATTCCTATAGCGATAGGCCTTATTCTTATGATGTATCCTCCGCTCGCCAAAGTTAAATATGAGGAACTGAAAGACGTCTTTACGGATGTCAAAGTGCTTATTTTGTCTTTGGTGCAAAACTGGCTGATAGGACCGGTGCTCATGTTCGCGCTTGCTCTGCTATTCCTCCGCGACAGGCCGGAATACATGGTAGGCCTTATTTTGATCGGGCTTGCCCGCTGTATCGCGATGGTCATTGTCTGGAACGAGCTTGCGGATGGCGACAGCGAATATGCCGCCGGGCTTATTGCTTTCAACAGCATCTTTCAGGTGTTGTTTTACAGCGTCTACGCCTGGATCTTTATTACATACTTGCCGGGATTGTTCGGATTAAAAGGCGCGATCGTGAATATTTCTATTATTAATGTGGCAAAAAGTGTTTTTATTTATCTTGGCATTCCGTTCCTCGCAGGTATCATTACCAGATTTTCACTTATCAAGTCTAAAGGAAAGGCCTGGTACGAGGACAGATTCATCCCTATGATCAGCCCGATAACGCTGATCGCTCTGCTGTTTACAATATTTGTCATGTTCAGCTTAAAAGGAGAGCTCATTGTACAAATACCTTATGATGTCTTTAGGATAGCAATACCGCTTCTCATATACTTTATTGCGATGTTTTTTATCAGCTGGTCCTTGAGCAAAGGATTCGGCGCAAATTATAAAAAATCTACAACGCTTTCATTCACGGCCGCAAGCAACAATTTTGAGCTTGCAATTGCCGTGGCAGTCGCAGTATTCGGGATCAATTCCGGTCCTGCCTTTACTGCTGTTATCGGTCCGCTTGTGGAAGTCCCGGTAATGATAGCGCTGGTAGGTGTGGCTTTGCGGCTGAGGGGAGGGTTCAAATGAAAAGAAAAGATAAAACTATAAAGAAAGCCGTGAAAGAAAAATATGGCAGCATAGCGGTTGGAAAACAAAAAGGATGTTGTTCAGGCTCATCCTGTTGCGGAAGCGGTCCGGCGGCTGTTATCAGTAAAAATATCGGTTACAGCGGGCAGGAGATGGGAGCAGTTCCTGAAGGATCAAATCTGGGTCTGGGCTGCGGTAATCCTGTGGCAATAGCATCATTAAAAGAAGGGGAGACCGTCCTTGACCTGGGCAGCGGCGCGGGATTTGACGCATTTCTTGCGTCATCTAAAGTAGGCAAAAGCGGAAAAGTGATAGGAGTGGACATGACTCCCGAAATGGTTAAAAAAGCGAAACAGAACGCCCTCAATGGCGGCTATAAGAATGTTGAGTTCAGGCTCGGAGAGATAGAGAAGCTTCCAGTAGATAACGCGTCTGTCGATGTGATCATTTCTAATTGTGTTATAAACCTTTCTCAGGAAAAGGAAAAAGTATTTAAAGAAGCTTTCAGGGTCCTGAAACCGGGCGGCAGGCTGATGATATCGGATCTAGTTCTATTAAAAGATTTGCCTAAGATTGTTATGAAATCGATTGAAGCTTATACCGGTTGTATCGCTGGAGCTGTGCTAAAAGAAGAATATTTGGGCCATATTAAAAAAGCGGGATTTCATGACATTAAGGTAATAAGTGAAGATATCTATCCGATAGAGGAAAAAGGTATTTTGCCGGATTCTGTTGCAAGTATCAAAGTCGGAGCTCAGAAGCCGCTAGCGGCGAAATAATGAAAGGGGTGAATTGATATGTTCAAATGGTTTGCCGATCTTATTACATATGATGTATTGAGGCTGACAAAAGAGACGCATCTCGCGGACAGTATGAATTTCTTTTTCTACGATGTTCCGAAAATATATTTCATGCTCATCTGCGTGATATTCTTTGTCGCGTTCCTGAGGACATATCTACCTCCCGAGAGGATAAGAAAAATCGTTGCTGGTAAATCTGAAGTTATCGGGAATATTCTCGTTTCATTTTTTGGGATATTTATGCCGTTCTGCACTTGTTCTGCAATTCCTTTGTTCATGGGAATGCTCCAGTCAGGCATTCCTCTCGGTGTCACGATGTCGTTTTTGATAGCTTCGCCGATGATAAACGAGATAGCCGTTGTGATGCTATGGGGGCTTTTCGGCTGGCAGGTGTCGCTGATCTATATCCTGAGCGGGATGACGATCGCAACTCTGGCCGGATATCTGATCGGAAGGATGAAAATGGAGCGATTTGTATCTGAGAACATCTCCAGTTCAAAATTCAACAATGCCGATATGCCGGGCAGCAGTCCTATAAAGGAAAGAATAATATATTCTTTCAATTACTCGATCGACGTGTTCAAGTATGTATGGATATATGTAATGGTTGGAATAGGGATAGGCGCTTTGATCCACGGATATGTGCCCGGAGACCTTCTTACACAATATGCTGGGCGCAGTAATCCTTTTGCCGTGATCATAGCGACGATCATAGGGGTTCCTATTTATGCGAACTGCGCGGGAGCTATACCTGTAGCTCAGGCCCTGATGTTAAAAGGCCTTCCGCTGGGGACTTCGCTTGCTTTTCTTATGGCGGTCACCGGATTATCACTTCCGGAGTTCCTGATACTGAGATCAGTTATAAAGCCAAGGCTCCTTTATACGTTTTTTGGGATAGTCGCTCTGGGAATAATCCTGACAGGATACTTATTCAATTTCATATTTTAGAATAGAGCAGAAGAAGAGATCCGGTTTAGCAATGAAGGGAAAAGGTGTAAATTAATGCGAAACAAGACCCGTTTTATATTGGTGTCCGGAGTATTTATTTTATTATTAATTATGAGTTCTATCCCTGCTGAGAGCGCTAAAAAAGCGGTCAAACCCAAAAACAATATAAAGATCACCTTCCTCGAGATCGGATCTGTAAATTGCATACCATGCAAAATGATGCAGCCGGTCATGAAAGAGATCGAGGAAAAATATAAAGGTGAAGTGATCGTTATCTTTTACGATATTAAGAAACCCATGGGTTCTTATGCCGCAGAAAAGTACGGGGTAAATATGATCCCGACCCAGGTATTCATGGATAATAAGGGCAAAGAGTTCTTCCGTCACACAGGATTTTATCCGGCGAGTGAAATCGCGAAAATAATAGACAAGAAATTAGGTCAAAATGCTGGAAATATTTAATTTTCTGTCCTCAGCTCTTTATTCAACTCCATATATCGCGGTAGCCTCCGCATTCGTCTGGGGGATAATGAGTATAATCTTAAGCCCGTGCCATCTTTCAAGCATCCCTTTGATAATCGGTTTTATCAGCGATCAGGAGAAAATGACGACAAGAAAGGCATTCACTTTAGCGCTGGTTTTCTCGCTAGGGATACTGATAACGATTGCGCTAATAGGACTGATCACCGGTCTAATGGGAAGGATGCTTGGAAATATCGGAAACATTGGGAGTTATTTTGTTGCTGCTGTCTTGATCATAATAGGCCTGCATTTGACAGGAATAATCTCTTTGCCATTCTTTAGCAGGTTCGACCGGTCACGGGCCGGAAATAAAAAGGGATTGTTTGCTGCTTTCATGCTCGGCCTGATATTTGGAATAGCCATGGGGCCGTGTACTTTTGCCTATCTTGCACCGATGCTGGCAATAGTATTCAACCTTTCCTCAAAAGAGCTGTGGTACGGGATGCTGCTTCTTTTAGCTTACGGGATCGGACATTGCAGCGTTATTGTTTTTGCCGGGACATCTACAGAGAGTGTCCAAAAATACCTGAACTGGAACGAGCGCTCCAACGGAACTGTGTGGATAAAAAAGATATGCGGGATATTGCTGATGATCGGAGGGATATATTTGATCTTTTAGTCCGCATTTTGTCTTCTTCATTGACATTTTACTGCCTCTGTGCAAAAATATTCGTATGAAATCACTGCTTCTTGCAGTTCAGATAATCTCCGCTCTCGGACTCATCATCACAGTCCTTCTTCACAGTGCGAAAGGGGAAGGGCTCGGGGGCATTGGCGGAACTGCCCACGTGTTCGGCTCTCAAAAAGGGCTTGAGGAAGGGCTTGACCGCCTTACCGCGGGGCTTGCCGTCACATTCATACTTGTATCATTGATAATAAATTTCATTTGAATAAAATAAAAGGAGGTTTCCTGTCATGATCACGATATCCGATGTCCTGAGGTTGTTTGCCACTCCGCTCGGTGTCCATATTCAGAAGCTCCTGCTCGGGATCGTACTTTTGATAATAGCGGTCCTGATAGCAAAGCTCGTGCAATCCGTCTGCTGCTATATTTTTAATTTGGTAAAGATCGATGCTCTTTCCGGCACGATCGGTCTGAAGGGCCTTCTTAAAAAGACCGGCATCAATAATTCATTCACCTCGCTGTTGGGCGATATGATCTTCTGGCTGGTAGTGCTCGCAAGCGGGATCGCCATAATCTACGCCCTGAATTATATTACAGCCCTGAAAATATTAAGGGTCATATTGAACTATCTGAGCGGTAATGTGATCAATGCCTTATTTGTGCTTATACTTACAGTGGTCCTCGGCTCTCTGCTTTCGGGCGTGATCCTGTTCCTCGGAGGCCTGATATTCCTGCCGGGATACAGGCTGATAGCAAAATTAGCTCAATATGTGACCGTGATCTACGGTATAGTCATGGGACTCGATATGCTCGGCATTTCGGCCCAGGTCATTGCGAGGCCGGATATAATCCTCGGTTTCTTCGCTCTGGCGGGCGCGATAGCTTTCGGGCTCGGCTGCAAAGACCTTGCGGCGAGCTGGCTTGCTAATTTTATCAGGGATACAAGGGAATAAAATAGTATAGAAGGGGGGTGAAAGAATTGAAAAAATTAATAGGATTGTCAGTTGTATTAATACTAATGTTATCAGCCATTTCGTTCGCTGATGGAACGACCCCGGCAAAGACAGGTGATTCGGGAAAATTAGGTGTTGGGTTTTACGGTGGTACACCGACATTGAGGTATAATTTCTCAAATGACGCCCGCGGTCAGTTGGGAGTTGGATTTGCTTCTGCAGCCGGAACCAGTGTTTTTACGTTGTTGCTTGCCGGAGACGTTGATGTCACGAAAATATCCGGTAACGAGGTAAATATTGGCGGAATATTTAACCTTACCTCGGCAACAGGCGGATCAACATGGACGGCAGCTTTCACCTGCGGAGTGGACACAAAAATAAACCAATCTTTAGTACTTGAACTTAAGGTCTGGCCTGTAAGTGTCACATCATTAGCTAATACTACGACTTTCAGCATTTTTAACACTGCTACTATTGGAGCGCATCTGTATCTGTAATCCAATTTCTTGTTTTATAGCATAATGGTCTTTCGTGTTTTAGGAATACGAAAGGCCTTATGTTAAATATTCTTTGCTGCAATGTAAAATATTCTTGACAAAGGTGTAACATCTGTTATAATTTCAAATCAAAGAGAGGGGAGGTGAGAAAATGAAGAAATTATTATTAGCATTGACTATTATGATTGTCATCGCATCCGTTGCAGGCGCCCAAGTGCTTCTAACGGCAAACCCTATGGGCCAAGGCAAAATGGGTTGGTTGGGAGCTGCCGAATATGACATGAACTCGCTTGCAAACGATAATCTGTATGGAGTTGGTGGATTTCTCGGATACGGTATAACTAACACCCTTGA
>JAPLKZ010000007.1:156217-199256 GCA_026387835.1 Candidatus Saganbacteria bacterium
GAAACGCGATGGCTCTAGCGCTTGCTTTAAAATATGCTGTTCTTACAGAAAATGCGAAGCAAGGGATGCCGGTGTCTGTGGCGGCCGTATTAGGATATGAGGCCGACACGACAAAAGTTTCCATACCGGGTCTTGATATGATAAATGCGTTGGGTGATATAGGCATAGGTGCTATCGTAAGTAAGATCATGGTTCCTTGGGTGCCGTATGGCGCACTTGTTTACCACAGTCTGAATCAGAACAATTATCCTATACCCGGAGGGACAGCCACAACCACGGGTTCCAGGATAGAGGTTGCGGTAGGCACACAGATGCTGCTATCAAAGAGTTCTGCTGTAGTTGGAGAGTTTTCATATAACTCATATAACTTTGGAACAAGTTATACTAACAACCAGATCTCTATAGCTTATTCGGCGAAGATCTGATCTTGAAGATCTAGTCTTCTAGAAGATATATGCTCCCCGATCCAATCGGGGAGCATTTTTTTACGCCTTAAATCCGGGCCCTCACGGTCCAGTTCCATTTTTGTTATAATATATAGAATGAATTCCATATTTCTGTTTTGCGTGTCTATCATTCTTTCAGCAAGCCTGATATATATAACCATCAGATTATTCAGGTTATTAATGATAGGCCAGGCGATCCGTGATGAGGGGCCCGCAGGACATCAAAAGAAAAAAGGCACAGCTACGATGGGAGGGATCGCAGTCCTTCTGACTTTCACCATTATGGCCTCCATATTCGTGGACATCGACGGAAAGCTCCTGGCTCTTTTACTGCTGACGGTAGGTTTCGGTATAATCGGCCTGCTTGACGACCTTATAAAGGTCTTACTGAGAAAGAGCGATGCTCTCAGCCCTTCACATAAGATGTCTTTACAGATAATTATTGCGCTGTTGTTCGGGGCATATATTCTTATGGCCGGGCATGAGACGGGCGCCTCAGGTATTTTGAAAGTATTTCATTTCGATCTCGGTTATCTTTATCTTCCGTTCGTAGTGTTTATGATAGTGGCTGCTGCGAATGCAACAAATCTAACGGATGGGCTTGACGGTCTTCTAGCGGGGACTTCTGTTATCGCTATCACATCATATTCCATAATAGCGGGAAAGCTCGGTATGATTGATACCGCGTCTCTCTGCATTATAATGGCCGGAGCATTGGCGGGTTTTCTGATCTTCAATTTTAACCCTGCGAAGATCTTTATGGGCGATTGCGGATCGCTTGCGGTGGGCGCGTTTTTAGCAGGGATGGCCGTATTGCTGCATAAAGAATTATTATTGATACTGATCGGCGGCGTGTTCGTCATAGAGACGCTCTCGGTGATCATACAGGTGATCTCGTTCAAGACCACAGGCAGAAGAGTGTTTAAGATGAGCCCTTTGCATCATCATTTTGAGTTGTCCGGGATGAAAGAGAAAAAGATCGTGTTCATGTTTTGGGCAACGGGCCTGATACTTGGAATACTCGGAGTTATCATCCGCTAGGAGAAGCATTGGAAAATGGATTATATAAATAAAAAAATATCAATAATAGGTTTCGGTAAAAGCGGACAGGCAGCCGCAAAGAGATTGTTGCAGTCGGGAGCTGTCGTGAAGGTTTCGGAATCGGGGAAGGCAGCCTCTCTTATGGATTGGATGAAGGATATCCAATTTGAATACGGCGGTCACACGTTCGATTTTATAAAGGACAGCGACCTGATAGTCGTGAGCCCCGGCGTCCATATCGATATCCCCGCGATCGAAGAAGCAAAAAAAGCGGGTATTGCTGTTATTTCAGAAGTGGAACTTGCATTTTCATTTTTCAGCAAGCCGGTGATCGCGGTCACGGGAACGAACGGAAAAACGACTACAACGACCCTGATTGGTGAGATATTCAGGAAAGCGGGATACAGGGTTGCTGTAGCAGGCAACATAGGCGACCCGCTTTCTGAAGTGGACGACAAAGATCTTGATTTCATCATTGCCGAAATAAGCAGCTACCAGCTTGAGGCGATAGAGAAATTCAGGCCTCAAATAGCTGTACTCCTGAATGTAACGCCCGATCATCTTGAGCGCTACAAGACAATGGAAGCTTATACGGCTGCGAAAGAAAAGATATTCGAGAACCAGGTGCCCGGAGACTATCTGGTCTTTAATCATGACGACATCACGGTCAGAAAGATGGCCGACAAAGCTTCCTCCAGAAAATATCCTTTCAGCCGCGAAGTCGCTGTTGAAGGTGGCCTTTTTGTAAATGACGGCTATATCGTAAGGCTGAAAGAAAACTATTTGGAAGCTGTGATTAAGTTAGAAGATATCAAAATAAAAGGAAGTCATAATGTCGAAAATTGCCTGGCAGTAGCGGCAGCATCTTTGATTTGCGGGATATCTTGCGCCGATATAGAAAAGACAATGAAAGAATTCCCTGGAGTGGAACACAGGATAGAACATGTCAGAACGTTAAAGGGCATTGAGTTCTATAACGATTCAAAGGCTACCAATCCGGATTCGACTATAGTGGCATTGAAGACGTTGTCAAAGGGCGGAGAGCTTGTCCTGATACTAGGCGGCAGGGACAAAGGCACTGACCTTAAGCCGATGTGTTCTGTCATCCTCAATACTGCAAAGAAGGTCATTCTTATAGGGGAGGCCGCAAAAAGATTCGAAGAAGAACTGAGGGCTTCCGGTTTCACTGATATCGAGAAAGCGTCATCCATGGAAGAAGCGGTGCGGATATCTTTTGAAAGGTCAAAAGACGGAGGTATTGTCCTGCTTTCGCCGGCATGCGCGAGTTTTGACATGTTCAAGGATTATGAGGACAGGGGCAGGGCGTTCAAAAAATCGGTGATGGAGATCGGGATCTGACGGGTGGACAATGGATAAAAAAAGACCGGATATATTCCTGTTAATTTGCGTGACAGCTCTCGTCGCTGTCGGACTTGTGATGGTGTTCAGCGCGACGACGACCCAGTCCCTGAGAGCGGGGAACCCGTTCATGTATCTTATCAAGCAGTCTTTGTATGTCGCGCTCGGGTTCATCGCGATGTACGCGGGCTACCGTATTGATTATGACAACTACAGAAAATGGACCGCCTGGATAATGGGGGGCTCGCTGTTCCTTCTCGCGGTCGTTTTTCTGCCTATGATCGGCCACTCGGCCGGAGGCGCTTCCAGATGGATCGATCTCGGGTTCATTTCATTTCAGCCTTCCGAGCTCGCAAAGATCGCTGTCGTTATATACCTGGCGGACGTGCTGGCACGCAAAGGAGCTGTCATCCGCGAATTCATAAAAGGGCTTTTTCCTCCTCTTCTTGTGGTCGGCGGATTCTGTTTTATCGTGCTTATACAGCCGGACCTCGGTACAGTGTTCGTGATATTCGGGACCGCTTTTATCATGTTCTATCTCGCGGGGGCAAAAGCGGTACACCTGTCTTTGCTTTTCGCGGGTGGCGTAGCGGCATTTCTGTTATCAAGTTTTGTCAGCTCCTACAGATGGCAGCGTATCATAACTTTTATCGACCCGTGGAAGGATCCGAGAGGAGCAGGATTTCATATCATACAGTCGATGATCGCGGTGGGTTCCGGCGGGTTCATGGGCCTCGGACTTGGTGCGAGCAGACAAAAATTCCTCTATCTTCCGGAACAATACACGGACTTCATCTACGCCATACTTTGCGAAGAGGGCGGGTTTTTGGGGGCTTTGGGAGTAATACTGCTGTTCATATGGTTCATAGGAAGAGGATTGAAAATATGCAGGCAGTGCCCTGACCGGTTCGGGATGCTTCTGGCCGGCGGCCTGACATCATTTATAGCTTTAGAAGCGGTCGTCAATATGGGCGTGGTCGTCGACTTGATCCCGACGACAGGGGTCCCGCTTCCGTTCATCAGTTACGGCGGCACATCCCTGATAGTGATGATGTTCACTGTCGGGATACTGCTGAACATCTCTTCTTTCCGTGAAAGAGCGTGACAGCCGATGATTAAGACATTAAAAGAAATAAGGATCGCCGTGTGCGCGGCAGGTACCGGCGGCCATATTTATCCCGGGATAGCGGTCGCGAGGAGCATACTTAAAGACCGCCCCGATGCAAAGATCCTGTTCTTCGGTTCAGGAAAGAAGATAGAAAAAAGCATATTTAACAGCGAAGGGCTGGACGCGAATTATATTTTATCTTCCGGTCTTCAAAAAACGACGCCGTTCGATATTTTAAAGGCGCTTGTATTATACCCTGCCGGTCTTTTTCAGGCTGCTGTAAAGTTGTTGTTTTTCAAGCCGGATGTCCTGCTTTCAACCGGAGGATATTCCAGCCTGCCGGTAGTTTTTGCCGCCGTGATGTTAAATGTGCCGGTCATACTCCATGAGCAGAACGTCCTGCCGGGCAGGGCGAACCGCATAGTTTCAAAACTGGCAAAAAAAATCGCGGTCTCTTTTGAAGAGAGCGCAAAATATTTTGATCCGGCCAGGACCGTTGTCACCGGAAATCCGGTAAGAGAAGGCATCGTTTCAGCGAACGGGCAGGTCTCGAAAAATAAACTGGGGATAAATCCCGGGGCCAAGACGGTCCTTGTTGTCGGAGGAAGCCAGGGGGCGCGCTCCCTGAACAAATATATCCTTGAGGCCGTGCCGTTGATGAAGGACAGAAATATCACTCTGGTCCATCTGTGCGGTGAAAGTGATTTCATATTGTTAGAAGACAAGATCGCAGGGATCGACAAAGGCATCTTAAGCATAAAATTATTCCCGTATACGCATGATATGGGGACTGTCCTTGCGGCGAGCGATCTTGTAATAAGCAGGGCGGGAGCTACTATCCTTGCCGAGATCGCTTCAAGGGGGCTTCCTTCGGTGCTTGCGCCGTATCCTCACGCGGCCGAAGATCACCAGCGTTATAACGCCGAGGTATTCGGTAAAAAAGGGGCTTCTTTGGTGATCGAGGACGCTTCATTGTCGGGAAAGATGCTCTCGGATATGATCAAAGATCTGCTCTCTGACAGAGGCAGATATGAAAAAATGTCGGCAGCGGCAAGATCGATGTATAAGAGTGACGCGGCGTCAAAGATCAAGGAATTGATATATGAAACAGTTTGATATGACGCGCGCCAAGAACATCCACCTTATCGGCGTAGGGGGATGCGGGGTCGGGGCCATTGCCAAGATACTGATAGAGATGGGATACAAAGTGTCCGGTTCCGACCTGAAGGAAAGCGCCAATACCATAAGGCTCCGTGAAATGGGGGCCCACATTTTTTTCGGGCACGCGGCTTCCAACGTCAGGGAAGCCGACATAGTAGTATATTCTTCGGCGATCTCAAAGGAAAACCCGGAGTTAGCGGAGGCCGGCGCGTCGCAGATAAAGACCATAGCAAGAGCGGAAATGCTTTCCTGGATACTTTCACAATCAAAGACCCCTATAGCGATAGCGGGGACCCACGGAAAGACAACGACCACATCGATGACATCGCTGGTATTTACGAAATGCGGGTTCGAACCGACATTTCTTATAGGCGGCGAGACCAATGATGTCGGAGGGAATGCCAAACTCGGCAGCGGCAGATTTGCCATAGCCGAAGCGGACGAGAGTGACGGGTCGTTTTTGTTCCTGAGGCCGAAGATGAGCGTAATTACCAACATAGAGGCCGATCATCTCGACCATTACAGCGGGATAGACAGCATAATGGAAACCTTCAGGGATTTTGCCGATTTGCTGCCTCCTGACGGGCATCTGATAATCTGCGCGGACCATCCCAATAACAAGCTGCTTCTGAAAAAGATCGAGACTGAGGCTTCAACTGTACTGTACGGGTTCAGCGAGGATGCCCAGATAAAGGCAAAGAACATGATCTCGGGTGAGGGCAGCGTGAAATTCGAGGTCTTAAATAACGGCAGGACGCTGGGCGAGGTCAAGCTTAATGTTCCCGGCAGCCAGAATGTCGAGAACGCGCTTGCTTCGATAGCCGTGGGCCTCGAAGCCGGGATAGATTTTATGAGCATAAACACGGCTTTAAGGTGTTTTACCGGAGTGAGGAGAAGGTTCCAGCTGATAGGAAAAGTAGGAGGCATACTTATATATGACGACTACGCGCATCATCCCACCGAGATCGCGGTGACGCTCAGATCGGCAAAACAAAGCTGGTCCACGGTAAAAAGATTGATATGCGTGTTCCAGCCTCACAGGTATTCGAGGACCATGCATCTGAAGGAGGATTTCGGAAAAGCTTTTGGATTTGCGGACGAGGTTATCATCACCGATATCTATTCGGCGGGAGAAAATCCTATATCCGGCATCACCGGCGAGACGATCGTCGAAGAGATCAGAAAGAACAAAAAGAACGTGCTGTATCTCCCTAAAAAGCAGGAGATCGCCGATCACCTCATAAACTCCTTGAAAGAAGGGGACCTTGTCCTTACAATGGGAGCCGGGGATATACACGTCATCGCAAAGGAAATATACAGCCGTCTGAGGGAGAAACAAAGAAATGAAAAACTTATTTGACGAGCTTTGCAAGCAATGCAAGGGAGAGGTCCTGAAAAACGAGCCCATGGCGAGGCACACCACATTCAAGGTCGGCGGACCGGCTGACATCATGTTCTCTCCCGAAGATGCCGGGAGCCTTAAAAAAGCGTTGAAAATATTGAATTCCCATAAAACTTCTTTCATCGTGATAGGCAAGGGGTCAAACCTCCTGGTCTCGGACGAGGGCATCAGGGGAGTCGTGATAAAACTTGCGGGGAACATGAACGGCATTAAAATAAAGGGTACTTCGGTCACCGCGCAGGCGGGCGTTTTTATGAAAACGCTTATTTATAAATGTTCCGAGTCCGGCCTTTCGGGCCTTGAACCGCTTATAGGGATCCCGGCGGCTTTGGGAGGCGCTATAGCGATGAACATGTCAGCCTGGGGGACGAGCATAAGCAGCCTTGTAAGGTCCGTCACGGTCCTGACAAAAGAAGGCAAGGTCAAAAAGATACCGAAGATCGCTTGCGGATTTTCTTACAGGGGCTCCGATCTTGATAAAGGCTCTCAGATCATCATAGAGATCCTGTTGGAGCTCAAGCGCGAAGATATTCAAAAGATATCGGAAAGACAGGAAGAGATCCTTTTTCTTAAAACCGCATCCCAGCCGATAGGTCTTCCTTCGGCCGGGTGTGTTTTTAAGAATACTACGGGAGAACCTTCAGGCAAGATCATTGAAAAAGCGGGGCTCAAGGGAGAAAGGATAGGAGGCGCCGAAGTTTCAAATATCCACGCGAATTATATCGTCAATACCGGCGGCGCCAAAGCCGCGGATATAAAGCTCCTTATCGAACGTATCAGGGCGATAGTCATGGATAAATTCGGCATAAAACTTGAGCTGGAAATAAAAACATCAGGTTTTTGACTTTATAAAGATGTTCGTGATATCCTGAATATATAAAGAAAAAATATGATTTCTAAAGAAAAAATAAAAGAGATCGAGGCGAAAGCCAACCAAATAAAGATAGACATCATAGAGATGATAGGCAGGTCGGGTTCAGGCCATCCCGGCGGTTCTCTTTCTATATCAGATATTGTTGCCGTTCTTTATTTTGAAAAAATGAGGTATAGATCTGACGATCCGCAGTGGGAGGACAGGGACCGCCTGGTCCTTTCCAAAGGCCACGCTGCCCCGGCAGTATATTCCGCGCTTTCGCTTGCAGGTTTTTTTTCGAGGGATTACCTGAAGACATTAAGGCAGATCGGGACATCGCTTCAGGGACATCCGGACAGGACTTCGCTTCCTGGCATTGATATGTCGACAGGATCGCTGGGCCAGGGACTTTCTGTCGCGGTGGGAATGGCGCTGGCGGCAAAAATGGATAAAAAAGAACACAGGATCTACTGCATAATAGGGGACGGTGAATCGCAGGAAGGCCAGATCTGGGAGGCAGCGATGAGCGCCGGCCACAGGAAGACAGATAATCTGACCGTGATACTGGACCACAATAAATTGCAGATCGACGGACGTGTCGAAGATATAAAAGGGCTCTCTCCTGTGGCCGATAAATGGAGGGCTTTCAGGTGGAACGCCATCGACAAAGTAGACGGGCATGACGTGCGGGCGCTGTTAAAAGCGTTCGATGAGGCGGAAAAAACGAAAGGCAGGCCTACGATAATAATCGCGGACACTGTCAAAGGAAAAGGCGTTTCTTTTATGGAACATAACGTGGATTTTCACGGCAAGGCTCCCAACAAGGAAGAGACGGAAAAAGCGCTTTCCGAGCTGAGGTGCCGCCAATGAGCAGGCAGCTTGCTTCGACAAGGGATGCTTACGGAAAAACCCTTGTAGAGCTGGGGAAACAGAACAGGGACATAGTGGTCCTTGACGCAGATCTCGCGTGTTCCACAAAGACAGCGTCTTTTTGCAAGGCATTTCCCGACAGGTTCATCAACTGCGGGGTCGCGGAGCAGGACATGATCTCTACTGCCGCGGGACTTGCGGCCAGCGGAAAGATCGCGTTCGCTTCGACTTTCGCGGTATTCGGGGCGGGCCGGGCGTGGGATCAGGTCAGGATCTCGGTAGCCTATCCGAGATTGAACGTGAAGATCGTCGTCACGCACGGAGGGATCACCGTGGGCGAGGACGGGGCTACGCATCACGCGCTTGAAGATATCTGCCTGATGAGGGTGCTGCCCAATATGACGGTAGTAGTCCCGGCTGACGCGGTTGAAACGGAAAAAGCTATCCGTGCTGTCGCTCAGTTCCACGGCCCGGCATATGTCAGGCTCGGCAGGTCAGCGGTACCGGTAATAAACCAAGATAAAGATTACGATTTCAGGATAGGCAAAAGCGTCGAGTTCAGAAAAGGAAAAGACGTCACTCTCATAGCTTGCGGGATAATGGTAGCGACCGCTCTTGACGCGGCTGATATCCTCGAAAAAGAAGGGCTCTCGTGCCGGGTGATAAACATGCATACGATAAAACCGCTTGACAGAGAAGCGGTATTATCGGCCGCCAGGGAGACAGGCGCCATCGTGACAGCCGAGGAACATTCCGTATTGGGCGGGCTCGGCAGCGCGGTGTGCGAAACGGTCGCCCAGGATTTTCCCGTTCCTGTGATAAGGGTGGGTGTCGCCGATATGTTCACCGAGTCGGGTAGCCCGTCAGAACTTCTCGAAAAATACGGCCTGATGGCGAAAGACATAATAGATGCGGCAAAAAAAGCGATCTCCAAAAAAAGATAAACCGCTGAAGACGGCAAAACGGCCGACCTGGGACGAATATTTCATGGAAATAACCAGGGTGGTCGCAAAGCGTTCCGCATGCCTGAAACGCAATGTGGGGGCAGTTGTCGTCAAAGAAAAAAGGCTTCTCTCCACAGGATATAACGGCGCCCCTAAAGGCCTTGCTCATTGCGAGGCCGTGGGCTGCATCAGAAAAGAGATGAATATCCCTTCGGGTCAAAGGCATGAGCTGTGCCGCGGACTTCACGCCGAGCAGAACGCAATAATACAAGCAGCCTGGGACGGAGTGAAGATAGAAGGCTCGACACTTTACTGCACGCACCAGCCGTGCGTCATTTGCGTGAAGATGATGATAAACGCGGGGATAAAAAGAGTGGTATTTGAAGGCGATTATCCCGACGACCTTGCGTCAAACATGCTTATAGAGTCAGGGCTTGAGATATCCCGCTTTAAAGAGGTAAAATAGATCAAATGACAAAGAAGATAGGCTACCTGGGGCCTGAAGGTACGTTTTCCGAAGAAGCGGGGCAGGTATATTTAAAAAAACTTGAAACTAAAGCCGACCTGGTGCCGATGCCTACTTTCCATGATGTCTTATTTGCCGTTGACAGGGAAGAGGTTGACGAGGGGATAGTCCCTGTAGAGAACTCGATCGAAGGTACTGTCGGCGTCGTGCAGGATATGCTCGCGAAAGAAGTGGACCTGAAGATCAAAGGCGAGATCATACTGCCGGTGCATCAAAGCTTGATGGCAAAAAAAGATATCACGCTATCTGAAATAAAGGAAGTGATATCGTTCACCCAGCCGATCGAACAGTGCAGGACGTGGCTGAGGAAAAATCTGCCGCACGCAAAGATCCGGTTTTCGTCCAGCACTTCGGAAGCGGCAAGAACAGCGGCTTCCTCCGCGGAGGAAGGGATCGCGGCAATAGGTTCATCGGGATCCGCTAAGATCTACGGGTTAAAAGTGCTTCTGAAGGACATCACGGATTACAGCGATAATGCGACCAGGTTCATCGTGCTTTCAAAGACCGACCATAAACCGACGGGCAGTGACAAGACATCAATAGTGTTTTCTGTGATCGCCGATAAGCCGGGAGGCCTTTTTGCCGTGCTTGGCGAGTTCGCGTCAAGGGGGATAAACCTGACCAAGATCGAGTCACGCCCCTCCAAGAAAGCGCTCGGGGATTACTTTTTCTTTGTCGACATGGAGGGACACCGTAAGGACAAAATGATATCCGAAGCGGTCTCCGATATTACGAATAAAGTGGCGTTCCTGAAGATACTGGGTTCTTATCCAAAAGGGGGTGCGTGATATGTCCGGCAGAAGCAGGCTTTCTTTTGGCGGATTCTTTCTCGGGGCTGCGGTCGCGGGCGCCGTCGCGGCGCTTTTTACGCCTTTTTCGGGTAAAGAATTGCGGGAAAAAGTAAAAGAAAAGGTAGACGAGGCAAAAAAAGGATGCGGCGACACGGCCGAGGACATCAGGCATAACAGCGATGAAGCAATAAGCGGCACTATCAGTTCCATAGAGGAAGGCATAAACAGGCTGACAGAAGCCATAACCGAAGCACAGAAAGCTGCCGAGGAAAAGCGGGAAGAATTAACCGGAGGTGAACAATGAACATCAATCTTGTCCTGATCATATGTCTGGTCGCGGTCACCATAGGTATCCTGGTAATGATAGCCTACGTTATAATGCTTCTGTCACATGTCAGGAGGATCCTCAAGCCGGTGGACAAGATGCTGAACGACCTCAGCGCCGAGTTCCGGCCGCTTTTAAACGATATGTCTGGCATATCGGGTTCGGTCAATAGTTTTCTCGGCCGGTTTGACAGGATAACGGGGCTGGTGTTCGGGAAGCTCGACATGATGGCTCAGGGTATGGAAAAAGCAAACACTTATGTCCAGCGGTTCGTGAAAAATCCGAAGGTCGAGATCGAGAGCATAGGCGCCGGCCTCAAAAAAGCTGCTCAGATATTATTTAGAAAGAAAGGAGAGTGAGATATGGGTAAGATCAAAAGTTTCCTCACGGGCGGGATGGTCGGAGCGGTGATCGGGATGCTGTTCGCTCCGCAGAAGGGTGACGAGTCCAGAAAAAAGCTCCAGGAAGAAAGCGACAAATGGAGCCCTAAAATAAAAGAGATGGCGGCAGGAGCGAAAGACACCGCGCAAAAGACTATCGATAAAGCCAAGGAAATATTCGGCAAAAAATAATGGCTAATCTCGGCCTCGCGGTCGATATCGGCTCGACGAATATCGCCGGTTTCATGATAGACCTTGACAAGAGAAAGGATCATTTTTCTCTGTCGATAAAGAACAGCCAGGCTTCCCACGGATCTGACGTGGTAAGCCGGCTGACTTTCGCTTCTCAAAAACAGGACAATGTCAAAGCCCTTCAAAAACAGGTCGTCACCGATCTTAACAACCTCATTTTTGCTCTTTCAAAAAGACTTCACATCAACAGAAAGCGGCTCAGCAAAATAATCGTTTCAGGCAACACGATAATGCTGCACCTGCTGCTTGGTTTGGATATATCAGGATTTCTGAAATACCCGTTCAAGTCGGAGATCAAAGGTCCTGTTGAAATAAATGCCGAGGAAATCGGAGTAGTCGCTTCAAAAAAAACAAAACTAATAACACTGTCTGTTATTTCACCGTATGTTGGAGCGGATGTCGTTTCCGGGATCTTATACACAGGAATGCATAAGCTTTCCGGCAGGAAGCTGCTGATAGACCTAGGGACAAACGCTGAAATCGTTCTTGGCAACAAAGACCGTTTGATCGCGGCTTCAGCCGCGGCAGGCCCTGCATTTAAAGGGAAAGATATCGTTCTTGGATCGGAGATAATATCATCGGTTGCGAGGATGTTAAAAAACGGACTTATAGATAAAAACGGGAATTTAAAACAATCAAAAGGGAACCCTCTCCCTTTGGGAGAGGGGAAGGGTGAGGGTTGTAAGGTCCTTTCCCAAGACGACATCCGCTCTTTTCAGCTGGCTAAAGGCGCTGTCAGAGCCGGTATCGAAATATTAATGGAAAAATACGGGATCAACCTTTCCGATGTCAAAAAAATACTGATCGCCGGCCTGTTCGGAAAAAAGATCGACAGGCAGGATGCTATTACAACAGGTTTGATCCCTTCAGTCCCAAGAACAACTGTCCGGGCAATAGGCAATTCATCTTTAGGCGGGGCGAAAAAAGTTCTGCTCGACCCCGGATTACTTGAAGAAGTAAAACAGATCGCAAAAACAGCCGAGCCCGTAGAACTTTCTTTGGAAAAAGGTTACCAGGAAAGATTTATTTTCCGTATAAACTTTGATTGATCCTCGGGCCCGATCATCACGGTAAGTCGCGGAATTTCTCGGGGAGCTTATTGAGCAGGTTTTCCTTATCAAGTTCGCATATCATAGCCGATCTGATATTTGTCGAGATAAATCTGCAGCACTCTTTAAATCCCATTATCCATCTGGCCTGAAAACCTGCTGATATTGAATCTTCAAACATAGAAACGATCTTTTGTTTCCCGAAGCCGTTCTTTGATACCGCGTTGGCAATGCTTGCCAGCTTGATCGCTCTTTGTATGGGATGCTCTATCCTTCTCGAAGCCCTTATTACCTTCAATATCTTTTTTTTCTGTAATATCTCAAGATCCTTGGTTATGTCTCCCATGATACCCTTCCTTTAAACAGGGTCCTTGCGGTCTGTTATGCTATCCCCCCTGTATATATTTATCGTCAAATATTCGGTGGAATTCCGCTTATTATTGCCCATTCCGCCTTGTGCTATAATCGCTGTATATGCGGGAAAGAATAATAGAAATCATAAGGTCTGCAACTGGGATAAACGAAATCGACCTGGAGGTCCCGAAAGAAAAAAAATTCGGGGACTTTTCGACGAATATCGCGATGTCGGCCGCAAAATTACAGGGTAAAAATTCCAGAGAGACGGCAAACGACTTTAAGAAAAAAATAGAAGATAATGATAAACAAAACCTCATTAAAAAAGTAGAAATTGCCGGCCCCGGCTTTATTAATCTGTTCATCAATGATGCCGAAATAAATGCCGGGCTTAACGGGATAATCAGAGAAGGCGGCGCGTACGGGGCAAATAATACAGGCAACGGTAAAAAGGTCCTGATAGAGTTTGTCAGCGCCAATCCGACGGGGCCTCTTCATATAGGCCACGGCAGGTGGGCGGTGATCGGGAGCTCGCTGGCAGAAATACTAAAGGCGAACGGATACAGCGTAGAAACAGAGTTTTATGTCAACAATATCGGCCGGCAGGTGGATCTTTTGGTGGAATCGGTGCTTTCATCAGTAAAAGATCTTGAGATTCCTGAGGGAGGGTACGGCGGAAGTTATGTCAAGGATATAGCGGAAGAAATTAAAAAGGAAGCTCCTGAAGATGTCAAACAATATATCTTTGACAGGATCATATGCGGGCAGAAACAGACTCTCCTTGACGCAGGGGTGGAGTTTGACAACTGGTTCTTTGAGAACACGCTCCACGAGAACGGAGCTGTCGCAAAGACGATAGAGCGTCTGAAGAAGAACGATATGACTTACGAAAAAGACGGTGCCGTCTGGTTCAGGTCAGAGCAGTTCGGGGATGACAAGGACAGGGTCCTTGTGAGGGAGAACGGGGAGCCTACATACTTTACGGCTGATATAGCGTATCACAGCGATAAGTTCAAAAGAGGCTATGACCTTCTCATCAATGTGTGGGGCACCGACCATCACGGTTATGTGAAAAGACTGCAGTCGGCGATGGAAGCCCTGAAGCTGCCCAGCCACAGGCTGGAAATAATAATCGGCCAGCTTGTGACCCTTTACCGGGGAAAAGAACCTGTCAGGATGTCAAAAAGGACCGGCGAGATGATAACCCTTAAAGAAGTGATAGATGAGATCGGCTGCGACGCGGCAAGGTTCTTCCTTCTGATGACGGGGGCGGACACGCACATGGACTTTGACCTGGAGCTGGCCAAGAAAAGATCTCTGGACAATCCGGTATACTATATCCAGTACGCTTACGCGAGGATATGCAATATCCTGAAGAACAGCGTTGTCCCGGTCCCTCAACCTGAGCAGGCAGATCTCAGCCTTTTGAAAGAAGAAGCCGAAAGGGATATCATCCTGAAACTGACGGAGTATCCCAAAGAGCTTGAAGAAGCGGCAAAGGCGATGCAGCCGCACCATCTCGTAAGGTATTTAAGGCAGGTCGCTTCCCTTTTTCATTCCTATTACCACAAGTGCAGGGTGATATGCGAGGACAAAGAGGTCATGAAAGCAAGGCTTCTTTTGATAGAATCCACTCGAATAGTGCTCTTAAACGTGTTAAAATTATTAAAAGTTTCGGCACCTGAAAGGATGTAATAAAATGAAAGAATGTTTTTTTGAAGGAAATTTCGTCCCTTTTGAGAAGGCGAACATCTCGATAATGACGCACGCGTTCAATTACGGCACCGCGGTCTTTGAAGGAATACGCGGATACTGGAACCCCGAAAAGAAACAGAAATTCATACTGAAGCTTTCAGAGCATTACGAGCGTCTTTTAAGGTCGTGCAGGGTCATCAGGATAGAATCAAAATACTCCCTCAGGGAACTTTGCGACATAACGATCGACCTAGTCAGAAGGAATAATTACAGAGAAGATATCTATATCAGGCCTTTAGCATATAAATCAACGAAAAAAATAGGCCTCGGGCTTGTCGGGGTCGAAGATGACCTGTGCATATTCCTGTCACCTTTCGGCGACTACCTTGATATCTCCAAGGGCATACGCGTCTGCACCTCTTCGTGGAGAAGGCTGGATGATATGGCGATACCGACGCGGGCAAAGATAACAGGGTCTTATATCAATTCTTCCCTGGCGAAATCGGAAGCGATCGAAGGCGGGTTCGAGGAAGCTATAATGCTCTCGCATGACGGGCACGTCTCCGAGGGCAGCGGCGAGAATATTTTTATGGTCAGGGACGGAAAGCTTATAACACCGGTAGTCACCGACAATATCCTTGAAGGCATCACAAGAGGCTGTATAATACAGCTTGCAAAGGATAAGCTCGGGATAGATGTCATTGAGCGGTCGGTCGACAGGTCGGAGTTATATATTGCCGATGAACTTTTCTTTGTCGGCACAGGCGCTCAGGTCTCTCCGATCATAGAGGTCGACAGGCGTGTCGTCGGAAACGGCCAGATGGGCCCCATGACATCAAAACTGCAGAAAGCCTATTTTGCCGCTGCAAGAGGGGACGACCATACATATAAAGACTGGATCACGCCGGTATATTGATCATATAAATGATAAAAGGGATCGGCATTGATATAGTTGAGATCGAGCGGATAAAGAACGCTGTCAAGCGCCACGGCGATAAATTTCTCAATAGAGTGTACACTTCTTCGGAACTGTCTTATTGCAAAAAGTTCAGCAAGTTCCGGTTTCCCGAGCTGTCGGTGCGCTTCGCGGCAAAAGAAGCGTACGCAAAAGCGATAGGCACGGGGATGAACGGCATCCACTGGAGACAGATAGAGGTGCGCAACGATAAAAAAGGCAAGCCGTATCTTAAGCTCAACGGCAGGACAGTGAAAAAGGCGCACGTCACGCTTTCTCACAGCAGGGATTACGGCGTGGCATGCGTGGTGCTGGAATGAGATCGATCTCAACAGCCGAGATGAAACGTATCGATGCCCGGGCCATCAATGACCTCGGCATCCCTCAGATCGTCCTGATGGAAAATGCCGGGTTAAGGGTCATGGAGGCGATAAAAGAAAACTACGGCATCCCGGAAAGCGCTGTAGTCGTATGCGGTAAAGGCAGCAACGGCGGGGACGCCGCCGTTATAGCAAGGCATCTGTACAACAGCGGTTGTGACGTCTCGGTATTTCTCGCCGGTTCTAAAAGCGATCTAAAAAAAGGCGCAAGAATAAACTTTCAGGCAGCCAAAAATATCGGCATCAATATTGCCGAGATAACTAAAAAAACACAGCTCGAGATCCTTTATGATGAGCTTCAAAATACCGGTATAGTGATCGACGGGCTGTTCGGCATAGGCCTCAACAGTGATGTGAAAGGCTTGCACGCCGAGATCATCGATCTGATAAATAATAATAGAAAACGCGGATATAAGACCGTTTCGGTCGATATACCTTCGGGGCTTGATTCTGATACCGGCAAAATAAGAGGACGCTGTGTCGAAGCGGATATGACGGTGACGTTCCACCTGCCGAAAACAGGGATGTTAAAAAACAGCGGACCGGAAAAGTCAGGGAAAATAGTAGTAGGGGATATTTCCATACCTTATACAGGCCCAAGATCACAGGATCTAAGCCTTAAAAAAATCGCAAATCGCAGATCGCAAACCGCAAAAAACAAAAACCTGACAGATATTGTTTTTGTAAAAGAAAGACTTCCGAAGAGAAAAAAGGATTCAAATAAAGGAGATAACGGACGGGTACTGATAATCGCCGGATCAGAAAACATGGCCGGAGCGGCGATCCTGACGTCAAAGGCCGCTTTAAGGGCAGGCTCCGGATCAGTATATTTATCTATACCCGGATCGATCCGGTCGAATATAAATAAAGCAGTACCTGAAGCTATAACTTATTTTGACCTTAAGGTCTCCGAAATTAAAAAGATGAAATTAGATGCGATCGCCGTCGGTCCCGGTATAGGCCAGGGGAAAAGAGAGTTTGTAAAAAAACTTATTAAAGCCGACCTGCCTTGTCCCATGGTGATCGATGCTGACGGTCTGAACTCGATTGCCGGCGAGCCGAAGGTCCTTCTTTCAAGGACATTCCCGACCGTAATAACTCCGCATCCCGGAGAAATGGCAAGGCTAATAAAGACGACCGCTTCAAAAATCCAGTCTGACAGGACAGGCAATGCTGTGAGGTTTGCAAGAAAAAACAATGTCATCGTAGTGTTAAAAGGTTTTAATACTATTATTTCCGACCAGAGAGGCGGATATTTTATTAATCCCACGGGAAACCCCGGAATGGCTTCCGCGGGCGCGGGAGATGTTCTGACCGGGATCATCGTCTCGTTGATAGGGCAGGGGATGGAGACATTTGATGCGGCCGTATGCGGGGCTTATATACACGGCTTGTCCGGCGACCTGGCGGCGAAAGAAAAAGGCAGGATAGGTATCATAGCTTCTGATATAATTGAGGCAATAACGGGAGCTTTAAAATGCGTTTCGGCCTGAGCATTAAAAAAGAAGAAAAATATTTCGATTATGTCGGCAAGGAGACTCTCCTGTTCTTCAGGGATTTTGGCGGCATCTGCATCCTTCTATGGCAGGCGCTGACGAGGTCTTTCACTAAAAAGCTGAATATAAAAAATGTGTATGATCAGCTGGTCAGAATAGGCAACGATTCGATCCCCGTTTCACTCATAACGGCATTTTTTGTCGGCATGGTATTTGCTGTGCAGATCGCTACGGAGTTCACAAAGTTCGGCGCAGGCAGGATGGTAGGCGCAGTGATGGCCCTGGCAATCGCAAGGGAACTGGCCCCGATCTTGACGGCAGTGGTCCTGGCGGGGCGCGTGGGCGCGGCGATCGCCGCGGAGATCGGCACGATGAACGTCACTCAGCAGATCGATGCGATGAGAGCCCTGGGAACGAATCCTATAAACTATTTGGTAGTGCCAAGGTTCCTGGCGTCGGTGATAATGTTCCCTGTTCTTACGCTTTTTGCCGACCTGATTGGCTTCATCGGATCTTTTCTTGTCTCTGTATTTCTCGCAAATATCAATCCGTACAGCTATTTAGAAGCTACTGAACAATTCCTTAAGACGGGAGATATCCTGGCAGGGCTGTTGAAAGCTGTCGTGTTCGGTGCTCTCGTCTCGATCATCGCCTGCCAGATGGGGCTCAATTCAAAGAACGGGGCAAAAGGCGTGGGAGAAGCCACCACGGCTTCGGTCGTGATCTCTCTGATAACGATATTTGTGGCGAACTATTTCATGTCAGTGGCATTGTTCAAATGATAAAAATAACATCTCTGACAAAAACATTCGGTAATAAAAAAGTTCTTGACGATGTCAGCCTTGAGATACCCGACGGCCAGAAGCTGGCAGTTATAGGCCCGTCAGGCTGCGGCAAAAGCACTTTGCTCAGGTTGTTGATAGGTCTCACCGGACCGACAAGAGGATCAGTGAATATTAACGGCAAAGAGATAACCGTGATGAGCGAAGACAGGCTGATGAAGATCAGGGCCGGCATCGGCATGGTATTCCAAAGTTCGGCTCTGTTTGATTCGATGAGCGTGTACGAGAACATCGCTTTCGGGCTCAGACAGAACTCCGGGCTCCCCGAGGACCTTATCAGAAAAAAAGTAGCGGAAAAACTTGAGATGGTAGAGCTCCCGCATATAGAAGGACTTATGCCCGGGGAACTGTCCGGCGGGATGCAGAAAAGGGTAAGCTTCGCGAGGGCGATCGCAAATGACCCTTCAATAATCCTTTATGATGAACCGACTACAGGGCTTGACCCCGTGACTTCCACTGTGATCGAGGACCTGATCAACAAACTGACAAGAGAGCTTAAAGCTACGGGTGTATTGGTGACCCATCAGTTGTCTACGATATTTAGGACAAGCGACAGGATAGTGATGATGAACGAAAGTAAATTCATCGAGGCCGGGTCGGTAGAGCAGGCAATAAATTCATCTAACCCGATAGTAAAAAACTTCATTAAAGGAGGTCTTCCGTGATGTCAAATCAAATAAAAGTGGGGATAGTCGTCTCGATCGCTATTTTGCTTTTAGGGGCGATCGTGACATGGAAAAGCGCCATACTGATGCGTTTTACCGGCTATGAGATGATCGGTTCGTTTGAAAACATAGAGGGGCTTACGACCGGTTCGGAGATCAGGTACAGGGGTTTTAAGGTGGGTAAAGTGATGCGGATCGATCCGGGCACTGAGGACATAAGGATCTATTGTAATATCGATAACAGCATCAAATTTCCGGCGGATTCGACCTTGCGCGTGGCATTTGACGGGCTTGTCGGGATGAAATTCCTAGAGGTCAGGCCGGGACATTCTCAAGCGCTGTACAAGCCTTCACAGGTATTATACGGGCAGAAGACCTCAGGGATCGTTGATTTTGTCGATATGGGCACGCAGAACCTTATAGAAACAAAAAAAATCCTGATTTCGATAGCAAATATTGTCGAAAGGCCGGAAATACAACAATCATTCGTAAATGCCGTCTTTAACATCGAAAAAGCCACTGAAGAGATAAACCGTCTGACTAAGGAGCTGATCGTGCTGGCTAACTCGATCAACAATATCGTTGCGGACAAGAGTTTTCAAAATAACGTGAAAGGCATCGCAAATTCAACGGACAAGACACTTTCATCCGCAAATAAATTCTTTGAAGGTGTCGGGAACATGCAGATAAAGCCGAGCGGTGATCTGCTGTTCGGAGGCCTGTCTAATCAGATAAAAGGAAACCTTGATTTTTCGACCGGAGGCGACACGCATGTTTTATTGGCAATGGGGGAGGGCGGGCCTACCAGAAATCTCTCGATGCTTGATGTGCAGGTCGCGAGCACCGTTGCAAAGAATCTGGGCTTAAGAATAGGAATGATCAATACTTATCTCGGCGGCGGTGTCGATATGAGGTTCAATGACAGGTTCATGCTGAGCGGCGACATCTATGACTTCAACAATCCGAAACCTAATTATCCCAAGCTCAGACTTACAGGAGAATACAAGTTCGTGGATTATGTGAACCTCCTGTTCCAGGCGGATGATTTTCTTAACGGTCGCGCGAATGCCAATTATTCTCTGGGTGTGAGGATAAAGAGCAGCGTTGATTAATGTCAATTGAACAACTGCTTTACGGTCAATAACCAAGGTAAGATACTTATATGTCAGGACAAATGGATATAACAACAGGTTTACTCTATAAAGGCGACCAAAAATGGCTGGATTACTCATTGAGTGCTTACTCGGATTTCTGTAATAATTTTATAATATTGAACACATCTAATAAGAATTCCACGATCACAGCGCGAACGGCCAATAGCTGGCGACAAAAAGGATTAAATGTTTCATTAGTCTCAACAGCCGGCGTCAATAAAGAGCCAAAGGCATATCTTTATAAAATGGTGAAAAAAGAACGGACAAAATGGATGTTGTTCTTGAACGAAGGAGAGATACTAGGAGAGGAAGCAAAAGACCAGATGCCTGTGTTATTGGATGATAATTCTGCTCAGGGTTTCAGATTTTTTGTGAGGACATTATGGGATTCTAAAAAAGAGTTCAGGTGCGATAAGGGGTAGATAAGGACCAGAGCTGGGATATTCAGAGATACGATTGCGGGTAAGGAACAGGATGTTCTTACAGCCAGATTAATCAGGAATAACAGGCCTGATGAGGGGCTGGGAGATGCAGGGCAGTGTGAATTCGGGGGTTATATTCCGGCATACATTGATAAGATCTCTATTAAGAACGTATATATTAGATTAATAGAAGATATATTCGAAACAAATGCAAAAAGAGTCAGATTCGTTTCAAAGGTAAAACAATATGATAGAAAAGCAGCAAAAGAATATCAGCGCATGCTCAGGAACAATTCTAAAGAAAAGACTTTAGGGCTGATGATAGAGGATGCAAAGACAGAAGCTACGGTATCGCTGTGCATGATTGTAAAAGATGAATATAAAGAGCTTGAAAAATGTCTTGAAAGTGCAAAGGGCATGTACGACGAACTTGTGGTCGTATGGAATGGAAATGATCCGAAAACAATGGATGTTATGGAAGAAAATTGTGCCAAGGTGATTAAGTACAGATGGAAAGACGATTTTTCAGATGCAAGAAATCTTTCATTAAAGAATGCTAGCTGTAAGCGGGTACTCTGGCTTGATGCCGACGATGTAGTATCGAAAGACTGCGGTGCCGATCTGAAAGAATTTCTGAGATACTGTGAAAGTGCGGCACTCCATCTGCCGGTCGAGATGTCGGGCAATTCCGGACAAAAAGCCCATTCAATAAGGGTAATAAAAAATGGCTACAAGGTAAAGTTTAAGAACAAAGTGCATGAAGTATTAAAATTCCCAAAAAGGTATCTCGTATCATATTTTCCACTGAAGATAATACATGAAGGCTATACGGATAGCGTGGCGCTTGAAAATAAGGAGCAAAGGAATGAAAAAATACTAAAAAGGATGCTGAAAGACAAGCACGACAACAGCAACGCACTGTTTTATTTAGGGATGAATGAAACAAATATCAAATCAAGTACAAAATACATTAATAAATATTTAAAACTCAACAGGGGAACAAATGACCTTAAAGAGATGGCACTTACGAAACTAGCTGCAAATTATCTCAAGAACGGAGATCTTAAAAAAGCCATAAAGTTCGGGTATAAAGCTTTGGAATATAATAATCTGCTGGCAGCGGCATATATCATTATCGGGAACGCTTTGGAGATGGAATATAAATACCATCAGGCGGTAACTATGTATGAAACGGCCAAAATATCAAAGCCAAATGAAACGGCAATGTTTCTGAGCGATGTAAATGATTATACGTATACCCCAAGGCTCAATCTCGGAAAATTGTATATTAAAATGGGGGATCTTGAAAAAGCAAAAGAAAATTTGACCGAAGCCTTGAAATACAGGCCTGGCGATGCCGAATGCACTCAGATCTTATCCAACAGATTGATTTTCCCTGCAAGTTAAAAGTTATTGATATCATTGATACAAATATGCATCAAATCGATAAATAACGTGCCTATAAAAGCGTTTAAATATGGCTTTTTTGAGTCATTTAGCCTCTATTTCGTCCTATTTCTGCATAATCTTTTAAAAAGGGCCTAAATCAGCCATGTTCTCCGCTGCCTGAGTATGGGCCGAAAGACCTGCAGCCATACATTATATAGATATCCACAAGGGCAAACCATAAGCGTCGCATAATATATCTTATGTCAAGTTATGGTAAGGGGGGTATGTGTATGGATTATTTGTGGAACCGTGTTTTTTATGATAATTATCAGTGCAAGTTATTTGATAGTGGCAACGATAGATAATTGAGGAAAGAAAAAATGACAACTGGTAACCTTGGAATATATATTGATATTAACAAAAATGGAACAGTCGATGCTGATGAAAAAAAGTGGATGGATGATTATTTGCAGAATGAAGTGAAAGATATTAATGATAAGATGAAAAAACTCAATAAGAACCTTATTAATCAATTATCGGGAAATGATGAAGACGATCCGACATCCTCTGTTGCATAAACCTGTCTTGCTCCTTGATCTAGAACAGGGTTTATTTTTCCTCCTACCCTATCAAGATAATTAAAACCGATAGTAGTATTACCAGATCAGGAATTAAGTATCGATCTGAATATATACACGCCATCCTCGCAGCCGAGGACCTTTTCCGTCACCCTTTCCGGGTGAGGCATCATACCCAGAACATTGCGAGCTTCATTGCAGATACCGGCTATATTGTTCATTGAACCATTGGGATTATATTTTGCTGACACTGAACCGGACGGGCTGCAGTAGCGGAACACTACCTGCCCTTTCTTTTCGATCTTAGCAAGGGTCTCTTTATCGGCAGTATAATTGCCGTCAAAATGGGCTATCGGTACCGTCAGGACCTGTCCTTTTTTACATTTATTAGTGAAGGGTGTCTTGGCGTTCTCGACACGGATACTGACGTTCTTGCAGAGGAACTTGAGGTGCCTGTTCTTCTGGAGCGCTCCCGGCAAAAGTCCGGCCTCGGTAAGTATCTGGAACCCGTTGCATATCCCGAGCACCAGCCCCCTGTCCTTCTTTACATATTCTATTATGGAGTTCATCACCGGCGAGAACCTGGCTATTGCGCCTGACCTGAGGTAATCCCCGTAGGAAAACCCGCCCGGGACGATTATAAGGTCATAGCCTTTTATGCTGCTTTCCTCATGCCACACGAGGTCTGTCTTGGCGTTAAGGACCTTCTTCGCGACATGGTAGCAGTCCCAATCGCAGTTGCTTCCTGGGAACACTATTACGGCTGCCTTCATCCTAGATTTCCTCGATCTCGAAGGTGTATTGTTCGACCACGGGGTTTGCCAGGAGTTTCTTGCACATCTCGCTCACCTGGTGCCTTGTGTCTTCTATGCTTTTAGCGTCTATCTTTATATCTATCAGTTTACCGATCTTAACCTCGGACACGCTAGTGTATTTGAGCGCGTGAAGGGCGTCCTTTATCGTCTTGCCCTGCGGATCAAGTATCCCTTTCTTGTGCCTCACAAAAACTTTTACCAGATACATCCTTTTCTCCTTCTTGTCAAATATATTTTAAGAGCTAAAAACCGGTGTTCCGATATGGGTGACGATTAAGCCTTATTCATCACCCCTTTGGTCACTTTGAACCTTTCAGCCCTTCCTCTTAAGCCTTTTAAAACCGTTTAAATACACTGCAAGGCATAGATATCATAATCGGCGCTATATATGGTGCCCCCATATCTGGAGTGTCACAGGCCGAATCTCTTGTAGACGGCATAAAGATTCCTGGTGAAATAGTTCAGGTCGAACAGACCTTCGATCTTGTCTTTTGGTATATGTTTTTGGAGCTCGCTGTCCTGCATGCAGACATCCTTCATTGGCCTGCCTTTTGACCTGGCTTCCATGGCGCATGCCTGGACGATTTTGTACGCATCTTCCCGGGTCAGGCCGCTGTCTACAAGGGTCAACAGGATCCTTTGTGAAAAGACGATCCCTCCGGACCTTTCAATATTGGCGAGCATGTTCTCGGGATGCACGACAAGCCCGTCCATCAAAGAGGTGAACTTGTTCAGCATGTAGTCGATAAGGATATTCGAGTCGGGGATGATGATCCTTTCCCCTGCCGAGTTGGAAAGGTCCCTTTCGTGCCACAGGGGAATATTTTCCATTGCAGCCAGGCAGTTACCCCTGATCACCCTTGCAAGGCTTGTTATGCGTTCGGATATTATAGGGTTCTTTTTATGAGGCATTGCGGACGAACCCTTCTGTCCCTTTTTAAACGGCTCCTCTACCTCAAGTATCTCGGTCCTTGAAAGGTTCCTTATCTCGGTCGCGAACTTTTCCAATGAGCCGGCGATCAAGGCGAGGGTCGCCATGTACTCCGCTATCCTGTCCCTCTGGAGCACCTGGGTAGAGGCGGGAGAGGGCTTAAGTCCCAGTTTGTTGCATACCATCTCCTCTATCTTCGGTTCAAGGTTGGCATAAGACCCCACGGCGCCGGATATCTTGCCGACGTTTACTGACTCCTTTGCCTTTTTCATCCTTTCAAGGTTACGTTCCATCTCAGCTATCCATACGCAGAGTTTGAAAGCAAAAGTTATTGGCTCGGCATGGACCCCGTGTGTCCTGCCCATCATCATCGTGCCCTTGTTCTCTCCAGCCCGTTTTTTTAGTGCCACTATAGTCTTTTCAATATCCTCTATGATGATGTCAGAGGAAGCTTTTAATCGCAGGGAAAGCGCCGTATCTTCCACGTCATAAGAGGTCAGTCCTATGTGGATATAGCGGGAGTCCTCCCCCACTTTTTCGGCGACGCACGTGGTGAAAGCGATCAGGTCGTGGTCGACTATCTTCTCGATCTCATTTATCCGCTCGATCGAAAAAGATGCATTTTTCCTGATATTTTCGAGGGACTTGCCGGGGATCTTGCCGAGCTCAGACCAGACCTCGCATACGGCCAACTCAACGTCAAGCCAGCTCTGGAACTTGGCCTGCTCGTTCCATATGGCCCCCATTTTTGGAAGAGTGTATCGGTCGATCATTACTTTCTCCTTGCAGGATAATTATAACATATGGCTGAAATCTGATGATTATTATTTCGATAATAAAATAGAGGGTCCTTCAATGAATAGATATGAATTAAGAAACCCAACAGGGCATAATATAGTATTGCCCCAGCATTTTAATCCCGGAGCAAGTGTCCGTCTGTCGATGTTGATCTCAGATATTGACCGCACAGCAATCAGCACAGGAATATCAAGGATACAGGGTTCCAACCGTGTTCAATTAGTAAGAAGCCTGCTTATGGGTAAAGATGTTCATCTTATCAGCGGCAGCCCTTACCACCCTCAATATGCAGGGCTTGATTTTTCAAGGGAATCTATTCAAAGAAGGGTCGCTGAACCGGTCTTCAATAGTCTTCAAAGACTTAGGTCCATTGAAATGATGCCGCATCTCAAAATACATTATATTTCCGGGAAAGGGAAAGTGACTTTTACCGGGTCCGGAACAGAGCAAATGACCGAAGATAAAGAAAATCTTATTCCAGATGATATTAACTTCAAGATCGCGGTTGCTTTAGCGGGCGGGTTCTGTGCAAGGGTTAAGGGAATATGCTTGAATGGGTTCATGAGAGGTGATCTTAAAAGGTCTTTGGATTCTTCAGTTGATTTAAAAGCAATTGAAGCTGTTGTCAGGAAGGCTACTGGGATCGAAGCTGTGAGGTTCTGGCCCTTTGGAAGCGAATTGGCATTAATTTTCCATAGCCCAAAAGCTCCGAACGGTGATGGTGTTGATAAATTTGCGAGATCAGTATTAGAGGCGGAAGGCATTATACTCCCTGAGGATAATTACTCTTTTTCAGGCGGAGGCGCTTATGCCAAAGTTGCCAGGATTAAAAAGAGAGATGTTATTGAAAAAGAACTGGCCGCCTTGAATCCAAACGGTGCTGTCCTTGGGCTTGGCGATTCAAATGCGGATGATTTCCTGCTTTTAGACCCGGATAGTTTTTTATTCTTCCCGGTCTATTTAGGGGCCGAAAAGGATATGGAACAGCATCCCCAGATATTAACTGCCTTGGACCGTTTTGGAAAAGACAGGATGGAGGCAAGAGGATTCGGCCGCACAGTCAAAACCTTCCTCGACGCCGAAGAGGCCGGTAAAACATACTATGACCTGCCGATCTTTTTAAAAGGCCAATCAATAAATCAACTTATCCAAATGGGGTTCAGGCTTCAAAACTAATTACAGTTTATATGCCATTGACTCGATCTCTCTGAGCAGCTCTGATACCATATCCTCTTCTCTGACCTTTTTTATCAGCTCACCTTTTTTAAAGATCATCCCCTGCCCTTTTCCTCCTGCAAGTCCGAGGTCGGCTTCTGCAGCTTCTCCCGGACCGTTCACGACGCAGCCCATTATGGCGATCTTAAGCGGAACTTCTATATGCCTTGTATTTTCTTCGATCTCTTTGACGACATGCTCCATGTCATATTCAAGCCTGCCGCAGGTCGGGCACGAGATGATCGTTACCCCTTTGTTGAACATATTAAGCGATCTTAGTATCTCAAAACCGACCCTGACTTCTTCAACCGGGCTTCCGGTAAGAGAAACTCTTATCGTATCCCCGATGCCCTGCGACAAAAGAGAACCTATCCCGACTGCAGACCTGATGATCCCCGTTTTGGGGATGCCTGCTTCGGTTATCCCGACATGGAGAGGATAATCGACCTTCTTTGAAAGTATCTGATAAGCTTCGATCGTCTTTGGCACGTCGGAGGCTTTTATTGAAACGACGATATCACTGAACTTCAGCTTTTCAAGTATTTTAACGTGTTTTAAAGCACTTTCCACAAGGGCCTGAGCTGTAGGGTGCCCGTGCTTTTTCAATATTTCCTTATCAAGCGAGCCGCTGTTCACGCCTATCCTTATGGGAACTTTCTTTTCTTTGGCCGAAGAGACGACGGCTTTTATCCTTTCAATATCACCGATATTGCCGGGATTTATCCTCAGCTTGTCGATCCCCGCTTCAAGGGCCGTGAGGGCTAATTTATGATCAAAATGTATGTCTGCGACAAGAGGTATTGAAATGGAACGCTTTATTATCCCGAGAGCATTGGCGTCGGCCTCGTCTTTTACGGCGACGCGCACTATCTGGCATCCCGCCTCTTCGAGCATTTGGATCTGTTTTATGGTAGCTTCGGCATCGCTCGTGAAGGTCTTTGTCATCGACTGGACAGATACAGGGGATAAGCCTCCGATCGTCACGTTCCCGACTTTTACAGGTCTTGTCTTTTTGCGGGGCATTTCAGAAGTATTATAACACAGCCAGCGCTTAATCCTTAAAACTTGATCCCAGCAACCTGTGCTTTATTGCATGTCCTATGAATTTTACGAGATTTGCCTGTCTTTTTATTCTTTTGGGTTCTTTAGTCAGGCGGTAAAGCCATTCCAGCCCGATCTTGCGGACTATTTCAGGAGCTCTTTTTGCCCTGCCTGATATTACATCAAGGCTCCCTCCGATGACCATGCTGACGGGTATCCCGAGCTCTTTATAATGTTTTGCCAGCCATTTTTCCTGCCTTGGAGCGCCGAGACCGACGAAAAGTATATCAGGTCTTAATGCTTTTATCCCGCGGATTACGTCCTTCTCCTCATTATCCCTGAAATAACCGTGAAGCGTTCCGACCACATTGACGCCTTGAAGTTTCTTTACGGCCTTTTCAGCGACTCCCGGAGCAGATCCGAGTAAAAAGACTTTATATCCTTTTTCTTTTGAAAGTTCCAAAAGTCTTATCATGAGGTCTATTCCTGCGACCCTTTCAATAAGCGGCATATTAAGAAGTTTTGCCGCTCCGACGACGCCGATACCGTCTGGAATGCCGATATCGGCCGAGTTGATTATTTCACGCAGCTCGGTATCTTTCTGGGCCGCCATGATTATTTCAGGATTAGTGGAGAGTACCAGGCGGGGTTTTCTGCCGCGGATATATCCTTCGATCATTTCGGCCGCGGCTTCGAGGCCGATATTGTTGACCTTAACCCCAAAAAGATAGATCTCTTTCATAGTATCGGCGAACTCGAAGAAAGCGCTGAAATTCAATTCTGCTCTCTTTATAAGTATCTTGGCATTTTCTTTTATTAATGAGACATAATGGTCTCTATTTTCGTAGACCTCGTCAAAAGCCCTTATCATATCATCGGCGGAGAAATTGAGCCCCAGTAACGGGCAGTCGATCTCTTTCATCAGATTATCGACCTTAGGGTCATAGTCTATTCCGATCATTGGAACATGTGAAACCGAAGCAAATATCAGGCAGTGAAGCCTCATGCCTATCAGGACGTCAAGTTTTGATATCAGGCACATCAGGTCTTTTGCCTCGTGCACCTGCGCCAGGATCCCTGGCCTGTGCTTCATAAGGGAAGCGACGTTTGCGGATTCATCGGCATCAACGGGCTGCTGGAAAGGGATGAAAATGACATTAGCATGATGTTTTTCAACTATACGATCAAGCGCTGAAGCGAGCCTCATGTACATGTCAGGAGACCTGTGTTTGAGCGGCCTTATGCAGACCCCGACCAAAGGCTTGCGGCCAAGGTCGAGATTTTCTTTCTTTAAGAGTTCTTCGATGCTGCCTTTTTCAAGGAGGAACGCCGGGTCGGCTGCGATCAGCATCAAAGGTCTGTTCACCCGGTCTTTCTGAAGGGCAACAAAAGAACCGAAATCCCTTACCGTGATAAGGGTGACATTGTTCAGAATATTCCTGACAAGCCATTTGTTGACGGTTCTTTTCACGGGGCCGTAACCTTGCCCCATGACCGCGACCTTCTTCTTTAATAACAGACCGAGCCAGATGATCCCGAGATAATAAGGGATGGACAAAGGCCCTGTAATGTCCTGCAGCAGTCCTCCCCCTCCGCTGATAAGCGTATCGCAGGACATTATCTCTTTGACAACCTGAAAAACGGAGAACCTTCTTATAGATCTTACATTGAACTTTTTAGAGGTCGCTCTCGGGTCGGCGGACAGAACAGTGGCCCTTATTTTTGGATTGCTCTTCTTTAGACGGGTGATGATAGATTCAAGAATTGCTTCATCGCCGGTATTCCCTGTGCCGTAATAACCGGATATGACTACCTTCATATTTTAATAAGCTTTTTTGCCGCCAGGTATAAGCAGTAATAGATCAGTCCGAATAAGAGTCCGAGTATTAAGCCATATGCCGACCTTATAAGCGATATCAAAAGCGGCGAATGCACATGGCAGAAAGTATTGACCGTTGAGACAGGTGCGACCATGCCGATCACAAGGAAAGGCCACAGCCATTTTTTGCCGCCCGACAAAAAGTAGATGGCTCCCAGGAACAGCGCCGGATATCCTATGAGGAACTCTTTGGTCCGCGGCCTTATCAGCATTATTTTCTCAAGGAATGTCCTCGCGAGTTTTTCGGTGTCCAATATGCCTATGCCGAAATTGCCGCTGCGCAATATGTAGAGAGCGGCGACGCCCAAAAGCACTGCGGCTACAATGACGGCCAGTACAGTTATCGGTGAATTGAGCCACTCCGTCAGGTCATCTTTCAGGCTTTTTATCTCATCCTTTTCGATGACCGCGCAATAGAATGCGACCAACAGGACCGGCAGAATGAAAGCCAGCTTTATCCCGGTAAATTGCTGGGAGCCCACCATGAAAATCGTGTCCGCCAAGAAGCCTACTATCAGGACAGCTCCCGCCATGCTTATGCAATAAACTGAGATCACCATGAGAACGGCTTTTGCGAACGGCGGGAAAAACTGTTTATCCATCTGCTTTATCTTAAACACGGAAGTGATGGCGAGTGTCGGAAAGACCACCGCGCAGCACAAAGCGGCCATTTTCTGAAAAAACACTGCCCCCCCTATCGCATTAAAAGCCAGCGGTTTTATTACCGAAACTGCCAGGACGAGCAATATAAACCACAGAGGGACCTGCCATAACACAGAAAGCAAAAGGATGATCCCCGCGCTTAGACCCAGCGTCAACAATACCATGGAAGGAGCCTTTAGACTTATCAATCCCGGCCTGTCTGCCTTTCCGATGGAATGAGATGTTTTAAGCATCAAGGTCCGTATGGATCTCACATAATCAGTGTTCGTTGAAGTCAGGTTCTTCCCGGCATCGGGGATATAGAAAGGTCTTATGAAAAGAAGCCTTACCCCTCTTTCGTTCACGGCGCGGTCAAAACGGTCTATTGCCTCCTGTTTTATCATCTTTTTAAGCATCTCGTCCTCGGAGATGCTGTGGACCCTGATAATATCGGTCCTCAGGTATTTTAAAAGTTCGCTGTCCCCTTTTTGCTCGGCCATCTCGATATAGCCGTAATTGATACCTGATGAAATAATAGCTTTTGCGACCCCGGGGATGTTGTTCTTATAGCCGGCAACCTCTTCGCCGTCAAAAATCACCGTAGTGAAAGGCCCTTCGGAACGAAGGATCTCCAGTTTTTTTTGGACGATCTTGCCGTTAAGCCGGAAATTGTTCTTCAGGCGCGGAAGGACAAAAAAGCCGCGGTCAATTACAAATTTGAAAGCCTGCGGTGATATTCCAAGCCCCAGTTCCATCAGGTCTTCTTCATCATCGGTTATCTCAAGCTCATCAGGAACTGTCAGACTTACATTCCTTTTTCCGAGGACGATCTCAAGCTGGGACTTTATCCGGTTTAAAACATCCATGTCTTCAGTGATAGCGTAGCTCAGCGAAGGATTTGGTTTGGCCTCTCTTTTTGGTGTCTTTAAAAGCGGATTACTTATACTTTTTGCGTAAGATGAAAGTCTGCCTTTTATCTTATAGGTCTTGCTTATATTCCGGAGAGTGTCCTGTTCATAGCCGGTAAGCCATGAAAGCTTTCCCTGAAGTTCAAGAGTTTCAAGAGTATCTTCGGCCAGCGCTATCGATGTTATACCGGCGTCTTTAAACTGTCTTAGAACCGCATCTACAGGGAGGCCGTCGCGCAGGGAGATCTTTTTGATGTCACTGAGGTCCATAGCGAGTTCAACCGAGGTGTTCTTTGCCTCGACAACTATCCTTTTGTAGCCCTCTATAGCACCGGCGGCGACACCAATAGCAAGTATTGCGATAAGAAGATATAAAATTATTTTGTTCTTCATCGTTTATCAGACCTTCGGAAGATCTTTCAAGGCCTCCCGGACAAGCTCTTCGGGATATTCAAAATCCTCAAGCTTTCCCTCGAGATAATTGTCGTACGCTGCAAGGTCAAAATGACCGTGCCCGCTAAGGTTAAAGACGATGCATTTGTCTTCGTTCTTTAAAGCTTCGTCGATAGCCGCTCTGATCGCGTGCGCTGTTTCGGGAGCGGGCAGGATTCCCTCGGTCTTTGCGAACAGGACCGCGGCTTCGAATACTGTTGTCTGCTTGACTGCTTTCGCTTCTATCAATTTCTTTTTTACCAGCATAGAAAGTATGGGCGCCATGCCGTGATAGCGCAGACCTCCTGCGTGAATGCCCGGGGGCATGAAACCATGGCCGAGGGTGTACATTTTTACCATCGGGGCAAGTTTAGCGGTGTCGCCGAAATCATAGGCATACGGGCCTTTTGTCAAGGTCGGGCATGCGGACGGTTCTACCGCTATCATCTTTATATTTTTCCCTTTCATCTTTTCGGATATGAACGGGATAGCAAAGCCGCCGAAATTGCTGCCTCCGCCGACACATCCGATAAGGACATCCGGATTTTCACCGGCAATTTTTAGCTGTTCCTTTGTCTCGAGGCCGACAACGGTCTGGTGAAGAAGCACGTGGTTCAGAACGCTGCCTAGCGAGTATCTTGCGTCGTCATGGGTCGCTGCGTCCTCTACGGCTTCAGATATTGCCATTCCCAGGCTTCCGTTGCTGTCAGGGTCAGCCTTTAAAATTCCTCTTCCGGCATTTGTCAGATTAGACGGGGAAGCATGTACTTCAGCACCCCAGACCTTCATCAGGGATTTCCTGTAAGGCTTCTGGTGGTAACTGACCTTTACCATATAGACCGTGCATTTCATTCCGAACACGTTGCATCCGAAAGCGATGGACGATCCCCACTGCCCTGCCCCGGTCTCGGTTGTTATCCTTTTTACGCCTTCCTGCTTGTTGTAATAAGCCTGGGCTACCGCTGTGTTCATCTTATGACTGCCTGCCGGGCTTACGCTTTCATTTTTATAATATATCCTTGACTTTGTCTTAAGCGCTTTTTCAAGCCTTCTTGCCCGTACGAGCGGCGTTGGCCTCCACAATTTAAGTACATCGACAACGTCATCCGGTATCTCTATCCACTTTTCCGGGCTCATCTCCTGCCGGATCAACGCCATCGGGAACAAAGGCGCGAGGTCAGCAGGTCCGAGCGGCTTTCCCGTTCCTGGATGGAGCGGGGGCGGCAGCTCGCCCGGAAAATCGGACATAATATTGTACCATTTCTGCGGTATCGCGCTGAGAGGAAGTATCACCCTGTCTTTTTCCATTATTTTTCTCCTTTTATAACTATATATATTACCATATTATAGTTTGGATTTTAGAAATGCCTCGATGAATATGTCGATGTCGCCGTCCATCACTTTTTGGACGTTGCCGGTCTCAGCCCCTGTCCTGTGGTCTTTTACCAGCTGGTACGGGGCAAAAACATATGACCGTATCTGGCTGCCCCAGGCGATCTGTTTCTGTTCGCCGCGGAGCTCTTCGATCTTTTCTTTCTGTTCCTGTTCAAGCCTGTCTTTTAATCTCGCGAACAAAAGCGTCATGGCGATCTCTTTATTCCTGTGCTGCGACGGGCTTGCCTGCGACTGGGAGATGAGCCCCGTCGGCAGGTGGGTTATCCTTATTGCGGAGCTGGTCTTGTTCACGTTCTGTCCGCCCGGTCCTCCCGCGCGGAAAGTGTCTATCCTCAGGTCTTCGGGCTTAATTTCGACATTCAGTTCCTGGCCTGTTTCGGGTATGACTTCTACAGCGGTAAAAGAGGTATGGCGCTTGCCGTCAGAGTTAAAAGGAGACATCCTTACAAGCCGGTGGATCCCTGTCTCGGCTTTCAGGTATCCGTAAGCGTAAAGGCCTTTGACAAAGACCACTGCGCTTTTTATGCCGGCCTGCTCTCCGTATGATATATCGGCGATCTCGATCTCATAGCCTTTTGACTGGGCCCATCTCGAATACATGCGAAGCAGTATCTGCGCCCAGTCCTGCGCGTCGGTGCCTCCGGCACCCGCGTTTATCGCAAGTATGGCGTTTGACGGGTCGTGCTCCCCGCCGAGCAGCGCGGAGATCTCCATCTCACCCATCTTTTTTTTGAGCTCTTCAAGGTCTTTTTTTATCTCGGGTTCTACTGAAAGATCGTTTTCCTTGGCAGCTATATCGGTAAGGGTCTCTATCTCATCCAATTTTGAGTCAAGAGTCTTTATTATGGTTATCTTGTCGTTTGTCGCTTTTAATTCCTGAAAGATCTTCTGGGCGTTCTTTGGATCATCCCAGATGCCCTCTTTTGAAGACACAGCCTCGAGCTCTTTTTGCCTTTCAAGCAGCTTCCCCAGCTCGAAGTGTTTTTTAAGCTCCCCTGCCTTTATCTTTAGCTCTTCTATTTCGGTCTTTATTTCATGCAGCATTTTTTGTATTTCTTCCCGCTGCCGCACGGGCACGGGTCGTTTCTTCCTGTCTTTTCCCCTGTCAATATGGGCTGCTGCCTGGAAGATGTGTCTGCAAACGCTCCGTACGAGATGTTCTTTGCCTTTTGTTTTACGGGCTCGACTTCATGAACTATCTGGAGCTTGAATATGAGGCTGATTATCTCTTTTCTGGCATTCGCCATCATCTCCTGGAACATGCCGAAAGACTCCATCTTATATTCTATAAGCGGATCTTTCTGGCCCCAGGCCCTCAGGCCGATGCCGTCCCTTAGGGCGTCCATGTTATGCAGCTGGTCTATCCAGTTGTCGTCTATCACCTTCAGCATCACAAAGCGCTGGATCTCCTCGATATTTTCTGCGCCCACCTGTTCGACCCTCTTTTTATAGGTCTCTTTTAAGAACGCTTCGATCCCCGCTTTCAGGTCTTCCTGTTTCTTGTAATCCCTTAATTGAAGTTCTGTTCCGGTGAACGGGACAGTATCCTTTAGAAGATTTTCAAGGCCTTCCATGTCCCATTCTTCATGCCTTATCTTCGGCGAAGAATGGGCGTCTGCAAGGTCCTGGCTGAAACTTGAGATCATTTCCAGCACTTTGTCGGTAAGATCCGCGCCTTCCAGTATGCGGCGTCTTATGCCGTAGATCGCTTCCCTTTGCTTGTTCATCACGTCGTCGTATTCCAGTATCTGTTTCCTCATGGAGAAATGATATTCCTCGACTTTTTTCTGAGCGTTCTCTATCGCGCGGGATATCAGGCCATGCTCGATGGGAGTCCCCTCTTCCATTCCGAGCCGCTCCATGATCGTCTTGATCCTGTCGGAGCCGAACAGCTTCATAAGATCGTCTTCAAGCGAGACATAGAACCTTGAAGACCCCGGGTCCCCCTGCCTGCCGCTCCTGCCCCGCAGCTGGTTGTCTATACGCCTGCTCTCGTGGCGTTCTGACCCGATAATATGAAGTCCTCCCAGGGTCGCGATGCCTTCACCGAGGACGATATCCGTTCCTCTTCCGGCCATGTTCGTGGCTATTGTGACAGCTTGCTTCTGGCCGGCTTTTGCTATTATCTCGGCTTCCTTTTCGTGATGCTTGGCGTTCAGGACATGGTGAGGGATCCCCTTTCTTTTCATGATCCCGGAAAGGAGCTCGGAATTTTCAATAGAGATGGTCCCTACGAGCACGGGCCTTCCTATCTTATACAAATCCACGATCTCGTTCGAGATAGCGGTAAACTTTTCCTTTTTCGTTTTATAGATCACATCGGAATGATCGGTCCTGACCATTTTCATATGAGTAGGTATCTCTACGACTTCGAGGTTGTATATCTTCCCGAACTCCGCTTCCTCGGTCATTGCCGTGCCTGTCATGCCGGCAAGCTTTTTGTAAAGGCGGAAATAATTCTGGAAAGTGATCGTGGCCAGCGTCTGGCTTTCAGACCTGATCTGAACGCCTTCTTTTGCCTCGATCGCCTGGTGCAGCCCTTCGCTGAAGCGCCTGCCGGTCATAAGGCGGCCGGTGAACTCGTCCACGATTATGATCTCACCGTCCTTAACGATATAATCGACATCTTTCTTGAAGGGATGATGCGCTTTGAGGGATTCCGTGATGCTGTGCGCCAGGTCCATATTCTCCACATCGTAAAGGCAGGCAAGGCCAAGAAGTTTTTCAACTTTTTTTATGCCTGTCTCGGTCAGGACGGCGTTCTTTGTTTTTTCATCGACCGTGAAATCAAGGTCTTTCTGGAGCTTTCTCGAGGTCTGGTCGGCTTTATAATACATCTGTGTGTCTTCATCCACCATGCCGGAGATTATTAAAGGTGTCCTTGCTTCGTCTATCAAGATATTGTCGACTTCGTCGACGATGGCAAAATTGAGTTCCCTCTGGACGCAGTCGTTTATCGACGTGGCCATGTTGTCGCGCAGGTAATCGAACCCGAACTCGTTGTTCGTTCCGTAAACAATATCGCAGCCGTATGCGGCTTTGCGGTCTGTATTGTCCATATCGTTTTGAACAGTACCGACAGTCAGCCCGAGGAATTTATATATCGGCCCCATCCACTCGCTGTCGCGTTTTGCAAGATAATCGTTCACCGTTATCAGATGGCAGCCTTTTCCTGTGAGGGTATTGAGGTACATCGGCAGTGTCGCCACGAGTGTTTTTCCTTCACCCGTTTTCATCTCCGATATCTTCCCGTGATGGAGCACGATACCGCCAAGAAGCTGAACATCGAAATGGCGCAGTCCTGTAGTCCGGACCGATGCCTCCCTTACTGCCGCGTAAGCTTCCGGCAGCAGTTCGTCAAGCGTTTCACCGTTCTTGATCCTGTCCCTGAACTCCGTTGTCTTGCCGGCGAGTTGTTCGTCCGAAAGCTTCTTCATATCCTCTTCAAATGAATTTATCTTTTGGACGACAGCGTGAAGATGCCGGGTTTTTTTCTCGGGAGAGACCCCCAATAGACGAGCCATCAGTTTAAGGAGCATTTATGCCTCTGGGTTCCAGGCCGGTTCACAAACCTTCGTCGGCCTTGATGATATTGTCGTGGAGTATCTGTTTTGTCTTTGCGGATTCGCGTCTTTTTTCGTGTATCAGCTTATCCTTGAACTTTTTTATCTGCTGGTCGATCTTGTCGATTATCATGTCTATTGAGGCGTACATATTATCGGAAGACTCGGTGGCGTGAAGCTTTGTCCCGGAAGCCCATACTGTCACCTTTGCGATCTGCCTCTCGGTCTCCTCTTTTATCTTGTTCACGTCCAGCTCGATCTCGATCTTCTGTATATTGTGAAAAAAATGCTCTATCTTCGTGAGCTTCTTTTCCGCGTAATCTTTCAGAGCGGACGAGAGTTCCGTGCCTTTTGACGATATATTGATCTGCATTTTTTGCCCTCCGATGTTGAAATTATATCATATGGCGGATAGTGGGCGGTGAAGAATTAGATAAACATATAAGTACAGCTTTAGAAAGAAGGATAGAACGGACATTTTTAGCGCCGTTGTCGAGCAGTGTTTTGCTGCATTCATTGATAGTGGCGCCGGTTGTATATATATCATCAATAAGTATGATATTTTTATTGAATATCATTCCTCTGTTGATCATGCTGAAAGCACCCTTAATATTTTTGAGCCTTTCATTTTTGTGAAGGCCGAATTGAGGCTTGGTTTCTTTTTTCCTTATCAGCACGTTAGAATATACAGGTGCATCTAATTTAACAGACAGCGGACCTGAGATCATTTCAGATTGATTGAAACCTCTCTGTTTATGCCTGTTTTCATGTAGAGGAACAGGGATGATGCAGTCCGCTTTAACGCGGGGAGCATTTTCCGCGATAATATTCCCAAGGACCTCCGCGATGCGTCTCTTTTTTCTGAATTTGAGGCATTTGATCGCTTTTTTAATGACGCCGCTATATTCCGTAATAAAAGTTGTATTATCTTTTGTCTCGCAAATAAACTTTATTTTGTTCTGACAACTAAAACAGAACGGTTTGCCGTCAATATTTCCGCAAACATAACATTTTGAAGGAAATAAAAAATTCAGCAGATATGATAAGAAATTCGATAATTTATCCATTTATATTCCGCCAAGCACTAATATTCCCAGCAATCTGTCCGCCACACTGCCCTGTGAAAAGGCGGTAGCAGGAGCAGGTATTTTTGTTGAATTTCACCTACTCCCGTGATATATTATTGCCATGACAACCTGGGAAGAAATCGTTGAACTGCTCGAGCAGGGTGAAGGCCAGTCGGTCGAATTCGAGAAGAATATACCCTCAGATGACGATATCGCCAGGGAACTCGTCGCTTTTTCAAATTCTGACGGAGGAAGGCTTATCCTTGGCATCGATGACAAGAACAAACACCTTATCGGGATAGACCCGGATGATAACTTCTCTAACTGGATCGCAAATGTCGGCAATGTCAGGTGCGTTCCCAAGATCAACCCGGGTGTTGAAATTTTCAACAGGGGCACTCAGAAGATCGCGATCATAACCATCCATGAAGGCGACGAAAAACCGTATAAAACCGATGATATCTGCTATATAAGGGACGGTTCGCTGTCACGGCCCGCGAAAGAACGCGAGGAGCAGGAGATCACAAGTCCGTGGTCAGGCCACGGGCTGAACAAGCGCCAGAAAAGGATCCTTGACTATGTGACCGAGCACAGCACTATATCTAACAAAGAATACAGAGAGATGTTCAATATCTCGCACAAGACGGCCCACCTTGAGCTGACGATGCTGGCGGATAAAAAGATCCTCGTCTGCCAGGGCGCCGGCAGGTCCACCAGATATATCCTTCCCGCAAGCAACGAATAGGTATTTAATATTTCCTTATCAGCCCCATCACCCTCCCTACCAGCCTGAAATTTTTGCTCACTTTTATCGGCGCGTAATTACTGTTATACGGCTGCAATACTATATGGTCGCTTCTTTTGAAATATTTTTTTACAGTCGCTTCGTCGTCGATCATTGCGACAACAATATTCCCGTTATCGGCGTCCGGCTGTGGTTTTACCAGAATAAGGTCTCCTTCGTTTATCCCCGCGTCCACCATGCTGTCCCCTTTTACGCGCAGGATAAACCCGTCGCGGGCGTTCTTGGCAAAATCCCAGGCGAGAGGGATCGTATCTTCTATATTTTCCACAGCGAGGATAGGCCGGCCTGCCGCCACCTGTCCTACAAGCGGCAGGTTTATTACCCTCTTTCTGCCGATGACCTCTATGCTCCTTGCGTTAGATGACCTCTTGATCCATCCTTTTTCCTCAAGGGCCTTAAGATGGCTGTGTATGGCCTTTGTAGACCTTATCTTGAACTCCACGCACATCTCCCTTATTGACGGGGCAAACCCTTTTTCCTCGATAAAAGCGGACAGGTAATCAAAAACGGACTTCTGGCGGTCGGTGAGCTCTTTCATGATAGATACCTCCTTTTTTAGTAGTGAAATCCATTATAGTAAACAAATGTTTACCTGTCAAGACTGATCTGTCAATTGGAGTGAAAATGCGGAGGTCCTACCCTATCCTGTGCACTTTTATGAGGTTAGTTGTCCCGGGCTGGCCGATCGGTACTCCGGCAGTTATTATGACGAGGTCGTCCTTTTGAAGCAGCTTCTGTTCATGAACTGCTTTTTCGACGTTAATGATCATCTCGTCCGTCGTCTTGCATTCCTTCATTATTATGGCCTTGACGCCCCAGTAAAGGGAGACCTTTCTTGCCGCCCTTTCCGATGTTACACTGGCGATTATCGGGCAGGCAGGACGCCATTTTGATACCATGAGAGCTGTTGATCCGGAGGACGTGAATGAAATTATCGCCTTAGCGCTGACGTCCTCGCTGGTGTGTACTGCCGCGTGGGACACTGCGAGTGAGATACTATCCTTAATATCTATTTTCCTTAGATGAGATTGCCTCTCTCTCCCCTCTTCGGCTTTGTTGATTATCCTGGTCATCATAATGACGGATTCAACAGGATATTTCCCGCTGGCGGTCTCTTCGGAGAGCATGACGGCATCCGTGCTGTCGAATATGGCGTTTGCGACATCGGTCGATTCCGCCCTGGTGGGCCTGGGATTCTCGACCATTGTCTCGAGCATCTGGCTGGCTACAATAACCGGCTTTCCGGCCTTCGCACACTTTTTTATGATGTCTTTTTGTATGATAGGCACGTCCTCCGGCGGAAGTTCCACTCCGAGGTCGCCCCTTGCGACCATTATCGCGTCGGACACGCCTATTATCTCTTCAAGGTGATTTACCGCTTCCTGGTTCTCGATCTTGGCGATCACCGGAATAGAACATCCATAGTCCTGGCAGATCTTTTTTGCCTCGAGCACGTCATGCGCGTTCTTGGTGAAAGAGAGAGCTATATAATCCGCCTGAGCCGAGCAGGCGAACTTGATGTCCTCTTTGTCTTTTTCGGTGAGGGCTTTTTTAAATATTGACACGCCCGGGATGTTGATACCTTTGTGTTCGCCCAGACGCCCGCCTGTTATGACCTTGCAGTGTATCTCTGTATTGCTGACGCCCGTTGCCTGAAGCTCCAACAGCCCGTTATCAATAAGAAGTTTTTGCCCGGGCTTTATAAATGAAGGGAGTTCTTTATAATCTGTCGATACCCGTTTATCGTCGCCTTCTATGTCTTTTGTAGTGATGATAAGATCGGAACCGTTCTTTAATACTGTGCTGCCGCCCTTCAGTTTTCCGGTCCTTATCCTGGGCCCCTGGAGGTCCACTATGATCCCGATATATTTATTTATCTGCCTGATGGTCTGGACGAGCTGTATGCCGTCCTTTATCACTTCGTGCGACATATTGACGCGGAAAAGATCGACCCCGGCATCAATAAGTTTTTTTATCATCTCTTTTGAAAAAGAGACAGGGCCCAGTGTAGCTATTATCTTTGTTTTGCTGTCCATATATTAATTATACTACATTCACTACCCACCACCCACTACCCACTACACACTATTTTTGCTAAACTAAAACCAGGAGGATCAAAACTACATGCGCAAACCATTGATCGCGGGGAACTGGAAGATGTTCAAGACGGCAAAGGAAGCAGCTTCCATGATAGAGGAGCTTAAAACAAAGGTCTCGGATGTGAAAGACAGGGAGATCGCGGTATGCCCTACTTTTACAGCTCTTGAATCAGCTGTAAAGGCGGCAAAAGGAAGTAATGTAAATATCGGCGGGCAGAATGTTTTCTGGGAAGAAAAAGGCGCTTTTACAGGTGAAATTGCTCCGAATATGCTGAAAGATATAGGTTGTAAATTTGTGATAATCGGCCATTCGGAGAGAAGACAATATTTCCGCGAAACGGATGAAACGGTAAACAAGAGGATATTTGCTGCGCTTAAAGCCGGATTACTACCCATAGTCTGTGTCGGAGAAACGCTTGGACAAAGGGAAGAGAGCAAGACATTTTCAGTGGTCGAAACACAGGTCAGGAACGGTCTAAAAGGTTTGATCGTCGAACAGATGAAAAATATCGTCATCGCTTATGAACCGGTCTGGGCTATCGGGACCGGAAAAACCGCAACCCCGGCTCAGGCCCAGGAAGTCCACGCCTTCATCAGAAAACTGCTTAAAGATATTTTCGGTCCTGAAATATCAGCTTCAACGAGGGTCCTTTACGGCGGAAGCGTGAAACCGGATAATATGAAGGAACTTATGTCTTGCGAGGATATCGACGGCGGTCTTGTCGGCGGAGCAAGTCTTGAAGCTGAGTCATTTTCTAAAATAATAAAGTATTAATAAACGAAAGGAAGTAAAGATAGATGAATAATATCGGCGAGCTTATATGCGAAAAGTTGAAAAAAGAAAAGGTTGAAAGGCTGGAGGTGCTGAAAGACCTCTCAAAGATAGAACTTTCAGAGGGAAAGAAGTTCGATATTCATTCAAAAGCGGAAAAAGATCTTTCCGAGATCGCTCATAATCCTCTTCTTACTTTTAATACAGGCGGTAATATTGCAAAAAAAGCCTTAAAAGTCGGCGTTCTTTTTTCGGGAGGTCCCGCCTCCGGCGGTCATAACGTCGTTGTCGGCCTGTACGACGCGTTAAAAGAGATCGATCCAAAGAGCGAGATCATCGGTTTCATGAACGGACCTGACGGCCTTCTCAAAGCGGACGGCAGGATACTTTCAAATGAGGACATCGACAGCGTCAGGAATCAGGGCGGGTTTTACCTGCTTGGCACTTCCCGTACCAAATTTGAAAAAGAAACAAGCCTTAATAAATGCCTGGAAACGGTTAATAAATTTGATCTTGACGGTTTGCTGATCATCGGCGGTGATGATTCAAATACTAATGCGGCGCATCTGGCTAATTTCCTGAAAAAGAGCGGCGCAAAGACAGTTGTCATCGGTATACCGAAGACGATCGACGGGGACCTTGCCTATCTCCCCTATCTGCAGACCTCGTTCGGCTTCTACACAGCGGCGAGGATCTACAGCGAAATGGTGGGTAATATATGCAGGGACCTTCCTTCAAGTAAAAAAATATGGCATTTTGTTAAGCTTATGGGCAGGTCTGCCAGCTGGATAACTCTTGAAACAGCTTTCCAGACGCGTCCGAACATCGCGCTCATTGGTGAAGAGATCAAAGAAAAGAAAATGACGCTCGTGCAGGTCGTCGACCATGTCTGCGAAGTGATAGCCGGAAGGCATGCGGCCGGCAAAGATTACGGCATCGTGCTGATACCCGAAGGAATAGTCGAGTTCATTCCGGAGGTCAAAAGATTGATCTCGGACATCAACAAAGCGATAGTGAAGATCGGGAACGATGAATTTATTAATATGCACCTTTTGGACAGAAGGGAAAAAGTCATGGTGGAACTTGACCAGGGGAATGAAAAATTATTCGCCGGTCTCCCTCACGCGGTCCAGAACGGGCTTCTTTCGGGGCTTGATCCGCACGGCAATGTCCAGGTCTCGCAGATCGCGTCCGATATCCTGCTGATGGACCTCTGCCAGGAAAAACTTTCGAAGAAAGGATACGAGATCGGCTCAAAACTCCATAAGTTCAAGATGACCACCCAGACGCATTTCTACGGATATGACGGGAGATGCGGATATCCGACCTGGTTCGATGCAGCGTATACGTATAACCTGGGAAGAGCGGCAAGCATTCTCGTTGCCAGCGGTAAGACAGGATATATGGTAAGCATCAACGGCCTTGAAAAAGACGTTGAAAAATGGAACGCTCTGGCCATCCCTTTAGCCGGGATGATGGCGGCAGAAGAAAGAAAAGGAAAAGAAGTTATCGTAATATCAAAATATCTTGTGGACCTTGCATCCCCTGCGTTCAAAGAATTTGCAAAGGAACGCGGTAAATGGGCCGTCGAAGATGCTTATCTCTGTCCGGGGCCTATCCAGTTCTGGGGGCCGGACGAGCTTGTTAAGACAAGAGCAGTGACGATGGGGTTGAACTCAGCTTAAAGCTTTTCTCAGGTCTGATTTTATTCTTGTTCTTTTTTTAGCCTTATCCTTCTTCGACGGAATAATCATGGTCATCACTTTGCGCGACGGTTTTCCCCAGGCGCGGAGTTTTGGCGGTTTATTTTTTATTTTTGGCATTTTCAAGGAGCTCCTTTATATCACCGCTTTCCGGAGCTATTTTTAACGCGGCGGAAAAATATTCAACGGCTTTTCTATTATCATTTCGTGTTTCAGACATCTTACCGAGATTTAAGACAGGGCTAAAATTATTTTTACAGATCTCGAATGATTTGATAAAACAACGTTCTGCTTCGTCAAAATTATTCAAATATCTATAACAGATGCCCTTCAGGTTATAAAAATCGGATAATGTCGGAAGATCTTCATCAGAGGCAGCATCAAAATTATCCATGAGGCACAAGACAGAAGTGTAAAACTTGCGATTTATTGCATGAAGGGCTATCTTGTTGAACAAAGCCAGATTTTTGATCTGTCCCGGTCTTATGTCGAGCACCAGATTGAAACCGCAACCTAAGTTAAAATTGGTCCGATATT
>JAPLKZ010000007.1:199290-245433 GCA_026387835.1 Candidatus Saganbacteria bacterium
GATCCATCCGGTTATCATAATCGGCGCATTTTCCGCTCGGATCAAGATATTTACAATCAAAGTGCATTACACCATTTACCATTTTTGTGAATATCCATATGTGATAACCTGGGTCCATGGCGCATAATTTATTAAACTCATCTTCTGTTGCGACATATCTGCCGTCATAAGTCAGTGCTGAATCCCGGCAGCATTTGCCGCAAGCTTTACATGAGCCGGCCACCTTAAAAATATCATTTTTTATCATTTCTAAAATAATATCCAGCTTAGTGTCGGCAAGAAATGCTTTGTCGTAATCTTTGTTGGAAATATAATGATAGGCCAATTCAATTTTTGTCTTTTCATCATCAGGATGTTCTGTTGACTTTTTGTTTAGCGATTCGTTTTGGCTGCGGATATCTCTCATGTTGTCAATCTTTTAAATCCCTCTTCACTGATTATCTTAACCCCAAGTTTGGCGGCGTCATCATATTTCGAGCCGGGTTCTGTCCCCGCTACTACATAATCAGTTTTCTTACTGACCGAAGAACTGGCTTTCCCGCCGAGTTTTCTAACAAGGGCTTCCGCATCCTCTCTTGAAAAGCCGCTTAAACCTCCAGTGAACACGAATGTCTTTCCGGATAATTCACCTGCTTGTCTATTGACCATTGATCCTTGCCCTTTTAAAATGACGCCTGCTTTTTTAAGTTTTTCTATTAGCTTCTGGTTATGTTTTTCATTAAAGAACATGATGATCGATCCGGCTTTCTTAGGAAAGATCGTCGATGTCCTTATAATTATCAGCGAGAAGCTCGGCCGCGCGGCGGCCGACATGGAGTATCCCGAGCCCGAATAAGACGCGATCAAAATCTCTCTTTTTGCTCACTTCGATCGCGGAAAGGATGTTCTCAGACGACTTATCGGCTTTCCGCTCAAGGCTCAAAATATCTTCCTTTGTAAGATAATAAAGGTCTGCCAGGTCCTTTACCAGTTTTTTATCCGCCAGTTCATTCGATAGTGCCTCCCCTACTCCTTCAATGTCCATCGCCTGCCTGCTCGCGAAATGCCTTATCGATTCTTTCAGTTTTGCGGGACAGCTTGAATTGATGCACTTCGTGGCAGCTTCTTCTTCTTCGCGCATTACATCTCCTCCGCAGACAGGACATTTTTTCGGCATATGGAATATCTTTTCATGGCCGGTCCTTTTATCTTTAAGTACTTTAAGGACCTGAGGGATGACGTCCCCTGCCCTCTGGACTATCACATGGTCGCCAATCCTGATATCTTTTCTTTTTATCTCATCCTCGTTATGTAGGGTCGAATTCTTTACTATCACGCCGCCGAGATGCACCGGTTTCATGTGGGCTACTGGGGTCAGAGTTCCGGTCCTTCCTACCTGCACATCGATCTCTTCTATTACTGTTTCTTTTTGTTGGGGAGGAAATTTATACGCGATCGCCCATCTCGGATTTTTCATGGTCGCGCCGAGCTTTTCCTGGCCCATTAAGTCATTTACCTTGACAACTATTCCGTCGATCTCATATCCAAGATTCCCCCTCTTGTTTTCTATCTTCTTACAGAAACTGATCACTTCATCGATGCCGCCGCATAATTTCATCTCGGGATTAACCCTAAGACCCAGGTCTTTGAGAAACTCCAGAAGTTCTTTTTGGGTGCCCGGTCTTTGGCCCGATCTGTCTATCACGGCAGAATAGCAGAAGATATTCAGCGGCCTTTTAGCTGTGACTTTAGGATCCAATTGCCTGAGCGAACCTGCTGCTGCATTTCTGGGATTTGCAAAGGCTGCTTCACTGTCTTTTTCACGCTCCTCGTTCAGCTTGTAGAAATCTTTTAACGGTAAATAGACCTCACCCCTCACATCTATATCGATCTCTTCATTCAATGATAACGGGATGGCTTTTATAGTCTTTATATTAGCAGTGATATCTTCTCCGCGAACGCCGTCACCTCGCGTAGAGCCCTTAAAGAACTTGCCGTCTTTATAGGAAAGCGAAACCGCAAGTCCGTCCATCTTCAGCTCGCAGACATATTCGATGTCTTTTTTTACGGAAAGACCTTTTTTTACCCTCTCATCAAAATCCTTAAGTTCTTTAAGGTCCAGGGCATTATCCAGGCTGATCAAAGGGACCTTATGTGTGACGGTGTTGAACTTTTCAATCGGGCTTCCCCCTATCCTTTGGGTCGGAGAATCTTTTGTGACAAGATCCGGATGTTCTTTTTCAAGATCGATAAGCTTGCGCATTAAAAGGTCATATTCCCTGTCGCTTATCTTGGGAGCGTCAAGGACGTAATAGAGACGGTCGTGACGACTTATCTCTTTTTTAAGGTCTTCAATCTCTTTTTTTATACTCATAGCACAAGGCTTCTTCCAGACTTCCATTTTCATACAATTTTCTGATCTCTTCAAGCGTCCTGCTGTCTTTGACGGTGAATTTCCCGCTTCTTGTCCTTATCAGTGATGATTCATGGGCGGGAACATTCAGGCTCTTGCCTATATCTTCGCATAACGTCCTGATGTAAGTACCTTTGGAACAAGAGACAAGGATCTTTGCTTTCGGATTCACCCCATCTTCAAAATCAAGCAATTTAATATCATAGATATTTATTTTTCGGGGTTTTATCTCGACTTTTATCCCTTTTCTTGCCAGTTCATAGAGCCTTTTGCCTTTATAGTGAATTGCGGACACCATCGGAGGGACCTGTTCGAGCTCCCCGATAAAAGACTTGAGAACCCTTTTAATATCTTCTATTTTTATTTGTACATCCTGCTTTGCCGTCACTTTGCCGTCGCTGTCACCGCTGTCCGTAGAGATACCGAAAGTGATGACTGCCTCGTATTCTTTATCGGAGACCATAAGAAAAGACGAGTATTTGCAGGCTTTTCCGAGGCATACGATAAGGACTCCGGTAGCCATCGGGTCCAGAGTTCCTGCATGCCCCGCTTTTTTTATCTTTAGGAGATCGCGGATTATTTCGACCGCTTTAAATGAAGTGATGCCGAAGGGTTTGTTGAGGTTTACAACTGCGTCCATAATGACTTTACGGTTTCAAGAATAGAGTCTTTTGCTTTATTTATCTCCATTTTTAGCACCGCTCCCGAGGCGCGGACGTGGCCTCCCCCTCCGAATTCTTTGGCTATCCTCTGGACATTCTTTGTCTTTGATCTGAAATTGACCTTTACCGTCCCGCTTTCCGTTTCTTTCAGAAAAACAGCTATATCGGTGTCCTTCAGGGACCGCAGGTGGTCGGCGATGCCGCTCACTTCCTCGCTGTTAGCCCCGCACTTTTTGATGTCTTCGTTGGTCAGGATGATCCAGCTTATCTTTCCGTCAGCGGTGCTTTCCATCTTTTCCAGCGCAAAACCGAGGATCTTGATCTCTGACCTGGTCTTGGACTCATAGATCTTGAACGCGATGCCGTGCGGATCGGCCCCGTTATCAGCCAGGTCTTTTGCGATGGAGAATATTTTTGCGTTTGTATTATCATATTTGAAACAACCGGTATCAGTTATAATAGCGGCGTAAATAGCGGCCGCGATGTCGGGGTCAAGGCCTACCCCCATTTTTTTTGCGATCTTGTAGATTATCTCTCCCGTAGAAGAGCATTTTTTTACAAGGTTCAGATCGCCGAACTTTTTATTGTCCTCGTGATGGTCGATATTGATCAGCAGGTCCGAATGCTGTCTTATTTTATCGCCGACCGCTATTCTTTTGATGTCCCCGCAGTCCACGGCTATGACGGCGTCAAACCTGTCTTCGGGGACCAAAGAAGATTTTATCTGATCGATGTTTTTGAGAAAACCATATATCTCCGGTATTTTATCCCTTGAATAGATCGAGACTTTTTTGCCGAGTTTTTTAAGTATAGAAGAAAGAGCGCTGGCGGAACCTATAGTGTCGCCGTCAGGATCGACATGCAGGCACACAAGAAAATTAGAGTGATTATTGATCGCCTCGATGATCTTTTTCATTTTTGCTGCTCTCTCATCAGGTTCCACAGCTTGCTCGCTTTTTCAAGCGATTCGTCATGATGGAACGATATTTCAGGTACTGCCCTGAGGGAAAGCTTGTTTCCAAGGCAGCCCCTGATGAATTTTCTTGCGCTTTCAAGCCCTTTTAACGCTTCCTTTTTGTCATTTTCTTTTCCCAGTACGCTCACATATATCTTCGCGTTCTTAAGGTCGGGGGAGACGGACACATCGGTCACTGTCAAAAAACCTATCCGGGGATCGTTTATCTCGCAGTGGAGTATTTCGCTGATAAGGACCTTTATTCTCTGGGCCACTCTGTCAGACCTTGACATTTTTCCTCTTTACCCGCGTCTCGAACTGCTCGATGATGTCATCAGGGGCAAAATCATCAAAGTCCGCGACCGTTATGCCGCATTCCATACCCGTATTGACCTCTTTCACATCGTCCTTGAAGCGTTTAAGGGAAGATATTTTTCCTTCAAAGATCATATCCCCGTTCCTTTTAACCCTTACGGAAGCGCCGCGGACCATCTTTCCGTCGGTCACCGTGCAGCCTGCGATAGCGCCTACCTTTGAAAATTTGAACAGTTGCCTGATAAGCGAGTGGCCGGAGATAACTTCCTCGTATTCAGGCTCCAGCATGCCTTCAAGGGCCAGCTTGATGTCGTCAATGACATTGTAGATGATAGAATACAGCCTGGCGTCAACGCCCTCTGTCTCGGCAAGCGGTTTGGTCTCGCCCTCAAAATCCACTCCGAACCCTATTATTATCGCTTCGGATGCTTTCGCGAGCATCACGTCGCTCCTGTTGATGTTGCCGGTGCTGTTAAGTATTATGTGTGTCTTTATGTTGCCGGTGGAAAGGTCGCTCAGGCTCTTTACAAGAGCTTCCAGTGAACCGTGGACGTCAGCCTTTATTATCAGGTTCAAGGTCTTCATTTCCCCTGATTTGACCTGCATCGAGAAGTCTTCAAGTGAAAGGACCTTGCCTTTTGACTTTCCTTCTCCGGACAGTTCTTTGCTCTTCTCGGCTATGGACCGGGCTTCTTTTTCACTATTTACGACCTTAAGGATGTCGCCGGCTTTAGGGACGTCCGAGATGCCTATTATCTCGACGGGAAAGGCCGGTCCCGCTTTTGAGATCCTTTTTCCCTTGTCATTTATCAGGGCCCTTATCTTGCCGCTGGTAATACCTGAATAAAAAGCGTCCCCTACTCTCAACGTCCCTTCCTTTATAAGGACGGTCGCAACGGGCCCCATTGATTTGTCCATAAAAGATTCTATGACGATAGCTTTCACCGGGCAGGAAGGATCGGCTTTAAGGTCCATCATTTCCGCCACAAGAAGGATCATCTCAAGCAGATGGTCGATGCCCGTGCCCTGTTTTGCGGATACGGGAACCGTCACCGTCTTGCCTCCCCAGTCTTCGGGCGTAAGGTCCAGCTCAGACAGCTGCTGCTTGACCCTGTCGGGATTGGCGTCAGGCTTGTCGATCTTATTGATAGCGACTATTATCGGAGCGCTCGAGGCTTTGGCATGGTCGATGGCTTCCCTTGTCTGGGGCATGACCCCGTCATCGGCAGCTACTACGAGCACAACGATGTCGGTAGCATTAGCCCCTCTTGCTCTCAGGGCCGTGAAGGCTTCGTGCCCGGGCGTGTCTAAAAAAGTTATCTGCTTGCCTTTTATCTCTACCTGGTACGCTCCTATGTGCTGGGTTATCCCGCCGGCCTCTGTATCGATGACATTCGTCTTCCTTATCGCGTCAAGGAGCTTGGTCTTACCGTGGTCCACATGCCCCATTATCGTTACCACCGGCGGCCTGGGCCTGAGCTTGGACTGATCGACATCGGCCGAAGATTCTTCTTTTACCGTCTTTTTTTCTTCCTGTATCAATTCAAAACCGAGCTTGGAAGCTATGCCGCTTGCTATGTCAAAAGCGATCCTCTGGTTGATGTTGGCAAGCACGCCTTTAAGCATCAATTCCTTGATGAGATCGCTGACTTTCATGTTGAATTTTGAGGAAAGGTCTTTGACGGTTATTTCCGGTTCGTATATGGTTACGGTCTTTTTTTGCGGGGTGTCGGGTTGTTGTTCCGGCTTTTTGACCTCTGCCTTTACTTCCACAGCAGGTGCTTCCGGTTTTAAGTCCTGTTTCTTTTCTTCATTGCCGCCCTTGATCAGTTCCCTTACTATCTTTGCTGATTCTTCATCAATAGAAGAAGCTTTTGTTTTAGCATTGATGCCGAGGTCTTTTAGAATGCCGAGCAGCTGCTTTACATCAGTGTTCAGTTCAACGGCAAGCGCATCAACCTTTATCTTTTTCGGAAGGACTTGTTTTTTCTTCTGTTGCATTTTTATCCTTCTTCTTTTTCTGGGGTTTTGCCTCGGCTTCCTTATCAGCCTTTTGCTTTTGACCGGATATCTTTTCCCCTGTTTCGCTGCGGATATCGATCTTCCACCCTGTCAATTTTGATGCAAGTCGTACGTTCTGGCCTTCCTTGCCTATTGCGAGCGAAAGCTGGCTTTCCGCTACAGTGACCGTCGCGTTCATTGCTTCTTTATCAAGCTCTATCTTGTCTATCTTTGCCGGGCTGAGAGCGTTGGTGATATATGCCTTAGGGTCTTCTTTCCATTCTATGATGTCGATGCGCTCATTCCCGAGCTCTTTTACGATATTTTGTATGCGGCCGCCCATGTGCCCGACGCAGGTGCCGACCACACTTACGTTACTGTCGTTAGAGGTGAGAGATATCTTTGTCCTTCTGCCCGCTTCCCGCACGACGTTTTTTATCTCGAGCGTGCCTTCCACTATTTCAGGCACTTCAAGTTCGAAGAGTTTTTTTACCAGGCCGGGATGCGACCTCGAAATAAGGATCGCGGGACCTCTCGCCAGTTTATTGACTTCTATCACATACAGCTTTACGCGGTCTTTTATCCTCAGTGTTTCCGTAGGCGGGACCTCGGAAAAAGGCAGCAATGTCTCGATCCTCCCGAGGTTCACCAGATATCCGTTGAATTCCTTCTGCTGGATGGTCCCGGTGATGATATCACCCTGTTTTTTTGAGAATTCGTCGAAGGAGATCTCTTTTTCGGCTTCCCTCATCCTCTGGATTATCACCTGTTTGGCCGTTTGGGCTGCCAGCCTGCCAAAATCCTCAGGGGTGACATTGATCTCGATCTCATCCCCAACTTTCGCCTTTTTATCGATCTTTTTTGCCTGATCGGGCGAGATTTGAAGTTCAAGGTCCTCGGGAGACTCCGTCACGGTCCTTTTTGCAAATACAGTGACATTGCCGTCATTATCTATTTTTACGCTCAGATTGTCGCCGTTCTTGAACTTTTTTCTGCAGGCGGACAATAGAGCAGCTTCGACAGCCCCCACAAGCATCTCTTTGGGGATGCCGCGCTCTTTCTGGATCACATCCAGCATATTTGAGAAGCCTTCTATTTTTTTCATTTTCATACCCTCTTAAATAAAACAAAAAGTGGGGTTTGCCCACTGTTTTTCTTCCGCGATTTCCACTAAATAATATCATGCCTAAACGATGTTTGCAAGCGCGGCTTTTTAATTGACTTGCACCATTAACTATGCAACAATCTGAAAGATTACAAGGGGGGTGAAAAAATGGGATTATTCAATTTGATGGGTGTATATTGTATTATTCCGGTGACGATCTATCTGACGATCAGTTTTTTTGTACTTTTTGTGGTCGGAAAAACTGATTCTAAGAATCTCAAAATATTCGGAAATGTTATAGCAGTTCTGCTTTGGGTGAGCGCGTTGCTGATACTGATAGCAGGCATATGGATGATGACGACGGGTGACAGGCCTTGGAATCACTGCTGCAAAATGGATGGCAGGTCCATGATGCACATGAAGATGATGGGCGGCATGAAGGACAAGGGGGGTTCTCCGGCGATGCATCCGATGATGAGGAGATAACCTGATCAGTCAGAATAATAAAAACAAAAGGGGCCCCTAAAGGCCCCTTTTCTGTTCTTAAGATCTAAACTATTACATCATATCCCCGTAACCGCCCCCGCCCATTCCGCCGGGCATCTGTGGAGCGGCTTTTCCCTTTTCAGGGATCTCCGCGATCAAAGCCTCGGTCGTGAGCAGCATCGCAGCGATGCTTGCCGCGTTCTGAAGCGCCGACCTGGTCACTTTGAGCGGGTCGACGATACCGGCTTTGAACATGTCGACCACTTCAAAGGTCTGGGCGTTGAAGCCGATGGCATCGTTCTTCTCTTTCTTTATCTGCTCGATTATGACCGCACCCTCGACCCCTGCGTTGTTCGCTATCTGCCTGAGGGGTTCCTCGAGCGCTTTTCTCACTATCGAGATGCCGATCTTTTCATCGCCTTCAGACTTCATCTCCACTTTTTCGATCGATGACAGTATATGGATGAACGTAGCTCCGCCACCCGCGATTATCCCCTCTTCGACAGCGGCTCTGGTCGCTGAAAGGGCGTCTTCTATACGGTGCTTCTTCTCTTTCAGTTCCGTTTCGGTCGCCGCTCCGGCTTTTACGACCGCGACACCGCCGGAAAGCTTTGCAAGGCGCTCCTGAAGCTTTTCCTTGTCATAAGAAGAATCGCTCATCTCTATCTCTTTCTTTATCTGGGAGATCCTGTCCTTTACGGCCTGTTTCCTGCTCCCGTCCTCCGTGATGATGGTCGTTTTTTCTTTTTCGACGATTATCTTTTTTGCCTTGCCTAAAGCCGATTCATTGATGGATTCCAGAGTTGCTCCCGTGTCTTCAGATATCACGGTCCCTCCGGTCAGGATAGCGATATCTTCGAGCATGGATTTTCTTCTGTCCCCGAATCCCGGCGCTTTTACGGCTACGCAGTTTATGGTCCCTCTCAGCTTGTTCACCACGATCGTCGCGAGGGCCTCGCCTTCGATATCATCCGCGATGATCAGTAAAGGTTTGCTCAGCTGCACCACTTTTTCCAGTGTCGGCAGGAGGTCCTTTATCGCACTGATCTTTTTATCGGTGATCAGCATGAAAGCATCCTCAAGAACGGCTTCCATCCTTTCTCTGTCTGTTACCAGATATGGGGAAGCGTATCCTTTGTCGAACTGCATACCTTCAACGACCTCTAAAGTAGTATCTATTCCCTTGCTTTCCTCGACGGTTATTACTCCGTCCTTGCCCACTTTTTCCATTGCGTCCGCTACAAGGTTTCCGATCTCGCTGTCATTGTTCGCGGATATTGACGCGACCTGGGCGATCGCTTCTTTTGTTTCTACAGGGCGGCTCAGCCTTTTTAATTCACTGACAGCTGCTTTGACCGCTTTTTCAATGCCCTTTTTTATGGCCATAGGGTTCGCGCCGGATACCACGTTCTTAAGTCCGGCCCTGAATATCGCCTGTCCGAGCACGGTCGCGGTCGTTGTTCCGTCTCCCGCGATATCATTGGTCTTGCTCGCGACCTCTTTTAAGAGCTGCGCTCCCATGTTCTCGAACGGGTCTTCGAGGTCGATCTCTTTTGCAATGGTAACCCCGTCATTTGTTATGGTCGGAGATCCCCATTTCTTTTCCAGCACTACGTTCTTGCCGCGCGGTCCGAGAGTCGCTTTTACGGCATTTGCCACTTTATTGACCCCGCGCTCAAGAGCGCGCCAGGCCTCATCATTAAATACAATCTCCTTTGCTGACATGGACATCACCCCTTTCTTTAGTTTATTCTGATAGCCAGAATATCGCGTTCCTGAAGTATTATAAATTCTTCATTTTCAACTTTCACTTCTGTCCCGCCGTATTTGGCATAAATTACCTTATCCCCTATTTTTACTTCGACAGGCACTTTCTGCCCGTTATCAAGAACTCTTCCCGTGCCGACAGCTATCACCGTGCCGACCTGGGGCTTTTCCTTTGCGGTATCAGGAAGCACTATCCCGCTGGATGTCTTTTCTTCGGACGGCTCCTGTTTTACCACGACTCTGTCCCCGAGCGGCTTAAGCGTCTTTGCCATAATCATCACCCCTTTCTTTTTAAGTTTTTGATCTCTACTGAAACTCAGTATAACAACGCATTAGCACTCTGTCAAGGGGAGTGCTAATGACCGCCTACCGCTTACGGCTTGTGGTGGGCCCTTCGGCAAGCTCAGGGCACCGAGCAAAGTCGGGGTGCGCAGCCGAACCACTTACAGCTTACAGCTTTTTTTATGTTATACTTTTTCTAATGAAAAATTACATAATAGGCATAGACCTGGGCGGCACAAAAATATCAGCGGCGATAGCCGATGCTAAGGGGAAGATCATCGAGCAGATAACTGTCCCGACGGAAGCTGTCAGAGGAAAAAAACACGTCATAGACCGCATAGTTTTTCTGGTCAGGGCACTTTACAGAGGAACGGGTATAGACCCAAAAGATGTTCTTTGTATAGGCATAGGCGCGCCCGGACCGGTGATCACTGAAAAGGGTATCATTATGGATCCCCCGAACCTCCCCGGCTGGATAAGAGTTCCTTTAAGGTCGATACTTGAAAAAAAATTAAAAAAGAAAGTCATCCTTGAAAATGATGCCAACTGCGCAGCGCTGGCCGAACTAAAGTTCGGTGCGGGAAAAGACTTTGACAGTTTTATGTACGTTACGGTCAGCACGGGTATAGGCGGCGGGATAGTGATCGGCAAAAAACTATTTCGCGGTTCATCTGACAGTGCGGGAGAGATCGGCCATACAGTGATCGATATCAACGGTCCGAAATGCCCCTGCGGAAAATATGGCCACCTGGAAGGACTTGCCGCGGGCCCGGCAATATCAAAGCGCGCCGGAATGAAACCCGAGGTCCTGAGAGAAAAAGCTATGAACGGTGATAAGAAAGCCATCGAAGAGATAAAATATACAGGGTATCTTATCGGAATAGGTTTCTCTAATGCCGTTAACCTGTTGAATCCGGAAGCGATCATTGTCGGAGGCGGCATTTCTAATTTTGGGAAGCTTTTGTTTGATCCTATCAGGAAGACCGTAAAAGAGAACGCTCTTGCCCGCGTAAAGATCATTCCCGCCAGGTTAAAGAACAATGTCGGGGTCATGGGAGCGGTCGCGTTATGTCTATAGCAATAATAGATTACGGTGCGGGGAATTTGAGAAGTGTTCAGAAAGCCCTTGAAAAACTCGGCTGTGATTCATCGATAACAGATGACATCAAGACCATAGATTCTGCAAAAGGCATAATCCTTCCCGGTGTCGGCGCATTTGATCCGGCAATGAACGAGCTGAAAAAAAAGTCGCTTCTTGGCGCTATCATTTCAAATATCGCTAAAAAGAAGCCGTTTCTCGGCTTATGCCTCGGAATGCAGCTGCTGTTCGATGAAAGTGAAGAAGGCAAAGAAAGCGGGCTTGGAGTGATAAAGGGTAAAGTCAGAAGATTTAATTTTACGAGCCGCGGACTAAAGATCCCCCACATGGGCTGGAACGAAATAGACATCTCAAAGCCCTCCCCTATTTTTAAGGGATTAGACAGCAAATTAAAAATGTATTTTGTTCACTCGTATTATTGTGTTCCGTCGGACGAAAAAGACATCCTTGCCAGGACCGATTATGGGACTCCTTTTGTTTCGGCAGTCTCAAAGGATAATACCTTTGCCCTGCAGTTCCATCCTGAAAAAAGCGGTGACGCCGGCTTAAAGATCCTTAAGAACTTCGGGGAGATGTGCAAATGAGTTTTATAGTCATTCCGGCTGTCGATATCCTTGACTCTAAATGCGTCCGCCTTGAAAAAGGCGATTATACAAAAGTCACGGTTTATTATGAAAACCCTGTAGACGCGGCTCTCCGCTGGGAGAATGAAGGATATAAATGGCTGCATATAGTTGACCTGGACGGGGCCAAGTTCGGGCAGATGAAGAATCTCGGCATCATAAAGGACATAGCAAAAGAGTTAAAAATACCCGTGGAAGTCGGCGGAGGAATAAGGGACCTGGACACCATAAAGGGGCTTTTTGATTCGGGCATTTCAAGAGTAATAATCGGGACAATAGCATTCGAGAATATTTCCTTGGTAAAGACCGTGTCTGAGCTTTATGGCGATAAAATCGCGGTGAGCATAGACGCCAAAAGAAACATCGTGCTTAAGAAAGGATGGCTTGAAAAAACATCGTTTAAAGCTATCGATGCCGCGAAAAGGCTGGTCGATCTCGGAATAAAAAGGTTTGTTTATACAGATGTGTCAAAGGACGGAATGATGCAGGGCCCTAATTTCGGGTCGATCAGGAAGTTCGCCGCTGCGGTCCAGGCAAAAGTGATCGCTTCAGGCGGTGTAACGACAAACGCCGATATTGAGAAACTTTCGAAGATAAAAAATGTCGAAGGATGCATAATCGGAAGAGCGGCTTATGAGGGGAAAATATTAATTTGATCCTTAGGCCGGACAATTTATGAACTTTACTTGTTTGAATTGCGGGGGCAGCGTCCAGAAGATCACTGACCTCTTTTTCTGCCCAAAGTGCCGGACAGAATATCCGGTAAAAAATGGTGTGATCTGTTTGAGCAGCGGGATTTCCTACTGGCACATCATCCCCAAAGAAAAAATGTCGGCTTTCCTGGAAGAGGCGAAGAAGATCGGCTGGAAGCAAGCGATACTTTCAAATAAAGACGAAAAAATAAGGGCACAATACCTTTGGACTGATTGTCCTTCGAGGGCCGATTCAACGTTTTATCTGCCGCTAACAAAGGACAGTATTGTACTTGATCTTGGTTCCGGCTGGGGCTCCTACACCTTTGCTCTTTCACCGCGTGTGGATCAGGTCGTTGCGGCCGACAGCTGCCTTGAATCGCTTGAATTTATCAGTTTGAGAGCACAACAAGACAATATTTCTAATATCACGCCCGTCCACATCGAACCTTTGGATCTCGGCAAGATACCTTTTGCTGACGGCCAGTTTGACAGCGTCATCATGAACGGCGTTCTGGAATGGGTCGGGTCGTATCTGAAAAATGGAGACCCGCTCAAAATGCAGACAAAATGCTTAAAGGAAATTAACAGGGTCCTGAAAAAGGACGGTCACATTTTGATAGGGATAGAGAACAGATTCGGTTTAAGATATTTTACAGGTACTGCTGACGACCATTTGAAGCATTACAGTGAAAAGCCTGTAAAATACACGACATTGCTTCCCAGGCTGGTCGCAAATATCATTTCAAAAAGAAAGCTCGGCGTAGCGTACAGGACATACACCCACTCGTTTTGGGGATACGGGAGGATGTTCAGGAAAGCCGGTTTTAAAGATATTGTTTTTTTCTATCCCAGGGACGATTACAGGTCCGCTTCAACGGCCATTTTACCTGCAGAAAGCGGTGAGACCGCAAATAATATAGGGAAAAGGATCGTCAATAAATACGTGCTGGCGCTTGTTAAGTTCTTTAAACTGGAAAAAGCATTATGCGATTCATATTTTATAGCTGCTAAAAAATGATACCTTATATAAAACAATATCTGACAGAAGCCTGGGATGATTTTGACCTCGGTCAAAAGCCTGACGATCTGCTCTTTATTAAGTTTTCCGACAGGATGCTGCGTCCGGCGCAATACGGGGTGATCTCATTCAAGGTCAATGCTCTGTATAAAGGTCATGAAGAACCGAAAGCGATAATCAGGGTCCCGAGATATCCGGCAAGTAATGAGGCGAACGATTCTATCAGGATCGAGCATTCTAATCTCCGTTTTATCCATTCAAAGATAAATGATATCAGGATCAAACGGTCTATCCCAAGAAGTTTATTCGATCGGTCCATTAGAGGGTCCCTGGTCGGCGCAGTAGAATACCTTAGTGGAAATGACATGTCAAACTACATGGTTTGCAGCAAGATCGATGATCTTTTCGTGTCAAATTATAAGTCCGCGAGCAAATGGCTTATAGATTTTCAAAAGAAGCTTTGTCCGGAAAACGAGATTATCAAAGGCGCGAAATTCTCGGAAGACCATTTAAAATCTCTTTTTGACAGGTACTCATTATTATTTCCGGATAAAAAACATCTTCATGAAGGATATTTCACGGGTCTTGTATCGCTCGCAAATACTTTTGACGGGATGCAGATAATGCTGCCCGCTTCCCACGGGGATTATCACGCTTCAAATATTTTTATGTCGGACGGCAGTATTTCTGGGGTCATTGATTGGGAGGATTTTTCAGCGAAGCAGCTCCCGGCTTTTGACATATATCATTTCATTACGACATATTTTGAGGCTCTATATGATTTTTCCGCCAACAATTACCCGAAAGGCATTGAGACTTTTTCGGAAAGCAAGTACCTGCTCGATTTAATAGATTCTTTTGCAGATGAATATTTTACGGCGCTCGGTATGGACACACAGTTCCAGGAGATAATCTTTCCGTTGTTCATGATAGATTCTTTGTGCAAAGCCGCGGACCCGAGAAAACCCGTGAGCAGTATAGTCATCAAAAAGGAATTCCTTTTAAATTTAAGGCCCGCAAAGATCAGCGATCTGATCAGATATATGGCTATATTCCCGTATTTAGACCTGTTAAAAAAAGCATCGAGATCCGGCGACAAACAAAAGCAGGATTATTTTACGGACAAGATCGAAAAATTAAAAGAAGAGGCTTCCTCTAAAGAAAAGTAATGGCTATCCTTTTCTTTCCATGATTGACAGTATTTTATTAGTGTGCTCGTTTTCCGGATCCTGCTTTGCATAAACTTTGAGAAATTCTAAGGCTTCATCAAGTTTTCCCTGTTTTGCGCAGCAGACAGCATATTGCGAAAACCTCATCGCATCCCAAAAGAAATCCTGGTTTGATATTTTATCGTGCATTTTTTTAGGTAATGCTACGGCTTTCTTTATTAGATTGTACGCGTCTTCGAACCTGTTGAGTTCCATGTATGCCCGCGTTGCGATGCAATACTGGTCTATATTTTCAGGATTGCATTCGATAGATCGTATGCCTTCGTTCAAAGCTTTCTCAAAATCTTTCAACTCATTTATATATATCCAGCCCTTGCTATTATGACTGTCTTCCTCCAGATGAGAGAGCTCATTTTTTCCTCTGCAGGCAAAAATGACCTTGTCAAAAGCGGCAAGCGAATCATCGGTCCTGTTCATCTGCCAATATTTCTTCGCAAGGAGATAGCTGTATCCGGGATCATCGGCATTTTCAGACGCAGCCTTTTCCAGGATCTCCAGCCTGGATCGGTTCTTTTTCTTTGACAGGTCCGCGGGCATATTGCCGCCCCAGTGATAGATCGCGATATCAGCCAGCTTCTCCTCTATTCTTTTTATTCCTTGGGGAAAAACGACCTGTTCATTCACCGGCCTTTGAAAATGAATGCCCAGCTTGTTCCTGAAGATCTTATCCCTCATATAGAAAGATTTCACTTCGGTCGTATCGTATTCACATTCATTAATGGGGATATAGATGATATTGGCTCCGGTATTGTCAAGATGAGCCCTTAATTTGCGGACATCTTCCTTTTTAAGGTATTCATCGGCATCTGTCCACATGATCCAGTTCGAATCCGCATATTTTAAAGATTCATTCCTCGCAGCCGAAAAATCATTTATCCATGTAAAATCATGCACTTCCGCCCCGAGTGAAGCCGCGAGATCTTTTGTCCTGTCAGTGGACCCCGTATCCATGACGATGACTTTGTCGCACGAGGAGACCAGGTTTGGAAGTGTCTTTGAAATATTCACTTCTTCGTTCTTGACGATCATACAGATATTTAAGGTTGTCTTTTGCATATATAGTTCAGACTTTGCCGATTAAGATCGAAACGCAATTCCCCCATCTGGTATGTGAATCCAATGAAAATGAACATATTAATGAATTATTAATTATAGCATCCTCTGCATATTTGGTTGTTAAGTTCAGCCTGCACAAGGGGTCCGGAGAAGTATAATTGATGGTCGGAAATATGAACCTGTCCCTGATGCATAACATGGCCGCGCATATGTTCAGGGGATAGCTCGCGCCGAAAGTTTCCCCCGTCATGGACTTGAGTGCGCTTACAGGGATATCCTTTGCGTCCGTGCCCATGGCCGATCTTAACGAATCGATCTCAAGTTTGTCGCATATGCGCGAAGAGTTCGCAGAAGAACAGATGAAATCAATATCCGAGGAGGATAGCCCGGATTCCTGTAACGCTTGTCCGGCAGATCGCCTGATCACCTCTTCTGCCGAAGTTCCGTTCCCGAAAGAACCGGTTGAAATGCCGGATATCTTAGCGTATATATTTGCGCCTCTTTTTTTGGCGTCTTCAAGCCTTTCCAGCAATAACAAACATGCTCCTTCAGCGCAAATATACCCGTTCCTGTATTGATCGAACGGCCTGCTGTCTTCACTGACCGTTTGGTCTTCATAAGCCAGCTCGCCTTTAGCATGGACGCCCCCAAAAACCAGAAGCGAGAGTTCGTCGGCTCCGCCGCAGATAATATAATCTGCCTTTTTGTTCTTGAGGAGCTGTACTGCATAAAATATCGCCATGCCTCCTGATGTCACTTCGGATGATAACGTGTAATTTACCCCGTTAAGGGATAATTCTTTGGCGATAGTTCCGGCGCTGATATTCATTGACAGACTGGGAAAAATAAAGGGATTTGCAAGTTGAGGCCCATTGGCATTGATTTCGGAAATAAATTTCTCGAGTGATGCGCTGTTGCCAAAGGCGGTCCCGAATATCACCCCGATCCTGCCGCTGTCTGTCTTTGCCATATCTATTCCCGAATCTTTCACGGCCATTACCGCCGCAGCGGTCGAATACCGGGTCAACCTGTCCATTTTTCTGGCGTTTGACGCCGGTATATGATCTGCTATCGAAAAGTCGTTTATTTCACCGGCCTTTTTTGATCCGAATATTGAGGGGTCAAACCTTTTGATCCTATCGACGCCGCTTTTCCCTGTCTTTAAGGACTCAAGAAAAGCTTCGGTACCCGTCCCGATAGGACTTACTATCCCTATACCCGTTATTACTATTTGGTCTTCCATTTTTTTATTATGATGCTCGAGTTGTTGCCAGCAAAAGCAAAATTATTTGACATTGATATATCGAACGTCTTGGGCCTTGATCTGTTCGGGACATAATCCAGATCGCAGGCAGGGTCGGGCGTTTCGTAGTTTATTGTCGGAGGAATAAAGGATCCCCGCATGGCCAGTATGCATGCGATTATTTCAATTATCCCTGCCGCTCCCAAAGCATGACCGGTCATGGATTTAGTAGAGCTTACCGGTATTTCGTAGGCATTTTCCCCGAAAGCTCCTTTTATGGCTTTTGTCTCCATTTCATCATTTTGCTGTGTCCCGGTGCCGTGAGCATTAATATATTCAACGGCATCCGTTCGCAAATGTGCGTCCTCAAGAGCGGCTTTCATCGCAAGGGCCGCTCCCCTGCCGCTCGGGTCGGGCGATGTCTCATGATAAGCATCGCTGCTGTTACCGTAGCCGAGTATCTCCGCATAGATCATGGCCTTTCTCTTTAGAGCATGTTCAAGTTCTTCCAGGATCAGGATCCCCGCCCCTTCTCCCAGCAATAAACCCGACCTGTTCTTATCGAACGGCTGGCATTTTTTTTCGGCAAGACCTCTTAAAGAATGGAAACCATAATAAGCGATATCGAACAGGTCCTCGGCTCCTCCCGTGAAACATATTTCTGACAAGCCGTTTCCGATCAGATCGGATGCGATCATTACGGAATTCAGAGATGAGGAGCAGGCTGTCGAAACCGTCAAAGAGGGCCCTTTGAGGTCATAATATGACGCGATAGCCTTTGCGGGTCCGTAAGCGGTATTAGCGACAAGCTGTTCGGGTTTTAAACCGCTGATATCCTTTTCTGTAATGATCTTTCTAAAGATGACTTTTAAGGATTCGATAGAACCCTGGGACAGGCCGAAGACCGATCCTATCCTGTAAGGATCCTCGTCTTTAAAACATATTTTGGAGTCCTTCACGGCCTGTACGGCAGAAATATGTATCATGTCCAGGGCCCTGTAAGAATACGGGAAATTTACCGCAGGGAGATCCTTTATTTCACAGGCTATATGGACGCGCAGGCCGTTTGTATCAAACAGCGTGACCGGGGCCACACCTGAAACTCCGTTCTTGAGATTTAAAGCATATTCATCGATGGAGTTGCCGATCGAAGACAAAACTCCCATGCCCGTTACAACCACCCTTTTAGACCGGTTTGGCAATTTCGATCTCTTTCCTGATAAATAATGATATCTCGCTTTCAAAGACAAGCTCGCCGTTTGAATGTATCGTGCCTTTAGCTATCAGAAAGTCCCCGATTTTATCGGTGAATTCAGTTTTTATTATAAGCTCATCCGAAAACCCGACACTTTTTAACATATGACAGTTTTTGAACGAGACAATAAAATGTGAAAAATTAGACCCAGGTTCATTGTCGCTGTTGTCCATCTTTATCATATCCGGGACAAAAAATTCGGCCAGGTTCATCGATTGGGCCAGGCATTCAAGAAGTATCGTGCCCGGGACGGAAAATTCATTGCGGAGAACGGGGTCGTTCTTTGAAAACCGTTTTTTGCATAAAATATAATTGCTTTTGGCCTCGATGAATTCGTCGATAAATACGAAAGGCGGTTTGTGCTTGTAAAAAGGTTCAAAGACCAGGTCGTTGATTAACACTTCTTATTTCATTTTGCTTTTTATGAAGTTAGCCATTGTGCCGATATCTTTAAATATTGCTTCAGGGCTTTTGAGGTCTTCGTTAGTGATCTTTACCCCGAAATTCTTATCGATCCCGACTATTATTTCCAGAGAATCTATCGAATCAAGACCGAGGGAATCGGAGTCAGGCGGCCTATTTTGAGGGCGGCTTTCCTGTGCCATGTTAAAAAGCTGCGTCCGTTCGTTGATGTCCTCGGGCCGGATATTCAGGTTTAATTGAGTGATCAGCATCTCCTTTAATTTTTGCAGGATCTCATGATATTCCATATAAATCTCCTTAGTTTATTAGACCACCGTCAACGATGATCTGTTGTCCCTGAATATATGATGCCTCACCCGAGGCAAGAAAAGCAACTACAGATGCGACTTCAGACGGCCTGCCGTACCTCTTTAAAGGAATAGCTTCCCGATATCTGTCAAGTATATGTTCCGGGATCGACAAAACCATATCAGTGTCTATCAGTCCGGGAAGGACGCAATTGACGGTTATTCCGTAACCGGACAGTTCCTTTGAAAGCGCATTTGAAAAACCGATCACCCCAGCTTTTGAAGCGGCGTAACTTGTCTGTCCTGCCGCACCGTTCTTTGCCGCGATCGAACTTATGTTGATTATCTTCCCGCTCTTGCGTGAGATCATGTGCTTGGAGACGGCTTTGCAGCAATAAAAAGTGCCGTAAAGATTTGTCTTCAGGGTGAGATCGAAGTCATCATTGGGAGTAGTCAGAAGGAAGCTGTTTTTTACTAAACCCGCATTATTTACGAGTACATCGATCTTTCCGCATTTGCCGATTATCTCCTCGGCCATGCTCTCAACCTCGCAAAAATTACTTACATCAGCTTTGGCTAACATCCCCTGCCCTTCTATTTCACGCAGCAGTTCCTGTGCCGCGGCCGTGCTCTTGTTGAAGTTTATGGCGACAAAATAGCCGAGCCCATGAAAGGCCTTTACGATGGCTTTGCCTATTCCGCCTGTGCCGCCGGTTACCAGGACGACTTTATTTTCGAGCGCCATAATAAATGTATTATACAAAACATAAAATATATTTGCAAATAAAAAACAAATATGATAGTATTTAAAAAATAATCGGTCAGGTTATGAAAAACTTTTTTATATATAGCGGTATTATTGTTATAATAGTTGTGTTTGTAATTGCTAGATTGGTAGATCTGTTGCTCAATATTTTTTCAAATGACAAAGAACTTGACGCCCAGAAATTTCTATATAAGTGGTCGCACAGATTATTTTGGGTGATAAATTCCAAGGTTGAATTCTCCGGCCTCGAAAATATCCCCGCGACCGGCCCGGTGATCATTGTGGCAAGGTACAGGTTCCCCATAGATCTTATAATATCCACAGCAATTTTTAAGAGAAAAGTATATCTTGCCGTGGATTCGACATTTTTTGTTTTTCCGCTTTCATTTATGAGCAAAAGCGCAGGATATCTGAACATTGACAACAAGAATCTTTTGATCGCGGCGCAGCAGATGGATAAGACAATAGAAAAGCTCAGGGCGGGTTCGGCTATTTTTATGTTCATAAGCAGAAGGACAGACATTGACAGTCCCGTTCACGGCCCCGCTTTTGCGTCCCTTGAAACTAATATCCCGGTCATCCCTATTGCGATAAATTCGACCCCGGAATTATCTGTATTCACTAATTTTATATATGGCATGTTCGTCCGTAAAAAGGTGTTAGATGTCATTAAGGTCAGGATCGGAGAGCCAATAATGTCAAATGAGCAAAATGACAGGATCGGAAGGGTTAAGTTCACAGAAGAAATAGTCAGAAAGATCGATTCGATGCTGAAAAAATAGTTCTTACAATACGACCTCAGTTATAAATGAACTCCTGATTTCCATTGTTTGTATTATTTAGGAGAACGGCATTCCGCTCAGCACATAAAGTTGTTATTACCGTTTTTGTCGGGTTCGCCGGTTATCGGATCTATTTTTTTTATTGAACCGGCACATATAGTATTACTGTCCTTGCTGTTGAGCATATCTTCTATTTTGGCCTTCAGGTCTTTTCCGATGCTGTCATTGTCCACTCTTAAGATCGCTTTCTTTACATATTCGGAATTAGATACCAACGCCAGTTGAGACAAGACGGCTATGGCATCTTTGGTCTCGAGTACTGAAAGTATATAGGCGGCCACTTCAGGCTTGAAATTCCTTAAGAATTTAGCCGTCTCCTCCGGTCCCATCCCATTAGCGATAATCTGAGAAAGGGCTACCTTGGCAGATTCTTTGGTTGCAAATGTCAATATGCTGCTCACCGCGACCTGTTCGATCTTCGGCTTGACGATGTCTTGGTCGGCAGGATCCTTTACAGTGGCTGTCATGAACAGCTGGGAATTGATCTGATCGAACATCTTCCGCATGATCTTATCGGTCTCATCCTTTAACGCGGGAGATCCCGGAAGATTTGATATAGTGCTTACGAGATTAAGCAGCTTTGGCATCGACACATTTATATCCGGCTTATCAGTAAGGGTCGAGATCATGCCGATGATCTTGCTTGCGGCGATTGCCGGGTTTTCAAGTATCATTTTGGCGATATAGTCATTTGATGCGTTGCCCTCAAGAAGTTTTAGTGCTGTCTGTGCTGCCTGCTTGCACGTAATATTCGTTGAAGTGTTTTGCAGTGATTCTACGGCATTTTCAAGCTTGCTGATCACCAATTGTTTTGTGCTTTCTTTGATATTCGATCCGGTCACCAAAGCTTTTACCTGCGTAAGCGTATCCTGCGCTTCTTCAGGCTTTGAGAAGTTCTTCTGTTTAAGTCCGTAGATGATGTTCTTTGCGTTTGCCGCGCTTGTGGGATCAAGTTTAGCCGATATGCTGTTAAGGAACTGTTCGATCGGTTTCTTCAACGATTTTATTTGAGCCTCGGTTTCGTTGCCCGAAGCGGATATCCTTTTGGCGTTGTCTGCCCTGTTCTTTATTCCTATTGCTATCCTTAATATAGATGCGTCTTCATTATTTAATTTATTGTTTTTATCGGCATTTATCTCCGCCTCAATTTTCTTCATTTCGTTTTCATCAAATACCCCTTTGGTTTCGTTAGTAACTGATGAAGCAGTTGAACTCCTTGATACTTGCTTGTCATCTCTGAACGTATCAGGCCTTATGGCAGCCTGCGCCTGGTTGATGACTACAGGGCTCTGTGTCGTCCTCATTATGTTCTCGGCTATCTCAACGGCTTTTACGGCCTGTTTTGTCTCCTTGGCAATAGCCATCACCTGATGCTGTTTCTGCGGCTCAAGGTTCAATATGATCTGCGCCGCCTGCGTGGGTTCCTTATCCTTAACCGCCTGGACTATCATCTGTGTCGGCACCACATCAAGCACTTTTGCAGCTTCAGTGGCCGTCATCTCGCCTTTGATGACCTTAGAGACCACCTGCGAGACCGCTTTCTGTACAGCCTGTTCTGCCTTGCTTACCACTACGTTGGTATTCATGTCCTTGGGCACGTCGGTCGATACCTTGGAAAGTACCGCCACCAGGTCTTTTACCGCTGCCGTGTTGTTGGCGCTTATCTCGTCATCTATTACTATTATTATCTGGTTTATTACATCTTCTGCCTTTTTGGGATTATCCATCACCATCTGTACAACTTTATCTTCCGTTGTAGGCTTCATGTTCATTGCCTGAGGTGCATGCTGTGCTTCCTTCACAGGTGTATATGAGGTCGGCATGCTTTCAGCCTGCTTCACCTGCGGTTTATTGACTACAGGAGCGGCCTGCACGGCTGTTTTGACTTGAGGCTCTATAACAGCCTGCGGAGCAGCTTCCATTTTCTGCGTGATCTTCTCTATCGCCTTGTCTAAGGCCACCGTGATTCTGATATTGTTCGGTACCGCTGCTTTTACTTCTTCAAGCGCTATCACTATCTGCTGCATATTCTCCGGATTCACTTTCTTTTCCGAATGTTCTATGACAGCAGGGATCATTCTTGCCACTTTGTCGATCATGTTGGGCTTGCTTGTTATAGCCCGCACAACATCTTCCACCGGCTTGTTGTTGACTATATCGTTCACCGCTTTCTGTGCCGCATCTTTTGCCCTTACGTTGACAGAGGTATTGTCCACTGCTTCCATGGCCTGCGTCAGCTTTTGTGCTATGACCTCTTTCACTTTTTCGTTGATCTTTGCACCGTTTGCCATGTCCTTCACCTGAGATATGAACCTCGCCACTTTTTCCGTGTTCGTGAAGTCGGCTTTCTTTATCTCTGAGCTCATGTCCTTTGCTTTTTTGGCCTCTGTTTGCGGCAGCTTCTCCGCTATCTGTGTCAGGAGCTGTTCCATTGGCTTCTTTAAGGCATTGAGCTGCGTCGCGGGGTCAACGGCTTTTTGGGATGCCTCTTTAGCGGCTAGAGCCCCGTTCTTTATGACGATGACTGTGGATACTATCCTTGTATCCGCCTTGCTGGCCTTGGACAAACTCTTCATATTGCTCATCTCCGCCCTTATCATATCTGTTTCTAACCTTGTGAACTCCTCATCAGTAGAGACCTCTTTGGACGCTTCAGTTGTCGGGGCTTGTTCTACCTGCCTGGGATTCCTGAATGAATCCTGCATTATGATTGGCTGAGCCTGGATGCCGGCTGGAGATACCTGGTTCCTCCTGGTGTTCTCGGCTATAACTACAGCTTTGATAGCTTGTTGTTTCTCATTGGCCATAGCGATCACCTGATGCCGTTTTCCAGGTTCAAGATTGACTATCACCATAGCCGCTGCCTCAGGACTCGCCTTTGCCATGGCTCTCACTGTCACTTCAGCAGGAACGTTGTTAAGCGCTGTGGCCGCTTCTTCAGGAGTTATCTTGCCTTCGGCGACCTTTGAGATAACCAGCGAAACGGCTTTCTGTACCTCCTCCTGTACTTGCGGTCTGGTAACTGCAGGTGCGGGGTGTTTAGTTGTTTCGACCTGCGGCTGTTGTATGATCGCCTGCGGTGCGGTTTTCATATTTTGAATGATCTTTTCTATCGCTTTGTCTATGGCTACGGATACGGGGATGTTCCTCGGATCGGATGTTTTTACTTGTTCAAGGGCGATCACTATCTGCTGGACGTTCTCAGGCTTTACCGGCTTTTCAGACTGCTCTATGACGATCGGGATCATCCTTGCCATTTTGTCTATCATATTTGGCTTGCTTCTTATTGCCTGTACCACCTGGTCCACCGGCATGTTTCTGACTATATTGGCAACTACCTTGATGGCTACCTCTTTTGCCTTTACATTGTCGGAGGTGTTCTCTACAGCTTCCTTGGCCCGCGTCAGCTTTTGTGCAATTACTTCTTTTACCTTGTCATTGACCTGGGCCTTGCTTGCCAGGTCCTTTATACGATCCATGAAATTAACAACATCTTCGGTATTAGTGAAACTGGCTCCCTTTATCTCCGAGATCATTTCCTTTGCTTTTTTGGCCTCAGTCGGCTGTAGCTTTGCCGCTATCTGTGTCAGAAGCTGTTCCATAGGCTTCTTTAATGCATTGAGCTGCGTCGTGGTATCAAGTGCGTTCAGTGATGCCCGCTCAGCGACTTCAGCGCTCCTCTTTATCCTGACGGCTGCGGATAACATCATCATCTCAGCCTTGTTGGCTTTGGGTGCGGTCGCGTTGTTCACTTCCGTTTGTACTTGGGTTATCTCTGCTGCTAAGGTTATATCTTCTAGCATAGTGGCACTGGACATTGCAACTGTTGAAGCTCTTGGTGTTTGCACGGTGTCATTGGATCTATCCGATCTTGCGGCAGCCGGTGTCTGGTTGACGGCCGGCGTCATCAGTTTGCTCATGATCCTCTCGGCTATCTCCGCCGCTCTGACGGCTTGGTTTGTATCCTTGGCCACGGTGATCACCTGCTGTTGTTTCTGCGGTTCAAGCCTTATTATGATCATTGCCGCCTGCGATGGCTCCATATCTTTAACTGCGGGCACTATCATCTGCGCGGGCAGCACTTCAAGCATCTTTGCCGCTTCTGAGGCCGATATCTCGCTCGTCGAGACTTTAGCCACTATCTTGGAGGCCATATTTTGCGCGTTTTTTGCAGCCATCTCGAGCACGGACACGGATTCTTTCTCCGATCGGGTCATTGATACTGGCGTTCTATCTATGATCGTGCTGAGGACCGACAATAGTTCGCTGGCACTTGTGACATTGTTGGCCTTGACCGCCTTGTCGGTGGCTGTGGTGATCTGGTTGACCTTGTCTTTTGCTTCCTCGGGCTTTACGATCGCTAACGTCATTACTTCGTTCTGCAGGCTTTGTTTTACATTGATCGCTTCACTTCTGACTGCAGGTTTGCTCACAGGTCTTGATGCTGGCTGCGGTTTTTCCACCCTTGTGGCAATATCTGTTAAAATGTCATCGATTATTTTATCGACCGCACTTTTGATATTTTCAACATTGGAACGTGTTATTTTTGCGTATTCTGCTGCTGTTTTGTTATACTGCTCTTCCGGGACGATAAGCTTGATCAAGGCCAGATTGTTTAATGCATTCGGCATCGTGGAAAGCGCGGATGCTGATAAAGCCTCGCGTATGATATCATTGACGCTGCGAGTTGTCTTTGTTCTGTCTGCTGGCTTTATCTGCACTTCAGGAGAGACGGTTTGATCTTTGCTCGACGTTAATAATGATATGACATTTGGCGGATGCTGCACCAAGTCCCTCGCCTTGAGTATTTGAGACTCTTTGGCATTCATTATTCTCTTGGTGAATGCATCGGCGACCTTTTGAAAGTTTGCGGAATCGGTCTTGTAAAGCTTTGCCAAGGCCTGCCCCTCTGATTTCAGAAAATTGTTTTGCATCTCAAGCTTTTCGCTGGCGCTGGCCTTGCTGAATTTATCCAGGAATTCTTGAGGCATTGTGAGGGTATTTGTTTTTGTGTCAAATTGCGGTAGTTTCCCTGTGTCCGTGCCCACGACTACGTTGATCTGTTCTTTAGATCCCGAGTTGACATAGAGACTGGCCATTTCGTCCCTTCCCGGCTTTTGTATGGAGCCGGCAATTTTGTAAAATTTATCGATATTGGCCTGGGTCAAGTTGTCCGTATTGTACCCTAATTGTTTCAGGTTATTTTTCGCATCTGCCAATAAGTTCTGGTCCACGGTCTTTCCGTCAGCCTTGTATATGCCCTTAGCGGCGCTCTCCATCGGGTCGTACTTGCCGATGTTGTTGACGATGCTCATTATCATTTCCTTTATCAGGCCGCTCAGGGTCATTTTCTCATCGAGTTCCCTTAAGAACTGCTGGTAAAAGGCTTCAGCGTCGAACATCGCTGTTGACGCGTCCACCTGGGCCTGAAGCTGCAGCTGTTCCGTCATGGCGAAGACGTTTGGTTTTGCGGCCGCGCCGCCGCCGGCTTTGCCTGCGCCTCCCGCGGCATTGGCTGAACCTCCGGCACTGTCTATATTTAAATTCTTTCCTTCTTTTTTCTTTGCATTGCCCTTGTTTATTGCGTTTGCTATCATCTTTGCCAGGTTATCGCTGAATAATACAGCGACAAGTGCCTTTGCAACATAGGAAGCGGCTCTACCGCCCATTGCCGGGGTAAGCAGCTTCTGGGCCCAGGTCGATACAGCGGTGTTCGAGTTTGTCATATTCATGAACCTGTCTTTTCCTTTAAAAAATGAGGATAAATTTGAAAGAGGGCCGCCGCCGTTAGAATTAAAAAGATGTGAGGCTTTCTTCGCTGCTTCTTGTTTTTCTCTTGCTTCCTTTTGCGCATCAGTTTCTTGTTTGTTAGCATTTTGAGGTTTTTCTGATTGATTTGGTTGTGTGGATTGACTTTCTGATGTGCCTGATGTGCCTGATGTGCCTGTTGTACCTTCGCCGCCGAATTCTAAACCACCGTCTACCGGGTAAGTCCCGTCTGCGCTTCCCTCTTTCTCTTGAACTTGTGTTTTACCGGAAGTATCCGCATTTTTTGCCGGGTCATTTTTCACTTCTTTCGCAGCATCTTTAGAAGGCAAACCTTCTGCATTTTCCATTGTATTTGATCCGGGAGTAGTTGTACCTTCGGTACCTCCGGTGGTGACATTACCGCCGGCATCGGCACCTCCCGCGTCGGCAGCTCCAACGCATGCCGCGACGATCGAGATGACCGCCTTGACTATCGATATGATGAACATGATGTTCGCCATAACGAGTGCTTTCTCGGCATCCCTGATCTGGTTCATCCTGTCCACGTAGGTATGGAGTGTGTCGAACAGCTGCTGCAGCGCTGTGGTCGAGACTTCCTTGCTCGCTTGAATGCCCATCAGCGTATAATCCTGGGCATCCAGCGCTATGCCGCCCACGGACCTGAGCACCATGTTCCTTATTCTCCTCTGAGAGTCCATTACTTCCTGTGAAGCTGTCGCGGCGTTATAGGCCATGTCTATCTCTCTTCTCATGATATAGAAATTGCTTTGGTTCAACCCCACGTAGCCGTCGCTCGTGCTGACGATCAGGTCTTCCGTTGCCTGGGAAAGGATCTCTTTTAATGATTGATAGAGTTTGTCGAAACGGCCCTGGTCTTTTTGTTTGTCGATGATCTTCAGGACCTCGTCAAGGATATTTGTTTTATACCTGTCGAGGTCGCCGTACCCGGAATTTTTGTCTTCCTCGGCGCACTTTTTGTTATAGTAAGCCTGCATTATGACGATGGCCGCGATGATGACGGCGGCAACGATCGCCCCGACGCCGGTGCAGGCCAGCACTGCGGCGACGATCTCCATTATAATCTTCACTGCCGAGAACCAGAGATTGGTCATTGCCCGGTCAAGCTGCTTTTCCCACTGTGTCCGTGCGTTATGCGCGCTTATGTTCTCCCGGACCAGTTCCGTCTTCAGTTGAAGTGCCTGCATATATCTTGCGTTCATGGACTTCAGGCCGTTCGATATGGTCTGGAAATGTCTTGCCGTCCATCCGATTCTTCCCATCAGCTGGAGCATAAGGTCGATGATCTCTTGTCCGGTGGTCTCTATCTGCATCATCCCCAGTCCGAGCATAAAAAGCTGCGACATCTCATCGGATAATGCGGTGATCTGTGCCGCGTCGTTCCCCCACATGTCGTCGCCCACGTTTATATGGGACCCGGTAGTCAGCTGGTCGACAAGGCCTCTGTACTGCGTGGCGATATCGCTGATCGCATCCGCGACCATATTGCCGGTGATGCGTCTTTCTGTTTTATTGTCGTAAAATTTATCATCTTCATGATAAAGTTCCGGCTTTTCGTGTTCCAGCAGGTACATAATGTTATAAATTCCATCAAAAAGACCTTGTCCCATCATACCGCCTATGATGAAGCCGAGCATATTTGCGAAAAAGCTCCCGATTATTTTTTCTTTTTCAAGTTCCCATTCTCTTTCCTTGTTGTTTTCCTCGACCTCGTCCCTGAGGCTCTGCATGACGAGGGAAAAAGCCACCTTCATGTCGTCCTCTAAGGTTACTAACGAATCCTCGACTGCCGGAAGCTCTTCGCCCAGCGGGTTTTGTCCTGTGGCCGCGTAAAGGGCGATCATCACGAGGCGCGCTTTTGATTCCATCACCAGCATATACGCTTTTCTTAAGTTGTCGATGCTCTCGAGCTTGTCGCCTATACTGTTCAGATATTCTTCGTTCAAAGCTTTGAACCCGTCGCCGACCCCTATTATGCCCCCGTTATAAGCGGTCATGATAAGATCGTTTTCTTCTTTGTCCAGCTGGTCGAGGATGTTATTGCATATCGACTTCATCGAGATGCCCCACAGGTTCAATGCTTCCTCGACATTGTCGAAATTGATCCTTGTCGGTGTATACTGGAAATCCTCGATGGTCAACAGATATATGACATCGGTAATTTTTTCCACAAAACTGGCGACAAAAAAAAGTGCGGGGCAGAACAAGCAGATGCCGAATGCCGTCCACATCGAGTCCAGCATTTCTTTTGCTTTTTCATGTTCCCACACTGAATAGGCGTATTTGTTGCGCGCCTCTATCTCCAGTTGCAGCTGGTTTATGTTGGCCAGCAATAATGTTCTTTCGCCGTCCGTGGTGTATTTGAGATAATCAAAGACCATGTTCCATCTTGATGAGTCGGAGGTTATCCCCGACATTATCTCGATCATCATGGATTTGAGCTTTTCTTTCACGGAGAGCGACATGTAATAGGCTTTTCTCAGGTCGTTGATTATCGTTTGTCCGTGGAGTATGGCGTATGCCAGGTCTTTGTTCAGGTCGTAATAACTATTCCCGTAGCCGTTATCGCCGGCTGCTGCCATCAGATACTGGCGGTTGGCCTCGTCCAGATAATTCAGTTCGAGTTTGACGAACGGGTCGGCGGTCCTCCTCTTTCTTTCTTCGATCACCACGTCGAGGAAGCCTTTAAGAGTGTCCGTCAGACTGGCCTGCACGTCCTTAAATGCTCTATCGATCGCTTCTTTTGCCGCGGTGTATTTTTCCTCGTACTCTCTGTGCGTCGCGTCGAGTCCGATGAAATCAAGAAGTGAATTGATACAGCTGGAGGACCCGCCTTGTGCGGAAGCTTGCGCGCCCAGCATTTTTCTGTCATATTCCGCGTTGTTTTTATCATGTATGTAGTTCATCGTGTTGGTAAATATGAACTTTGGCCCCTGCATATCATGCCTGAAGCCTTTATTTATGATCTCAGTGTATTTGACGTCCCTGGAAGAGGCCTCCTTAGGCCCTTTAAAAAGCTGGAGAATGTAGCCCTTGATGTTTTCCTTAGTTTCGCCGATCATCGCGATACCGAGAAGCAGCGACCATAATTCCTGCAGCTTGTAATAATAGTCTTTGAATTTCGGATCAAGCGTGATATAACCGTCGCCGTAATCTGTTGTCCATGTCGATGAGGAATTCCCCGCCAGAAGTATGTCCAGGGTTTGCTTGATCTCCGCTCCGAGCCCTTCTACCGCCTGTGCTACCGCGTCCGGTTCTGCAACCTGATAATTATAATTGACGGGTGTTATCGCGGTGCTTTCGTTATCATAGGTTAAAGGCTGGTTCACGACATAGTTGCCCTGAGTATCAACAGTGTCAAGTTGTTCGGCATCGAAAACAGTTGCGTTGCTGTCTGTGTTGTCTGATGGAGTTGATACACCGTCAGCTGATGTGTTTGCCATTAAAGCATCAAAGGTTGATACAGTTGTGGAATAATTGACCTGACCCGTGATATTGGCATTCACGTCAGTGCGGGTTGTCTGATCAGGAATATCTATAGTTGTAGTGCTCATATAATATATATATTTACGGGTCTATATATATATCGTTGTATTGAAGCTAAAACTTGCGGGGAATAATGGGTCATTTTTGGCTGTTTAATGGCAAAATAATAGCGATTTATTAGCTGATTATTTTCAGGTATTTGCTTTTCTTGCTTTGTTATCTGACCCGATAGCCATTGCTATCGAACGGGCGATCTCTTCCGGTGTGTTGAGGGTTGGATAAGTTAAAACTTCATTCATTCTTTTTCGTGCGTTTGACGACGCGAAAGTTGTTTCAAGTGACTTCATAAATTCCTGTGCCCTTAAACGGACCTTTTCCGTTATTTTTGAATCCGCTAATTTTTGTTCGTGCCTCTTCTCATATGCTGTTTCATTCTCTTTCTCATCTGCCTTTCTTGCCTCGATAATGCCGGCCAATATTCTTTTAGCCATCCTCAGAGCTGACTCGTACACTTCAGTTGCCGCAGTCCATATTTTTGTAATTATTGTTATAACTTTAGGCATGTCTGCGTCAACAGCGGTTTCGTTCTTTGCTATTTGCGGCATTTCCTTGATCGGTGTCGCTGAAATGGCGCGCATCTGCTCCAATAAAGCGGGATCAATTTTAATGTCATTTTCTGTTGCGATAGATATAAGTTTGGTTGCCTGCTCCCCGCATGCTGTGATCTCTTTTTCGATCATCGATCTGGCCGGTTGCTTGTCTTTAAACTTTTCTCGCATTGCATTAAGCATATCATTCATCTTTTTGATGGCCTCAGCATCACCAGTGATGACTATGATCACATATTGTTTATTATGGTTTTTCAGGATTATTTCGGTCTGGACTGCGATTTGAGAATTGTAGCCGGATTCTTGAGCGTGATAAGATGATAGTAATTCTTTTAAACTTATAGAATCGTCATTATGCCCGCAATATCCCAAAAAATCCTGTTTTGATCTTCTCAATGATTGTTCTGTTCTTATTCGGTTTTCTGTTGCACCGTTATTTCCTTCACCTTCTTGTTTCCTGAAATTAAGAATGGCTTCCTGGTGTTTTTTCATTTCCGACAGATAGCTGCGACCTACGGCAAAAGGTCTCATATAGGAAATAGTGTCGATCATAAAAGAAAAACGCTCCGTAGTCGCGAAAGGGAACTTTTCCTGTTCTTGCGTAAAAGAACCGAGTACCCTGTAAGCAGGTCTTGATAGGTCGGGAACAGGTGTAATGACAGTTCTTGGCGTTGCCGTTGTACGCGATGTTAAGCCGTTCCCGGTTTCCTGTATCTTAGGATCGGTTTTAACAAGCGCAGGATCGGGCAACATATATTATCTCCCTATTTATATATCGATGGTAAGATCGCGAAATTTCATTATATTCTAATTTTCTTTACTAAACCGGCTTATCTGGACTGAATATATTGCTTTTGTCCGGTTTCTTTGCCTGTTCAGGCGTCATTTCTTTGTCTTTAATGACAGGAAGGCTATTATTCAGTTTACCTTGGTAATAGTTTTCCACGACTGCCTGTAAACCATTCATCACTAATTCTGGCATGTTCGCTATTGCTGCTGCCGCGCTATTTACTATATCTAATCTTGCCTGTGCCACTCTTGCCTGTCCCGGTTCGCCATATAATTTCTGTATTGGCGGTGATCCTTGTTGTTTAGCTTGTATATATATATATGTCATTGTTTTTCTCCTACACTACCCTTCCCGTTCCTTCATCCGAAGATGCGATCCCTACTCTGTTCACAGGGAGTGGCGTCTTATCGAAGCCCGCCAATCTCTGGATATTCTTCACTGTCTCAAAGGCTCCTTTTACTTGTCCAAACTGTTTTATTGCTTCTGTCAGGCTCGCAAGAGCAAGCCATTTGCTATCCTCCGTTTTTGCCGGCACGCCACCATTGCCTTTGATTCCCGCCATAAATATTGTCCCATTGATCGGATCCATATCCATGCCCATAATATTATCCTCCTTACGATCCCCGTTGAGCATCTAGGACTGAAACGCCTCTCTTATCACTTTGCCTAGAACCGGCCACTGTTTTACTGAAAATGTTATAATTTACCAGGTTAAAGGTATTTTCATAATAATTATCTACTGTATCCTTGAACTTTTTATTCCAGAATTTTTCGACTCCCGAGCCGCCCAGATCGATTGCAGTTTTCAGTTGTTTCAGTTTTTCCAGCCCGGACGGATCTTCATCCGTGACAAGCTGTTTTTCGACAAGGTTTATTATCTTTGCGTTTATCGCTGCGGAAAATGTATCAATTTTCACGTTCGGATCCTTGCCACTTCTTACCCGCTCAAGAAATGACTTAATAGAACCGAGGGTTTGTTTGTCTTTTTTATCATCGGACAGGTCCTCATAGACAGATATGGATAATGCTAATTTACGATGATATTTCTTTTCTTCATCAGCACCGACCTCTCTCTTAATGATCTTATCCAGCATATCGATAGACCTGTCTAATGCTTCTTCAACATGTTTTCTGCTGTAAATATCACGTTTATCTTTTGGGATCTCTCTACCGGTTTCTGAACTTGTCCATGCGTTGATGTTCATCGCGGATTGCCTGGAATTGTTTATGTCATAGACGGTGAACGACATATGCTTCACGTATTGATTGAACTTATCTTGGCTCATGTTCCCGGGGCCGTTCTGCATGGTTATGATCACAGTGTTCCAGAAGCCGTCGGGTGTCACGTGGTTGCGGTACACCCCATCGATTCGGTCATCTCCGTAAAAAGCATTCCACGAATAAGGGTTGAACTTTCCGAGGTTATATTTCCCGAGTAGATCATTGACCTCTTTCATTTTTATTTTACTTGACTTGCCTTCATCTGACAGGATCGTTTTTACGCCGGATACAAGATCGGCCGCTTGTTTTTCTTCCCATCCGAAACTTGCCGCGACGATCCTTGCCTGCGCGTCAGTCGATTTTGGATCATTCCCGGAACCCATAACAGTTGAAACGGGAAAAGCTGATTGCAAATCTCTTGTTCCTGTTGTTTCTGATATTTTGGCAACTGCCGGTTTTGCAAGCGGTCTACTTGCAGTTGTCGGCTCTTCAATCGTTTTACCTGCGGTTTGAACAGCTGGTCGTGCTTCAGGTCGCGTTGCTTCTGATGCTCTTGCTTGTTTGCTTGGAGCATCATTTTGATCTGGTATTTGCTTGGCTTTTAATCCTGAAGACTTAAACAAACTTGTTATTCCCATTCCCAACCAGTATATCGGGGTGAATTTTGCAATTCCCTCCATGTTCCTGAACATGTCACACGTTTGATCAACCCCGATTAAACCTGTACCCATAATACCTCTTTGTCCGTTCCCCTAAATATAAATCATAACTGCGTCTACAGTCATAGCGGTCAGATCAAAAGATCTAAATATTTTCATTTGACAGCTCTGCCCAATATCAAGCAATACTTACCTTTGAAAAATCTCTTACAGCTTGCTCCAATTGACCCATTGCAACTCTTATTGTGGATTCATCTATAGCTGCTTTCGTTATTCCTTTGTCAAGTTGACTCCTAGTTTTCATGCTTGCTTGAGATACTTCTGCTGGTGTTTCCTTGGCAGCCGACTTTGTTTGTCCAACTCTTTGTGTTGCTTCAACCATTGTTTTTCTCCCTTCTATATATCTATCGTATCAAATATATGCAAAATTGCATGGAATTTCACTATTTACCTAAAATATCAAATATCATGTGTTTTAACCAGTTTTCGACTTCTTGATCCCCCTGTCCGTCCAATGTCTTGTTTAACTCATCCACCGACGTATTCACCTTATCTATTTTGTCATTTATTTCGTTTGTCCCTGCCTTGCCGCTGCTGATGCTGCCTTCTATTTTTTCCAGAGATGTATTGATCTCGAGAATTTTGCCCAACCTCATTTCCATCGAAAGGTTGTTTGAGGCAGCTACTATGGCCGCTATCATTTTCATGTCATCCAGTTTCTTAATTAGGTTTTTTATGGACTTGGCTGCATTCTGCAGTTCCATTGTCTTTTTCTTATAAAACTCTTTGTCAAGTTCTTTTTGCTCCTCGTTTAATTGTCTCCGCTGTTCTATGATATTTTCTGAAATTCTATTGCAGGACTCCATGCAGGTGTTTATTGCCTGCGTTAAATAGTCTTCATTTATACCGAATAATACTCCGCCATCAATTATATCTTCTATACTTCCGTCTGTTTCATCGTCTGATGTCTGGTCATCAAACTGTGCGACGTTGATCTCCCCGTTTATATTATTTATTATATTTTTTATATTTTCCTGGGCTTTTTCTTCTGTGAGCTGGCACGCGAATTCCTTCAAGACAGCATTTGCGTTGCCGGGTTGGCCTTGTTTGCCGGGTATGTTGCCGATCACTCTGATCCAAGCGTTATCTTTATTAAACTTGCCGTTTCGAAACAATATTTCGACATCTTTTACTTTCCCATAAGAGGCCCTTTTTATCTCCAAGTAGGCCGATAATGCGAGGTTTGCCTGATTTTTATCGGCAAAATTTGTTTTGTTTAAAAATGCTTCAAGTTCTGCCCTGTTTTTTATTCCGCTGTCTTTTAGTTTGCCGTCATTTAGATTTTTATCTTTCATCCAATTTGAGACGATAGCGCCTGTTTTGCTGCGGTCAGCATTGGGAATATCTTGACCTGTTGCCTGCGTTTGATTTTGATTTAATATCTTAGTTTGATCTATTTGTTTGTAATCTACTTGAAAAACCATGTTATGCCTCCACCAGATGTTCGGAGCCTTCGACCGGGATCTTATCAGGCTCCGGACCGCTGCTTGTCTCCTCGATCAAACGTTTTTCGACTAGCCGCAGTTTTGATATCTCTTTTAAGATATTGTTGTTCTTTCTTCTCGTCAGCATGTCGTTCATGACCTCTATCTGCCTCCGGACTATATCGATCATTCTCTTGTTGGCGTTATACTTCAGGCTCTCGAACTCCGGTTCGCTTATGTCTATGCCGAGACGGGCCGCGTTCTTCAAAAGGCCTTTCATTTTCTTCTCGACAAGCTTGAAGGCCGGGCCGCGCAGGTGATACAGCGTAGCGCGTTCTAGCAGGGCTTCTTTTATCATCTCCACGACTTTTTCTTTAGCGGAGATCTCCGCCTCAAAAGCTATCTTCTCGTCGAGCTCTCTCGTGTATACGGACAGGGCCATCAGCCCGTTCTTGAGTTTCCTGATCTCGAAGCTGGTCGTAAGGTACGTCCTGAGGTCGTTTTTCAGGAGGCGCTTCATATAAAGCCCGCGCATCCTGTTCACAAGTATCTCTTTCTCGTCATCTTTGGTGTATTCGAACTCGCCTTTTTCTTTTTTTCCTCCGCTCTGATCGTCGGTGCTGGTATTTACCTGCAGGCCTACGTTTCCGACGGGAACATCTATCAGATTGAACCCGAGGTCCTCTTTTCTGTCTTTCCAGACTTTATTTGCCCATTTATCGATATCGGTGCCGGTTTTTTTCAGCATATTCAGTATCGGGGTAATATCATCGCTCGATTTGTCCTTGTTTACCATCTTGCTTATCAGTTTTTCTTCAAGATGTTCGAGAGCGAACTTTGACAGCTCCTCCTTGACCTTTTCGCCGGCGGAATCGACCGTCCCCTGAAGGTTGTCGTTGTACCCGCCGAAATCCCATCCGCCCGTCTTCTCGTTGAAGAAGGAGTTTTCAAGAATGCTGTGGGTAGCCTGCTCGAAAAAGGCGCTTTCGAGCTTGCTCCCGGAGAGCTCGCGCATAAGGAGGGTCTCTTTTATCTTCACCGAGATATCGGCTCTGATGGCTGCCCTTGCCTCTTTCTGCAGTCCGGCCATATCCTTGTCGGACAGGCCTTTTTCCTTCAGCGCGGCTTCAAGCTTCACCAGTTTTTCGGGAGTCGTTTTTTTGTTGTTAGTGAGGAACTCGCAGTAAGCGGCCGAATACTGCTCGACAAGGGTCTGGGCTTCTTTGTTGTCGGCAAAGTTTGAACCGTTGTTCAGGTTAAAACTGTTGGCTATGCGGCTGGCTGTCTTTTTGATGATGACCTTGCCGACCTCCACGGAGTCTTTTTCTGTCTCCTCCCCGGCCTTTTTCGGCGCGTCTTCTTTTTCCCTTGCGCCTATCTTCTGTCCTTGATCAAGCGGGTTGCCGGCCAGTATTATCCCCGAGCCTGCTACCTTGTTGACTATCGCTCTTAGCACGGACATGCCTTCCTCGCCGAAGTTCTCCGCCTCAAGCACCTGCATGAGGTTCTCCTCGATCCTTGCGGAGTCGTACTTGCTTTTTGTAAAGTTTTTGTCCTTGATATCGCCCGCAACTCCGGATATCAGGGCGTTATTGGCTATGGCCGCCATTTCCTGGCTTGCCGCTTTGTTGAGTATGTTCACTGACATTTCATTTCCCCCGTTTAAGAGATCCTGTGGTTCTTATCTTTCAGCTTCCTGATCTCGGCGGCGATCTTAGACTGTTCCGCGACCGCTTTTTTGATAATTTTTTCGAGCGTCTTGTTGTGCATTTCAAGGCGGCGTTCCGCCTTTATCAAAAAAGCGTTTATCTTGATAAGTTTTAGGGCCAGGTCGCCCCTTGATAACCTGTCCTGTTCCTGATCCTGCATCGCGCGTTCCCTCCCTTTCAGCAGATCCCGTGGTCGAACATCGAAAGCTGGTATTCGATCCCCATCTTTTCCTCGAGCAGCCTGGACGATATCTTCTTGCATTGCTCGGTCTGTACCTCGAGCACTTTTTCTTTCGTGAAATATTCGGTCAGTCCGAGCCTTTCGCACTGCGTGATCAGCTGCTTCCTGATCTCGGAGATGACCGTTTTTTGCGTCTTGACGTATTTTCTCGGGCCCCCTATTATATTGAGCAGTTCCGAAGTGTATTCGTTCTCTTCAAAAAGTATCTTATTCTGTGAGATCGCGTTCGAAGTGGCTTTTCTCTGCATCTGTATGATCTCCTGGCAGCTGGTCCCGAGCAGCGACAGCATCGTCCCGTAAAAAGACAGTTTCATTTCGGCGAACTTCGACACCAGGAGGTTGTGCGACCTTGAAAGCACAAAGTTCTTCATGTAATTTTCCTTGAACGAGTCCACCTTTGATTTCAGGTCTATCTTTATGCCGAACATGTTCAGGACATCCGGCCTTTTCACGCTTCCCTCGGTCTGCACCGAAGACACGTCCACGTCCGACGATATCGGCAGCGCGTTCAGGGTGAGTTTTCCGTCCACTTCCTCGACCGTCCATTTGATCACAGGGGCGCTGTCCGTTACCTTCGGAGCATTGTTCTGCTGGGGCTTCTGGAGAGCTTCCTGTTTCCTGGCAAGAAGCTGTTCCATCATAGCCTTGTTGTAAAGCTTTGTTCCGTCGAGATTAGTGCTGGTGCCCGTGTTCATTAAAAACACCTTCCGTTATATAACAAAGCAGGCCAAAACAACATCAATGCGCGTATGTTCATATGCTATATATCTATCGTAATTGAAAAGTACAAACTTGCATAAAAAAGAAGTAATTAATTTACTCAATGAGGCCAAATATATGCTATCGGCATTTAGTTGCAGATTATTTGGATTTTTGTTTGGATCCGCTTTGTCTTTGTTGCGCGATTTTTTTCATCAAAGCAGAGAATGAGGCGTTATTTTGTTGCTTCTTATCATTTTCCTGCTTTGCCGCGGTTTTTTTGTCATCCCTCTCGTCATCTTCCTTCTCTTTTTTGCCTTCTTTGTATTCTTGCATCTTCCTTTCGTACTCTCTATGCTTCTGGGAGTTGACTATATTGTTTCCCATTAACTCATTCATAAAGCCGTATGTTTCAGCTTCATACAGTGCTCCGACCTCATGCGTCATCCAAATATATTTTGAGGCCTGGACGGCAGTCCAGCCATAATCCTGTATACCACCCGGATTATCATACCCTCCATAGGCATTAATTGTTCCTCTCCAGAAATTAGCCTTGGCATATTCGCCCATTTCGACATTTATTCGGACCATTGCAGAATTCAGATTCATAACGTTCAAATTATTTATTTGTTGTCCGATCGAATAAAAATGATGCTGTCCGCTTAGATATCCGTAACCTTGCTTATCCGATGAAGAAGCGTAATGAACATATCCGTCGTAAGGAGGATTGCCTCCTCCCCAATAATTCGTATAAACATTATTTATTATGTCCGAAGGTTTGCTGCCATATGGGTGTCTTGCATCATCATAATTTATATTATAAGAGTAACGAGATGCTCCTGCCGGAGCCAAATTGGAGTTGTCGTCTTCAAATACTCCGATATTTGAAATGAAATTACCAGCTGTGGTATCCCATGACCTGCCCCCCCAAAATGAAGCAGGCTGCCGCGAGTGTGTTGCTGTGGAAGTATCGGTATACGTCAATTCACCTTTGAATTCATCGAAGGCCGGATCCATATATGTCATGTATTTGTTGATCTTAGTCGCGTAGTCACGCAATTTAGCAGCATCCATTGTAGCACCAGTAGTACTTGTTGTTACCGGTGTTGTTACTGGCGTTGTTACTGTTGTCACTCTGCCAGTAACAGGATCTGTTGTTGTTGTTGTTGTATATGTTGTTACATCTGTTGTCGTGGTTGTGGTTGTCTCGGCAGGCGGCAGGTCTGCAGTAAGAGCGTCCATGGCGGTCTTGACGCCGATCCAATATCCTCCAGCAGGAGAAGTATCTGGTATCCATACTTGTTTATCCGCATCAAGATAATATGTTGATAGTTTAAGCTCGTTTTTATTAGCTCCATAATAAGTTATAAAAGCATTGACGTTGGTTGTATATGTGTTATAGGTATCTTTTTGTTCTTGTGTTGGAGGAGTTGTAGAAGGTGTAAATACGCTTGCGCCGGCACAACCAGAGCTTGTGTATTTATCATGCAAAGTTTTCATCGGAGAATTGTTATAATAATTTGTAAGATTTGTGCTCAGCCAGCTTCTGAAATTGGAAAGCCTGTAGTAATCGGTCGTGGAATACCAGCCCCCACCCAAACTATTCCCACTCATGGGACCGAAGTCCATGATCCACTGGGAAAGCCTGTGCTGCGCCAGTGAGAATGTCTGCAGAAACGTCTTGTTGTAATCCCCGGATTCCTTCCCTGTCCAGGGATCAGCTGAACTTTCGGTATCCCCCCTGTGATAGTCGCCCATCCATTTATCAAAGCTCTTGATCATGGCGTTGTCGAGCGAACCATTATAAGTTGTAGTCGGCTTGTCATCAGAAGCGCCATTATATATATTATTTAAGCCGATATTTTGGCTATACCAGCTCATATTGTAATATTGTGAATGCGGGCCGAAGAGCTCGGTCATCCCCGCAAAATACCTTCTCCGCGATTCAAGTAATAACACAGCTATATTGAATGCGGCTTGGGACTCAAAATTTGGCTCTCTCCCTGTCGTCCACCAAGAATCTTCAGAACAATTATTTGGGTTGGTATATGCTTTATCCCCATATCTGTTATCAAAATTCCACGGGGCGCTCGGGTCCATCGCAAGCTCATAAAACGAAGGGGCACCCACCTTATATTGGTCGCCGTTGAATTTGGAATAATCCGTGTTCGATGAATACCCGTTGAAAAATGATTCCGCGTTGGTAAATGAACTTGAATAGTCCGCCAGATTTGGAAGGTCGAGTTTTGAAAGCTCCGTTCCGGAGGGCCCGTCCCAATTTCTGAGCATGGCAGGGTTCGAACCGTAGAAGAAGTTGTTGTAATCGACCGGATGATAATTGTTTATTGTAGTTTTATAATCCCCGCCCGAATTATTCAAAAGATATGTATATTGGTCTGTCGCGTCTTCCGAAGCCGCATATACGGGAAATGCTGTAGCAACTATAGATCCATCGTTTCTCATGCCATAGGCAGTTTGGTTTTTTGAAAGGTCTCCTTTTCCGACAAGAAAATCAACTCTTGTATCGGTTTCTTTAACTGGATTGAAATCCCAGAATGCTGGTGTAAAGTTAAATGGGAATTCTGATCCTTTTCCTGCTCCGAGAAAGTCAACTACGCCATCATCTGATGATTGGGAATGCCTTTTTCCGAAACCCGGCTGACCAACGGGATCATGTTGCGGGCCGGACCCCAGCTTGTCCCATATCGCTGATGCTAATTTGTTTTTATCATAATCGGATAATCCCCCATACCAGCGTGAAAACTCTTCTCCAGCTATCAATTCATCCTTATAAACCCTATAAATTTGATTTTTATACTTTTGAACGTTTAAGAGGCCGTTGCTATCAAGATAACCCAAATTTTTCAAGGCGTTAAATAAATCCGTGCCATGTCGTTCAAAACCAGCACCAGAGCAGGCGTCAGTAAAATCAGAACCTGTAAAAATTGTAGTAAACGGATGGCCAGCTGTTGTATTTACATTTGTACTTGTGCAAAACTCATATGGCGCCCATGTTCCATCCTCATAGTTAGATGAATATATCTCTGATTCTGCGCGCGGGATGAACTTCATCATGTTAAGCAGGAAATTGTACCTGTTACTCAGCCATCTCTTGCCGCGCGGCGTGGTCTCATTATAAAGCAAATTCTCGAGCCCGTATTCCGGAGTTTCTGACGAGATGGGGAGCCACATCTGCGGCTTGATCTCTAGAGGATTGTCGTAACTCATTGCTTGATGTTCACCTTTTTATTTATTATTAAAGGGACTTCGCATTATCCGATCAGCTTTGAAACCGAATCCTGGAATGATCCCTGTTTTGTAAGCAGGTCCATGGCCATGGTGTTGATCGACTCGAGCTGGCTGGTATACCTGTTGATGACGAATAAAGCTGCTGCGGAACTTTTGTCGTCAAGTTTTATGCCGTTTATCTCAATGGACTTTGTGGTCGGGTCCGCCATTTCCATCGACACCTTATTCAGCGCATCGTACAAATAAATAAAAAGGTTCTTGAAACCGAATGATGTGGTAGAAAGATTCCCTGGTTTTGCCTGGGCACTTGATATAGAAAGCTGATCATTTATAGAGTCGAGTACCATTTCATTCTCCTTTAACGTCTTTCATGTTGCCTTTTTATCTATCTTAAGGGGTGCCCCGTTTTGCAAGACACCCCTATATCCTTGTTCTCTCAAGCTATACCCGATTAACCTTTTGCATCCCTCAGAGCGTTCTTCTGCATCGTCTGTTTTTCTTTTTCGGCTATTGCATCCGCTGAGCTTTTTACTTCTGTTCTGGCTGCCGCTGTTCCTATCACGAACAATTGCGCTGCTCCCACTTCCGTTCCTTTGCCTAATGTGATGTGCAGATTATTGCCGTTGTTGTCATACAAGTTCGGAAGCATTACGTCTGTCGGTGCATTGGCTACCATCGCACATGCTACATCTTCTATCCCTTTGTCATTTGCGATCAGATCTGCTACGACTCCTGCTATTGAGTTTGTCATCTTTTTTCACCCCCTCTCGTTTATTACTTCGTCATCGCCTTTCTATTTACTTATCGGTAACCGCCTGGGAATTCTTGCATGGAATATTGCGTTAAATATAGCTTATGGCTGAGCATATTTCAGCATGGCCTTTGCTATCGCATCCAGCTTCTGCGGTATGAGCGTCAGAGCCTGGATCGTGGTCTCTATGATGTTGCTTGACTGCCCTACCTGGAACAGCTCGCTAGCGTCAAGTCCGTCCGAAGCGTCAATATAAACGCCCAGACCCGGAAGATAGACACTGGCCGATTTGCCGGCCAGGCCCCTTGCCACATCGTTATTCTGCGTATCGAGGGCCAGTACCCTCTGGTATATGCCGTAGATCATATTTTGGCCCTGAGAAATTAAGCTCCCGCTTGTAGTAGTAGGTAAAGGATTCAAACCGTAAGGATTGGCCGCCACCAGTTCAGCAAGCGTCATTACGCCGTCATTGGTAAGGGGCGTTGCCAAAACATTAACTCCATCTCTCATCCAGTTCCATCCGAGAAGATTCTGAGAGTTAACGATTCCGGGTGCAGGACTAGTTCCAATAACCGAGCTCCATTCCGTGGCAAAATCGATCACTCCGTCGCTATTCGTATCCGTAAGCGCGAACATGAATTTGTTGATATCAATTGTATTATCACCGCTGTTAAGATATGAATAAAGGCGGCTTAATGTTCCGGTAAGATTTGTAATCGGAAGGTTTGATCCTACCCAGTCGCTCATACTTATTTTCCCGTCGCCATCCACGTCAATCGCTCCAAAATCCGCGGAAGTAAATATGCCCTGGTTCCAATTGGCTCTGTTAGTGTTGTTTATGTTAACATGTATATTCCAACGACTTAAAGTTATATCCGCATCGGTACCTCTTATATCGTCGAACATTTGATCTGATTCTGCGCGTGTCTTATTTATTCCGAGCGTGCTGACAAAGTCATACAATTCATCTTTGGAGATCTTCATGTCTCCATTGGCATCTAACATCGTAAAATCAGCACTTGATACCTGATCGCTATTCCAGGTATTTTTATAGAAAGTGTTTATTGTGTTAGTAAAGGCCAGATTTTGAGCTATGGTCGGGCTTGCTGCTAATGGAATTATTTTTGCTGTTCCAAGTGCCAGATTTGCATTCGAGTTTGTAAATCTGGTTATATTAGCTGCCGTGATCCCTAAACTGGTCAATGTGGAATTTTTTATGCCTCCGTTCCCGTTTGCGTCCAAGGACGATCTGAATATCCTTACTATATCGGCTAAGCCATAATTTCCGCTGTTAAATCTTGCTGCGTCAGCCACAAAGGCATTCAACCCTTGCGCGTTAATTACATATCCACCTGCTTCGCTTCTTGCTGCAAGATAATTGAATAATGTCGTATTAGCATGTAAAGGGTTAGTTGTAGCGGCCCATTCGCTTGCGTTAATTACCCCGTCATGGTTCGTGTCTATCGTAGTAAAGTCCATGTTGGTAAATAAACCTGCGACAGTCAATTTAGGAAGTTGATAAGAAGTCCATTCGTCTCTGGTTATCTTAAGATCATCGGAGGTTATATTTGTCCCTGTATGTTTTAGGGGATTGGCTACAGTATTGAATGATGTGGCAATATTTGAATTTGTCGTACCAACCCTGTAATCACTCGGATCAATGTTGTTGCTGCTAAGATACGCTTTGAATCCGTTCTCGGTTACTATTCCGTCTTGAAATCCGTCGGCACTGTCCATGGCATCAAAATCCGCGGCTGACATGAATTGATCTGCAGTCGCAGTAGTAAAATCAGAACAATCTACAGTTGTTCCTGTATCACTGCCGTCTGTTATTGTTACCGGATTTTGAATCGCTGCCATTATTTTCTCCGATCAGCCGTTCTTTATTCTCTATTTATCTATCGGAACGGTTTTCATGTAACTTGCATAGATATTGATCATCTTTCAAGAAACCCGTTTTTCCTTTCCGCCGATTCAACCCTGCCTATGAGATCAAATACGGTATCAGTCTTGCTATACGAACCTTTTTCCTGCTTATGTCTTTTTATATCACTCTTGTCCTTGCCTGCGTTCTTTGACACGGGAGCCAGGAACCCGAACCCGGCGTTCTTGACCGCTTCCAGAAAAGCGCCCGAGTTGGCTGCCGGCCGGCTCGTACTGTGGTTTTTCCCCGCATCGACGGAATTGGATGAAAAATATGGGTTGATGATGTTCATGGTCTTATCCTATACGACAACATTCAATGTCATGTTCTTATTGAAAAGCATGTTCACATCTTCAGAATTCACGGCTGGATTTGTTTTTTCAGCACCCGCCACGTTGGTCCCCGCATTATTACCTTTCAGGAATTCCTGCGCGGTCTGCTCGTATGCGTCCCGCAGCTGGGTCGCGAGGCCTTTTGAACCTTGATTTACCGGTTGTCCTTGCGTCATCTATTTATTACTCCCCTGTTTTAAAGCGTCTTTTATGACATCCAATTCGGGGGTTGACACTTGAATATTGCTCATGACCGGAAGCGAAACGTTCGTGTTTGGCGAGACGAAAGACATCTTCAACTCGTTCAATATCGAATTGACCTGAGCGTTAACTGTATCTATGTCTACTCTTGCCGCCATTATTGTTTCCTCAATATATTGTTCGTTCTATATGACGTAAAACTTGCAGTGTTTTCAATTGCCGCTCACCGCCGGCTCTTCCTTTTTCGCCTCGGACTGCTTCTCCGCTTCCGAGATGACCTCCATGATCGCCTCGATGACCTTCTCGTCGCACCATTCCGGGAACTCCAATTTACAATTATCCATATCAAGTAATTTATCGGAACATCACGGTATTAACTTGCATGGATCAAGGAAAAAGTGGCGCAGTTGCGGTTAGATCACGCGGTCCGGCAAAAACGAACTTGACGCGGGGATCTTTGAACCCGCTCTTATACGGCAGCGGCTGGCTATGATACTGTCCTTTCCGATGACGGTACCGTTCTCGATATAACACCAGCTGCCTATTACGCTTTCGTCTATCTCGACCCCGCGGTCCACAACGGTTTCAGGCCATATTATGGTGTCCTTTATCAAGGAATTTCCGCGGATAATACAGTTATCACCTATTATGACATTACCTTCAAAACGGGCACTCGGATCTATTTTGCAGTTGCGTCCGGCCAGGACGCGGTCACTGCCGTGCCGTTTCTTTTTTTTCAGCATGTCAAAATTTGCTGTCTTGTAATTATGGATATTGCCGATATCCTTCCAGTAGCCGGCCTGTTCCATGCCGTAAAAAGGCATATTATTTGCCGCCAATTCCGGAAAAAGCTGCTTTCCAAAATCAAATGAGTTGTCGTTCGGTATCATTTTAAGTATCTCACGGTTAAAAATATAAACTCCGGTATTTGCAAAATTGCTCAGAGCTTCCTCTCTTTTCGGTTTTTCCTGGAACGCTGTTATTTTACAGTCCGCGTCGCGTATCACGACCCCGAACTCAGACGTGTCTTCAACCCTGGTCAAAGCGATCGTCGCAAGGGCTTTTTTTCTTCTGTGGAATGAAATAAGCTTCTTAAGATCGATATCCATCAAAACATCGCTGCTCAGGACGATAAACTCCCTGTCGGAAAGATGTGCCGACACGGCCATTTTTTTTATGCCGCCGGCCGTTCCAAGAAGCGTTTCTTCGAACGAGTAATTTATATGCACCCCGAACCCCGAACCGTCCTTGAAATAGTGCTGTATCTGTTCGGGAAAATAATGGAGATTGGCGGTTAGATCTTTTATGCCGTGTTTTTTCAGCAGTTTGATATTGTATTCCATTACAGGGACATTGCATATGGGGACAAGAGGTTTAGGTATCGCAAGTGTAAGAGGCTCAAGGCGTGTCCCGACGCCAGCGGCCATAATGAATGCTTTCATCCGAGTAGTCTGACCCTTCTTAAATGGCGGCCGCCTTCAAAACCTGTCTTCAGCCATATATCAACGATCTTCAGGGCTTTTTTGGCTGAAAGCAGCCTCGCTCCGAGGCACAGCACGTTCGAGTCATTGTGTTTTCTTGACATCTTCGCGGTATGGAAGCTTTCGCACGCGGCAGCCCTTATCTTTTTGACTTTATTGGCTGCCATGCTCATCCCTATCCCGCTGCCGCAGACAAGGATGCCCCTGTCGGCTTTTTTTGAAGAGACGGACAACGCGGCTTTTTTTGCATAGACGGGGTAATCTACCGGTCCTAAAGAAAATGTTCCGTAGTCCCTGACGCGAATTTTCTTTTTCAGGAGGAAGGTCTTTATCTTTTCCTTGAGATCGAACCCCGCGTGATCCGATGCAATGGCGATCTTCATGGCTTACAGGATCTCTAAATACCTGTCGATCTCCCAAGGGGTCACTTTGATCCGGTAATCGTCCCATTCGGCGTTCTTCGCGTCAAGGAACCTTTTGAAAGTATGATCTCCGAGCGCGTCCTTAATGATCTGGCTTTTTTCCATTTCATCCAAGGCTTCCTTTAATGATCCGGGCAGCGTTTTTATGTTCCTTTTCTTAAGTTTTTCCTCGTCAAATTCGTATACATCCTCTTCCGTCGGAGCAGGAATGACCATTTTTTTCTTGATGCCATCCATTCCGGCCTTGAGCATCACTGCGAACGCGAGATACGGATTGCAGCTCGGGTCAGGGCACCGGAGCTCGGCGCGGGTCGCCAGCTCCCTTCCAGGAGAGAACCTCGGTATCCTTATAAGCGCGGACCTGTTGATCTGAGCCCAGCAGATATAGACAGGAGCTTCATAGCCCGGCACAAGCCTTTTATATGAATTGACCGTAGGCGCCAGCACAGCGCTCATCGCCCTCGCGTGATGCAGCTGTCCGGCTATGTAATGGTACGCGAGTTTTGAAAGTTTATATTTGTCTTTCGCGTCATAGAAAAGATTATTGCCTTTTTTATCGAACAGGCTCTGGTGAGTGTGCATTCCCGATCCGTTCACG
>JAPLKZ010000007.1:245463-249028 GCA_026387835.1 Candidatus Saganbacteria bacterium
ACGCCGAATATCGGTTTCGGCATACAGGTGGCATGGAGACCGAACTTTTGCGCCACGGCTTTTAAGGCGATTTTCATCGTTATCATATTATCTGCGGAGGAAAGAGCCTCGCTGTACCTGATGTCTATCTCGTGCTGTCCCGGACCTACTTCGTGATGGCTCATTTCTACCGTCATCCCCATGTCCTCAAGCGCAAATATCATCTCCCTCCTTATCTCCGAGGCCATGTCCAGAGGGGAATAATCGAAGTAACCTCCCACATCGTGAGGATTGGTTGTTATAATATCGTTGTTCTTTTTTAAAAGGAAAAATTCGATCTCGGGTCCTGTATTGAGGATATAGCCCTCTTTTTTTGCTTCATCCATAGCCCTCTTGAGGATACCCCTCGGGTCGCCGGCGAACGGCTTGTTGTCGGGAGTATAGATATCGCAGATGAACCTTGCAACGCGCCTTTCCTGGGCTTTCCACGGGATCACGCGGTAAGTCGAAATGTCGGGATGGAGGACCATGTCGCTCTCAGATATCCTGGCGAACCCCTCGATAGATGACCCGTCGAACCAGGTGCCCTTGTCAAGACAGTCTTCCAGCCTTTCGATGGGGATCGAGACGCTTTTTAAGATGCCGAGGATGTCCGTGAACTGGAGCTGAATGAACTTTACGTCATCCGACTTTGTTTTGGACAGGATGTCTTTTTTCGCCTTGTCTAATGCCATACGGGTACTCCTTTTTAATACCGATTATGGCAATATCGTATCATACCCGCGGGGTAAATATCAAATTATTCGGTCGTGTAAAGCGCTGTTATTTTATACTTTTAGATTGTTCAGGTTTTATCATGCCACCAATGGTCTTATTTGGCACGTTCGAATTTTGTTTTTTATGAACAAGCTCTTCTTCTTTCAGCTTTACATTATTTTGTAACATACTTGACGAAATTCCGCTTACCATTTGAATATTTCTCCTTCATTTGATATATCGGAACAACTATTTAAAAACTTGTATCAGTTGGGATAGTCGAGGTTCAGGCAACCCAAACAAAGGCTGTCTTTGGGCAGAGCGATAGCCTTTATCAGGCCGTCCATGCTCAGATACCCGAGCGAATCGGCTCCGAGGTACTTTCTGATCTTTTCCACCGTCTGGCTTGAAGCTATAAGTTCCTTCTTTGTGGCAGTGTCTATACCGAAACTGCAGGTGCCTATTATCGGCGGGCTTGCCACCCTTACATGCACTTTTTTGGCCCCCGCTTCCTTAAGTATCCTGACGATCTGCCTGCTCGTGGTCCCTCTCACGATCGAATCGTCTATCAGGACTATGTTTTTGCCGCGGATGACCTCTTTTATCGGATTTAGTTTCAACTTCACTCCGAGCTCCCTGATGTCCTGGGTCGGCTGGATGAATGTCCTGCCGACGTACCTGTTCTTCACAAGCACGTCGCTGAACGGTATCTTTGATTTGGATGCGAAACCTATGGCGGCCGGGTTCCCGGAATCAGGCACGGGAATGACGTAATCCGCTTCTACCGGATGCTCCTTTGCCAGGTAGCGGCCCATGTCGACGCGGGCGTGATACAGGTTCCGGCCGTTCATGACCGAATCCGGCCGCGCGAAATAGATGAACTCAAAAACGCATAAAGACGGCTGTTTTTTGCTCCAGATCATAGACTTGATGCCTTTTTTATTGATCACCGCCATCTCGCCAGGCTTGATCTCCTTTACAAGTTTTGCTCCGAGTATGTCCAGCCCGCACGTCTCGGACGAGACTATATAACAATTATCAAAATGTCCGATGCAAAGAGGCCTGATGCCGTGAGGGTCCCTTACCGCGATCAGCCTGTCGTTCGTCATTATTCCGATGGAAAAAGCGCCTTTTAGTTTTTTGAGGACGGAGACCAGCGCAGAGCACAGGTCCTTCTTCTTTGAAAAACTCAGCATGGCGCAGATCACCTCGGAATCGCTGTTGCCCTTGAAACCGTATCCTTTTTTGCGCAGTTTTTTCTGAAGTTCTTTTGTATTGGTCAGGTTCCCGTTATGCGCAAGGGCGATAGTGCCGAAAGGAGTATTAGCGATTATGGGCTGGGCATTACATATAACGCTTGAGCCCGTGGTCGAGTATCTTGTATGTCCAAGTCCTATCCTGCCCTTTAACTCCCTGAATATCTCTTCTTTTGAAAAGACGACCGGCACGAGCCCCATCCCGACGAATGACTTGAATGAAATTCCGTCCGTCGTCACTATACCGGCACTCTCCTGGCCGCGGTGCTGCAGCGCATAGAGGCCGTAGTAAATATATTTTGCGACATCTTTTTTTTCAGATGAATATATCCCGAAAACGCCGCACTCTTCCTGTAGTTTGTCCTTGGCCGGCTGGAGACCTGGTTGGGGGTTCACGGTCTTATTTTATCGGATTTTTGATGTGATTGTCAATCGCGGCAGCGGCCTTTTTTCCAGCTCCCATAGCTGATATCACTGTCGCGGCTCCGGTCACGATGTCCCCGCCGGCAAAGACCCCTTTTATGGAAGTCTGTCCGGTTTCGGGGTCCGTAATGATGCCTCCCCATTTTTCCTTTTTAAGATCCGGAGTGGAATTCGTTAAAAGAGGATTAGGGCTCTGGCCGATCGCTATCACCACCGTGTCCACATCTATTTTGAACTCGGAACCTTTTACCGGCACGGGCCTGCGCCTTCCGCTGTCATCCGGCTCGCCGAGCTCCATTTTGAGGCATTCCATCTGTTTTGCCCAGCCGCTGCTTCCGTCCGAGATTATACTCACGGGCGCGGTTAATAATTTAAAAATGACCCCTTCTTCTTCGGCCCTGATTATCTCCTCTTCCCTTGCGGGCATCTCAGTCCTCGATCTTCTGTAGACTATGGTCACCTCGCTGGCGCCAAGTCTCAACGAGACCCTCGCGGCATCCATAGCCACGTTACCGGCCCCGATAACCGCCACCTTTTTGCCAACCTTCACGGGAGTCAGATACTCCGGGAACAAATAGGCCTTCATCAGATTTATCCTGGTCAGATATTCATTCGCGCTGTAGACGCCCATGAGATTTTCTCCGGGTATCTTCAGGAACTGGGGCAGTCCGGCTCCCGCTCCGATGAAGACGGCTTTGAATCCCTGCCTGAAAAGTTCTTCGATCGAGAAGATATTTCCTATCAGCATGTTCGGTTTGAAATCCACTCCCAGCGATTCGATGTATTCCACTTCCTCATTTACGATCTTTTTCGGCAATCTGAATTCGGGGATCCCATAGCTCAATACTCCGCCGGCCGTATGCAGCGATTCGAACATTGTGACCTGATATCCCATCTTTGCAAGATCGGCCGCGCAAGTCAGTCCGGCCGGACCGGAACCCACAACGGCTATTTGCCCCTTAGCCCTCACCCCCGCCTGCTTCGCTATGCGAAGCATTGCGGGCAGGCTTCCCTCTCCCTGAGGGAGAGGGTGGAAGTTATTCTGTGATTTCGGATTTCCATAGTCCGCCGCGTATCTCTCGAGGTCACCGATCCCGATCGGCAGTCCTTTCTTTCCCAGTATGCAGAGTTTCTCGCACTGGTCCTCCTGC
>JAPLKZ010000008.1 GCA_026387835.1 Candidatus Saganbacteria bacterium
CAAACACAAGGATCCCCCATCCTTTTCCGATCGTCCTGAACACATTGGTCGCGCCCGTGTTCCCGCTGCCGGCCTTTGTAATATCTATCCCTTTCATCCTTGATATGACCAGTCCGAAGGGGACGGAACCGATAAGATATGACAGCGCAAGTATCAGAATGAACATCATATTGACTATGATTATATCATTTTGTCCGGGAACGGGGCAGTAGCTGCCTTGAACGGACACCCCCGATATTGTAAAATGATATTTATCCTGATGATAAACGGAGTTTATGCATGTCGATAGCGGTAACCGAGCTCAGGCCGGGAATAACCATAGAACTTGAAGGCCAGATCTTTCAAGTCGTCGAGTATAACCATATAAAAATGGGCAGGGGAGGCGCGATAGTGCGCGTCAAGATGAAAAACCTTGACACGGGGAACTCTATCGAAAGAACGTTCAAATCAAACGACAAGGTCGAAAGAGCCCATATCGAAAGAAAACAAATGCAGTTCCTTTACAGCCAGGGCGGCCAGTACCACTTCATGGACCAGGTCACATACGACCAGATAGCCCTGACAGATGAACTGATGGGGGATGCACCAAAATATATAAGAGAAGGTGATATCGTACAGGTGGTCATACATAATGAAAGAGTAATGGGAGTCGATCTGCCGTCGTCCGTGACGCTGAAGGTGACCGAGACGGGTTCAGGGTTCAAAGGCGACAGCGTATCGAACATGATGAAGCCCGCGACGCTTGAGACGGGCCTGGTGACCCAGGTCCCGTTGTTCGTGAACGTCGAGAACTCTGTCGTCGTGGATACGAGGACCGGAAAGTATGTCGAGCGAGCTTGATAAAGGAGCATAAAATGGATTACGAAACGATAAAAAAGATCATTAAGATAGCGGAAGAGTCCGATATTTCCGGATTGAGCGTGGAAAAAGGGGATTTCAAGGTGGAAGTCAAAAGAGACAAAGGGCACCATCCCGTGCCGGTAGCCCCGGTACACCAGGTCGCGCATCCTGTCGAAGAAAAAGGCTCTTCGGCTAACCCAAAGCAAGCCGAAGAAGACGGTTTATTAGCGATAACATCTCCGATGGTAGGTACGTTTTACAGGGCTTCATCTCCTGACAGTCCCCCGTATGTTGAGGTCGGCAGCGAGATAAACGAGGGGACGGTCGTCTGCATCATCGAGGCGATGAAGCTTTTTAATGAGATAGAGTCCGAAGTTTCGGGAAAAGTAGTGAAGATACTTGTCGAGAACGGGAAGCCGGTGGACTACGGCCAAAAACTGATGCTCATAAAAAAGAGATAATGATGAGCATCCCCCAGCGTCAATGGCACTTTTATGAAAGCGATGATCTGTTGACGCAGGACATCTCAAAAGAATTCAATATCTCCTCGACCGTTTCAAGGGCTATCATCAACCGCGGGCTTAAAAAAAAAGAAGATATAAATGATTTCCTGAATCCCAGGCTTTCCTCTCTCAAGGACCCTTTTGAGATCCCGGGAATGGCAAAGGCTGTCCAGAGGGTGCTTCTTGCCAGGGAAAGGAAGGAAAAGGTCCTGGTATTCGGGGATTATGACGTTGACGGTGTCACCGGCACATCTATAATAGTCATTGCGCTTAAAAGGCTCGGGTTCGACCCGCTCTATTATATTCCTCACAGGTATGACGAGGGATACGGGATGAACATCGAAGCCGTCAATGAATTCAAGAAGCAGGGCGTTAATCTAATAGTCACTGTCGATTGCGGGATAAGTAATTTCAAAGAGATAAAAACCGCGAACGAACTCGGCATGGAAGTCATCGTGACGGACCACCATAATATCCCTCTTGAACTGCCGCAGGCGCATGCCATTGTCAATCCGAAACAGATGCCTGAGGGCCATCCGTCACGCAACCTTTCCGGGGCCGGGGTCGCGTTCAAATTTATCTGGGCTGTCTACAGGAAAGCGGGCATTTCGGACACCGTATCGGTGAAAGAATTCCTCGATCTTGCCGCGCTTGGCACAGTCGCTGATGTCGTGCCCCTTCTCGGGGAGAACAGGACGATAGCGGTGACCGGGATGAAGATCTTGAACGAAAAAAAACGGGTCGGAGTGAAACATCTTGTGGATACGGCCGGCATCTCCGGCAGAGTGACGGCGCGCAATATCTCTTTCATGCTCGCGCCGAGGCTGAACGCGCCCGGCAGGCTCCATCACGCGGAGCTGAGCATGAAACTCCTTCTGGAAGACAATCCGCAGAAAGCCCAGGCCCTGGCAGGAGAGATAAACAGGGTGAATGTCGAGCGCCAGCAGATCGGGGCCCTTATAGGGGAAGAGATCTTTTCAAGAATGGAGGACGCGGACGAAAAAAAACTGATACTCCTTGCCGGCAAGAACTGGCATCCGGGGGTTATCGGGATCGTGGCATCCAGGATATCAGAGCGGTTCAACCGGCCGACCATACTCATAAGCGAGGAAGGCGAATTCTGCAGGGGATCCGTAAGGAGCATAGAGGGTTTTGACGTGTATGACCTTCTTCTTTCATGCAAAGACCTTTTTCTTGATTTCGGAGGGCACAAGGATGCAGCCGGGTTCGAGATGCTCTCAAAGGATATTCCCGAGCTTGAAGAAAGGCTGCGCAAAAAAATGGACGGCTGTATCGCCATCGAAAACCTTGTGCCCAGGACAAAGATAGACGCGGTCATACCGTCAAAAGACATCACTTCCGTACTGGCGACAGAGCTTGAACAGCTTGAACCTTACGGCAGCGGCAATCCGGCTCCCGTCCTGCTTGCGAAAGGGTTAAAGATCGTGAACTGCAAGAGAGTGGGGCAGAGCGGAAACCACCTCAAGATAAAGCTGTCCGACGGCGGATCGGTCTTTGATTCGATCGGTTTTGACATGGGAGAGCTGGCGGGAGAGCTCGAGATCTCAAAGGAATACGATATTGCTTTCAATCTTTCCCTGAACGAATGGGACGGGTTCGAGTTCCCTCAGATGGAGATCGTGGACATGAGGAGACCTTTATAGATGAAGATACTTGTAATAGGGTCGGGCGGCCGCGAATCGGCATTGTGCCGGAAGATAAGTCAGAGCCCGAAGTGTTCGAAGCTGTTTTGCGCTCCGGGCAACGCAGGTATCTCAAAATATGCTGAGCTGGTCCCGGCATCAAAGATAGATGGGATCATTAATTTTGTCAAAGAGAACAGGATAGACCTGACGGTAGTAGGACCTGAACAGCCTCTGGTAGACGGGATAGTCGATGCTTTTGAAAAAGAGGGCTTGAGGATCTTCGGGCCATCGGCAAAAGCTGCCAGGATAGAAGGAAGCAAGATCTTTTCGAAAGACCTGATGAAAAAATACGGGATACCCACAGCATATTACGAGCAATTTTTAGATTCAAACAAAGCGATCATTTTTTTAAAAGGCAAAAAATATCCTGTCGTGATCAAGGCTGACGGGCTTGCCGCGGGCAAAGGTGTCATCATCGCGCAGGCGCAGGCGGAGGCGGAGGGCGCGATAAGATCGATGCTGGATGACAAGCAGTTCGGTGAAGCGGGCAAAAAGATAATCATAGAAGAATTCCTCGAAGGCGAAGAAGCTTCCATCCTCTGTTTCACGGATGGAAAGACGATCGTCCCCATGGAATCATCCCAGGACCACAAAAGAATACTTGACAATGATGAAGGGCCAAATACCGGCGGGATGGGGGCGTACAGTCCCGCTCCGGTCGTGACGGCGGAACTTCTGAAAAAAGTTGAAAAAGAGATACTTTATCCGACCATAAGGGCCATGGAAAAAGAAGAAAGTTTTTATAAAGGGATCCTGTACGCGGGATTGATGATCACAAAGGACGGGCCTAAAGTCCTGGAATATAACGCGAGGTTCGGCGACCCGGAAACACAGGCTGTCTTGCCGAGGCTAAAGACGGACCTGATAGATATCATGGAAGCGATCATTGACGGGCATCTGGATAAAATAAAGATCGAATGGGACAAAAAAGCTGCTGTGTGTATCGTACTTGCTTCAGGAGGATACCCCGGAGATTATAAAAAAGGATATGTGATAGAAGGTCTTGATGAAGCTGAAAAACTAAATGATGTCACCATCTTTCATGCAGGCACTTCTCTTGCGGGTTGTGATATCGTCACGTCAGGCGGAAGGGTCCTGGGTGTTACAGCGCTCGGTATATCTGTTAAAGAAGCGATCGACCGCGCTTACGCTGCTGTCTCGAAAATAAAATTCAAGGACATGCATTACAGGAAGGATATTGGGAAGAAAGCGCTAAAATAACTCACCCCCGCCCCCTCTCTTGACAAGAGAGGGGTGCCGAACGGAGTGAGGCGGGGTGAGTTTTAATAATGAAAATAATCTTAGCCACCAACAATAAAAACAAAGTCAAAGAAATAAAAAAAATCCTGAATATCAAAGGCGTAAAGGTGCTTTCGCTTTCTGATTTTCCGCAAAAGATAACAGTCGTCGAGGACGGCAGGACTTTTGAGGAAAATGCGGTCAAAAAAGCAACAGCAACGGCAAAAAAGTTAAAGACAATTACGATCGCCGATGACAGCGGGTTGTGTGTCGACGCTCTTAAAGGACTTCCCGGGGTCAGGTCGGCAAGGTATGTCAAACCTCCTGTCACTGCCGAGAGGTTATGCGCTAAGCTGCTTAAAGAAATGGATGAAGTGAAGCCGAGCGAAAGAAAAGCAATGTTCGTCTGTTCAGTAGCTATCGCAAGTATTTCAGGTAAGGTCAGGACCGTCAAAGGGATATGCAGAGGAATTATATCTGATAAAATGAACGGCAGCCGCGGTTTCGGCTATGACCCTGTGTTCATTCCTGACGGCTATAATAAAACATTCGCGCAGATGACCACTGCGCAAAAAAACAGATTAAGCCACAGGGGAAAGGCGTTCAGGGCTGCGAGGAAGATGATAAAGATGATGGTTGCCGGTCACCAGTAGCCTATTCTGTCACTTCGTGACATCACCTGTTCTCTCTCGCCTCGAGGACGAACCCTTTCGATGAAAAGTCGAAAGCGGAGATATTCTGACCCGAAATCCTGTAAGTCATATCGGATTATTATATAATAAGGATATAAATACGCCGGGGAGTAGCGCAGCTTGGTAGCGCACCTGGTTTGGGACCAGGGGGTCGCAGGTTCAAATCCTGTCTCCCCGATGTGATCGGGCCGTGGCGCAGCTTGGTAGCGCGCACGCTTGGGGTGCGTGAGGTCATGGGTTCAAATCCCGTCGGCCCGATGTTATAATCTTCGAGTGTGCGGGAGTAGCTCAGTTGGTAGAGCGCTAGCCTTCCAAGCTGGATGTCGTGGGTTCGAGTCCCATCTCCCGCTCGTTTAGTATTATGTCCCCGTAGCTCAGCTGGATAGAGCAACAGCCTTCTAAGCTGTAGGCCGAGCGTTCGAATCGCTCCGGGGACGTAAATAAAACCTCTGAAATTCATCCTCTTTATTACCGATAATCAAGCAGAAGGTAATAAATCTTATAATGGCTACATTTCGTAAAAATAACATAAATCCTGTTTCGCTTGCCCGTCAGATAGAGAGTTCAAGATATCGAAACGTAAGATCTTTTCGCGAATTTTGTGGAGGGATGCCGATAATATTGAGAGGACGAGATCGTTTACTGGGGCAGGCAGTCATCATAGACGCGCTTTTTCCCAAAGGTCTGGCAGCAGGCAACATGCCCGTACAGATAAGCGCAATCAAAATATCGCAGATGACCCTGGAGAAGAACGGCTGGTTTCACACTCTTGCAAGACCTTCATCAAGATTACCCTATAATTTTTTCAGGTTAACTGGACTAAACAATGATAATCTCCTTTTCGCGCCTGAGATCGATGATGTCACGCCTCATCTGGAGAGTTTCCTGTCAAACGCCACACTGGTAGGATTCGGGATAACGCCTGTTGTCGATTTTCTTTCGACTTTTCTGCCGGATATCAAAACGCGTTCCTGCATCGATCTTAAAAATAATATGATACGGACGGGCGTAAGCACGGGTAACATCTCTCTTGAAGCTTTTGCAAGCGCTCATGGCTTTAGAGCGGGGCTGGACATCTCCAGATCATCAATGTCCAGAGCCAGCCTGATATTCCAGATACTCTGCCACCTGACGGGGAAAAAAGAATCACTTTTGGAAATGAACGGTTCGGTTATGCTTTCTCCGATGCGCGAAAACGGGACCCGGTCCATTCCGGGATCAAATTATGAATTCATAGATATCAGGTCCCCTGAAACAGAGGTTCTTTTAACGGACCTGAAATGGCTGATGGTAAAAAGCTTAACAAGCATATTTGCAAAAAACGGGACTGACAGAGAGGATAAAGATATGCCCGGCTTGTTTTCTGCTATTAAGACGGCATATCCTTCCGGAGGCTGGAAACCGGATTCCGCTAAGCTGCGTCTGAGTTTGTCCAAATACTTCAGGAAGCTCCGTGTTGGAAAAGAAACGGCGGATGGGATTGTCGGCCGCCTTGCCGGGATGGCGGAAAAAGGAGAACCGCGTTTCCTGATCTGCTGGGAGATCTGTAAGGAGGCCTTAAAACGCTATTTCCCGTCCAGAAAAGGTGTAAGGGATAAATCTTTATATAAAGAATTCGCTAAAATCGCTTTTTTAAACTCCCTGTTCTGGCACCTGACATTCGGAGAGACAGAAGAATGCCGTAGCCGTCTTCAGGAATTCTACAGGTCCAAATGGAAAGATTATGCCCGCGAACTTCAGGATACAGAAGAGCTGACAAAGGTCAGGACGTCTTTGGCGAGCCACGAAAGAGGTCTCAGCGATTTCCGCCTGCAGGAAATGGGAAAATATTGCGAGCGGTATCTGCTCGATGAAGAGCAGGCGATCATCATCGCCAGGACCAGGGAACGGGCGCTGAGACTTAATGAAATTTTATCAGGAAAGGGCGTCAGATGCGGCACGGTCTATTCAAGGGACAATCACGGAGAAATAAAGAGTTTTACCCCTCACCAGAGAGATGTGGCGGTACGCTCACTGCACGATCACAATATCAAGATCTTAATATGCGAGGAGGGATCGCTGCCTAATCTTCTGGGGGTCCCTGTCAGGAAGATGCTTTTTGAGACGGTTCCGTTAAGGCCCAGTATTATGCGGACGATAAAAGAGTCCGTTTGCCGTGACGCTGATATCCATTTTCTTGTCGGTAGCAACGATACTGAACGGGCAATGCGCGAACGTTTTGAAGGATACCTTGATCAGTTGAACACCCCACCCGCACCCAGGGAAGCAAGGCTTCCTTATAAAGACCAAGAATAATAATCCCCGTGATATAATTGATACTGTCTTAATTCATATTTGTAGAGCCGCATATCCATTCATGGTGGCTATAGTGTAACGGTAGCACGAAGGGTTGTGGTCCCTTTAGTCCGGGTTCAAATCCCGATAGCCACCCCATCAATTTACTAAGCGAATATCAGGCGGTTTCTGCTAAAATATAGCCATGGTCAGAACCCTAAAGCTTCGAATATTTGTATCAGTCTTTATACTTGTATTTTTCTTTTCACCGGCGTTTGCCAAGCCGCATGCCGTTTTTCAGCATTCACTGTTAAATTCCCTGATGGCAGGTGTCTATAAAGGCGACATGAAGGTATCAGAGCTTCTTAAATACGGAGATTTCGGCGTGGGCACTTTTGACCGTCTTGACGGCGAAATGATCATCGTTGACGGGAAAATCTACCAGGTAAGAAGTGACGGCAACGTGATAGAGCGGCACGGCGATGCTAAAGTGCCTTTTGCGCAGGTGTGTTCATTCAAGCCGCAGGAAAGCTTTGCCATTTCAAATATCCCTTCGTTAGAAAGCGTAAAAACACTAATATGGTCAAAACTCAATTCAAAAAATCTTATTTACGCAATAAAAATAAAGGGCAGGTTCAATTATGTAAAAACACGAAGCGTTCCGAAGCAATCTGAACCATACCGTCCTCTGGCTGAGATAATAAAGAAACAGTCGGTTTTTGAGTTTAGTGCAGTTGAAGGGCAGGTTATAGGGTTCTGGCTGCCTGACTTTATCAAGGGTATTAATGCTCCGGGATTTCATTTCCATTTTTTAAATAAAGAGTTGACGGCCGGAGGTCATGTCATAGAAATGAGCGTTGCCAGTGCGGAAGTCATGTTAGACGATATATATAAATATAATTTGGAATTTCCCAGGGAGAGCAGCTTCCTCAACAAAGACCTTTCCGGGGACCTTCAATATAAACCGTAAGGACCTGCATATAAGCTATCGCGTTTAAACACTCTGTTGATAGATTAATTTTGACCAACCCTGCAATATCTATTCCCTGTTGCCAGATCAAGCACAATAGACGGAGTTGATAATATCTTTGTTTCCACTATCCTTGTATTTCCTGATATTTCAAGTAAGCCCATCGCTTTTTCAAAAAGTTCCCTGTTCCTCGGCCGGTTAAATCCGCCATAAAAAGCAACGTCTACGTCAGCAGAGCCCATAAAATGGGATAACATTTCCTGTATGCGGGATTCAATGTCAACATGAGCATCCAAATTTGCAATCAGGCCTCTTTTTATGCTTTTGTCGTACATCGTTACGATCAGACTATCATTTGCCCCGCTCGAATTGATAAATCTGACAGGAGAACTTACGGAATCAGCCATATGAAGTCGGTTCAGGCCGACTGTCTCGGTAATACTGTTATCATGGATCTCTATTGTTTGATCTGATATAGTGAAAGGTTTTATATCTAGCTTCCTTTCACCTGTCCATCGTTGCAAAGTCAGACCAATCGACCGGCTTGCCCTGTCAAGGATATTCATTCTTCCGGATGTAGGCCTGGATAAAGAATCGAGTCCTGAAAGTTGAAAGAAATGAGGCCCAATCACTCTTGCTTGAATTGTCATAGTATTATGTTATCCCCTCTTATGTATTTATCGTTAATTTTCGTGCTAAATTTCACTGAAAGTTAACTATTCAGGTCCAAATAGGCACCCTAATTATTCCTCTTATTGATTATTTCAAAATAATATAATATAGTCTACTTGTGGAAAGAGATCATCAATTCTTTATGAAAGAAGCCGTCAAAGAGGCAATAAAAGGCCTTAAAAGAGGCGGTATCCCTATTGGTTCAGTGTTGGTGAAAGACGGAAAGATACTTGGCAGGGGACATAACAGGAGAGTGCAGAAAAAATCAGCTATCCTACACGCTGAGATGGATTGCCTCGAGAACGCCGGAAGACTGAAAGCAAAAGATTATAAACAATGCACGATCTATTCCACTCTTTCGCCATGCGATATGTGCGCCGGTGCGATACTTTTATATAAGATACCGATTATAGTAATAGGGGAGAACAAGACTTTTAAAGGGCCGGAAAGTTATTCAAAAAAGCGGGGAGTGAAGATCATCAATCTTGATGATGTGGAGTGCAGGAAGATGATGTCTGATTTTATCAAGAAGAAGAGCGATCTCTGGAATGAAGATATTGGCGACTAGGACATTTTACCGCTCGCTTTATTATCTCCGGATCGAAGATGAGGTGATCTAGGTATCATCATTTCAAGCGCTTCTATGATCTGGGCCGGCTTTGGAGAAATGATCATCGATCTGTCCGATCTTCCGGAATACTTTTCCTGCGCTTGAAAACCCGCAGAAACATCGCTTGTCCACAGCCAGGTCTTTTTTTCAAAATCGTCAGCTATTATCGAGACTTTCGGGGTACCCACGGCTGCGGCAAGGTGAGCAGGCCCGGAATTCGGAGAAAGGACTGCAGTGCAGTTCCTTATTATTTCTGCTGAAGTCAGGCAATCACCGAAGAAAAGATGAGAAGATCTGCCGAAGCCCGAAGTCCTCGGAAAAGTCTTGTTGAGCGCATCCAGAAGGTGTTTGTGGGCGGAAAAGTCTTTATCATCATGTGCAGGATGGGTCCCGAAAATATTTCCTGACACAAGAAGAACATGATAGCCTTTCTTTATAAAATCAATAGCCACATCGTAATAATTCCTGAAAGGCCATACAGAGTTGAAGCTGTCATGGGTTGCGGATGTCAGGTGAATGCCGATGGTGTTTTTAGGACACAATCTTTCTTTCTCAAAGAACAGCCTTGCCTGGGCGACCTCTTTTTCGCTGGTCCAGACAAGCGGTCTTCTCATTGTTCCCGGAATTTGAAAATCCATGGAAGGATCATCTATCATGACCGCCATCCTGGCGGTCTCAAGATAAGTGTTCAGAAAATTAGGTTCGGGAATGGCATTTCCGCTGGTATTAACCACGTGGTCAAAGATGTGGGAGGGCAGGTCCCATCCGTGTTCTTCGTCGTCAGAGTTCGTCCGGAGATTACCCAAAAAACCGTCATAACCTATACGGTAGCTGTTCTTATCGACAAGATGCACTATGGAAAAAAAAGAGTCGTCAACGGTTTCGAAGCTGTCACCGAACGGCAAACAAACAATCGTCTTGTCAGCTATTTGTTCCCTTATCATTTTATCGCGCCCAGGCTCGTCACATCCAAAGATACTCGCACCGTGACTTTTGGCGTCCGCAAACCTGTATTTGTTCAGATAGATTGCCTGGGGGCTTGTCATGATAATCGTGCGTTCTCCGAAGGCATTGATCAACATATCAAATGAAGGTGCAATATGAAGCAGAGAACCCAGCTTGGTAATAGGGCAGGAGACTAAAAGCTTGCCAAAAGGCGCCAGTTTTGTTGTAGGTATCATTGTTGCCTCAAGTATCTATCTTTAAAACAGGCATAAAATTTCATTCTTAATTTCAGAAGTAAAAAAGGGGTGATATAATGTCAATGTCCGATCCTAAGCTCCCGATCTGAAGAATGCGGGGTTATTTATGGACGTAAAAGAAGCGATAGAGAAAAGGCGCGCTTACCGCTCGCTTGATAAAGCCGAGATCACAAAAGAACTTGTTGATGACCTCTCTCACAGCGCGAGCCTTGCAGCATCCTGTTTTAACAACCAGCCCTGGAGGTTCATATTCGTATATGAAGAGGAACAACTGAAGAAATTGAAGACCGCATTGAACAAGGGCAATGAATGGGCGGGCGATGCATCGATGATAATAGCTGTTGCCAGTAAAAAGGATACGGATTGTGTAGTAAAGGGAAGGGAATATTTCCTTTTTGATACAGGTATGGCTACAGCCCACCTGATACTCCGGGCGACCGAGCTTGGGCTTGTCGCCCACCCGATAGCGGGTTATGACGAACAAAAAGCCAGGGAAATACTTAATGTGCCGGAAGACATGACGGTCATAACGCTTATTAATGTAGGCAAGCATTCTGGGACAATAAGGCCGACATTATCCGAGAAACAGGCTGAAGGCGAGAAAGACAGGCCGAAGAGGCTGCCTCCTGAAAAGTTCTCTTTTATTAATAAATACGAATAATGACACTGGGTTTAAATTGCAAGAACATCAGGTAATAGTCTGTGACCCGGGGGCCAAGGAACAAAAATGCCGGTTTTTTTAAAGAACAGGATCATCATCCTGTCCTCGGTACTTATTTTTTCCGCCGCATTGATAGCCGTGTCAGGCTGCAAGGTGACGGTGAAAAAAGCCGGCGGCGCAATAAAGAAAAATCAGAATTATGTCAAAATCGCGGAAAAAGAGATCGATAAAAGTTTTTTTAAGATATATGTTCAGAACGAACAGGAACTTCTAAGGGGAGTGAAGTATCACAAGCTGATAAATGGCGACCCTTTCCTTAAAGAAATTGCGCTGACTTTTGATGACGGTCCGCACCCTCACTTCACGATGAAGCTCTTGGAGATCCTTAAAAAAAACAATATAAAAGCGACTTTTTTCCTGGTCGGGAAAAAAGCCGTGCAATACCCGCGGCTTGTCAGAGAAGAGATGGCATCCGGCCACTCTGTAGGCAATCATACTTACAGTCATTTAAATCTCACATTGATACCGTCGGAAGACGCGGCCGTGGAAATAAAAGCCTGCGGGCTTGCTCTGATGAACATAACCGGACAATACCCGCACCTTTTCAGGCCGCCGGGCGGGGATTACGACACCGAGACAATACGCGTTGCGGAACAGCTCGGGTACACGACAGTTCTGTGGACGGCCAACACGGGGGATGCGGCCAATATCGGCAAGCGCGCTATAAAGATCAGGCTTTTCAACAGGATCGATAACGGAGGGATAATATTGATGCACGACGGGATCCAGGCGACGATCGATATTTTACCCCAGGTGATCGGAGAACTAAAGAAGGAAGGATACGATTTTGTCACGATAGACGAGATGATCGCTCATAAAAACTTAAAAGGCGCCGTGCGCCACGGACTTCTTTACATGATCCGGGAAAATATCCTGAAAATATTGCGTTTGAAATAATATCAATAAGAATATACAATAATATCCAATGAAAGAAGCATCATACAAGCGTTCCAGAAAGACGGGACTCCCCCCGGGCTCGCCGGTCTATATCGGAAAACAGAAGGGCTTTAAGATAAAGATCTCTCTTATTGATTACAGCGCTTCCCATTTTGAAGAAAAAGAAATTTCCGAAATAAAAGAGTGTTTCCCGTTCAAAGAAAAAGATTCTGTCACATGGATAAATGTAGACGGAGTGCACGACCCTAAACTGATGGAAGAACTTTCATCATGCTACGGAGTACATCCGCTTGTGCAGGAAGACATCGTGAACACCGACCAGAGGCCGAAGCTTGAGGATTACGGCGATTATCTTTATATAGTTGTCAGGATGTTCTTGCTCAACGAGAAGGAAGAAAAAATATCATCGGAACAGGTGAGCTTTATAGTGGGGAGGAATTATACCATCTCATTCCAGGAAGAGGGAAAAGAAGGAGATGTGTTCGGCACGGTCCGCGAAAGGATAAGGTCGGGAAAGACAAGGATAAGGACAGAAGGGGCCGACTACCTTGTCTACAGCCTGATAGACGCGATCGTCGACAGTTATTTCGGCATTATCGAGCGGCTGGGTGAAAAGATAGAACAACTGGAGGAGATCCTCATAACCAAGCCGACGCAAAATGTATTGGGAGAGATACACGTACTAAAGAGGGAGATACTGAACCTGCGGAAAAACGTGTGGCCGCTTCGCGAGGTGATCGGAGCGCTGGAAAGGGGAGAATCACAACTGATAAGGCCTTCCACGAGAGTTTATCTCAGGGATGTCTATGATCACACGGTACAGATAATCGAGACGATCGAGAATTACAGGGATATGATGTCGGGGATGCTGGATATCTATCTTTCTTCTATCAGCAATCGGCTTAACGAAGTGATGAAGGTCCTGACGATAATAGCAACGATCTTTATACCTCTGACTTTTATAGTCGGCATATACGGGATGAACTTCAGGAACATGCCCGAGCTAAGCTGGGAATATTCCTACGCTGTTGTCTGGCTTGTCATGCTTTCTGTCGCGGCGGGGATGCTGATATATTTTAAAAGGAAGAAGTGGCTGTAGCCCTCAGCTGATCCAACATATTTTTACTTCATCTTCAAGGGTTTTGAATTCTTTGTCGCCTGTGACCACTTCTCCTTTTGTGAGCTTGGCCAGAGCCGCGGCAAAACAGTCAGCATATGATAATTTGTTCCCGGCTTTAAAGACAGCCGCCTGTCTGGATATTTGAAGATCAACGTCGACGGTCTTTATGGGGAATGTATTAATGATGCGCGCTATCTCATCGGCCTTGTCTTTTCCGAATTCCCTGAAAACGATGTAATAAACCTCTCCCCAGTTCACCGTTGTCATCAGAAGGTCGCTGTCCTTCTCCATCGCGTCGACGAATATATCCCCGACCTTCTCAGACCCCTCTTCTTTTTCAAGAAAAGCCATCAGCGCGTGCGCGTCCAGTATCCGCCTCATATCTATTTCTCCCTTTTCCTGTCTTTAACGCGCTCACGAAGAAGTTCTCTGGAGAGTTTCCCTCCGGTCTTTAGTATCCCCTCCTGTTCCTTTATATATGTTGAAGTCACCGGTTTGAGAATGATCTCATTTCCGTTCTCCTCAACATACAGCTTTGTGCCGGTCCTGATGCTCAATCTCTCGCGCATTTTGGCCGGTATTACTATCTGGCCCTTTGTCGTGACAGTTGCCTTAGTCATATATGTGCTCCTTTGTAGAAAAGTATAACATAAAGCAATAAGTAAGTCAAATAAATAAAGTAGTACATATTTCGTATTTTATTAGACTATTTGCGGCGACACAAAAGCCATCTTTCGATGGCTTTATATATTTTGGTAGCGGGGGCAGGATTCGAACCTGCGACCTCAAGGTTATGAGCCTTGCGAGCTACCAGGCTGCTCCACCCCGCGATGTCTGATATTTCTATTTTGACACAATTTCATCTTTCGTTCAACTTGCCGAACATCATAAATTATTATAAAATCAATTATGATGAAAAAGACAAGACTGATCCACAGGGCCAAGATATTTGACGTCGTAAAGAAGCGCGTCAAGCTGCCCAACGGGAACTGCCCGGAACTGGTGATAATAGAACATCCGGGTGCTGTCCTTGTCGTGCCTTTTTTAAACGATAACGAGATCGTGATGATCCGCCAGTACAGGCCGGCCGTAGAAAGGTTCATCTGGGAGCTTCCGGCGGGCACACTTGAAAAAGGGGAAAGCCCGGTCAAATGCGCGAAAAGGGAGCTGATAGAGGAGATCGGGTACTGCGCGAAGAAGATCGTGCATCTTTATAATATTATCCCGGCGCCGGGATATTCTTCGGAGATATTGAAATATTACGCCGCGTTCGGCCTTAAAAAGGTCAAGAAACAAAGCCAGAACGACGAGGTCATCAGAGAAGAGATCTTCAACAAGAAACAGATCAGAAAGATGTTCGAGAGCGGAAAGATAGTGGACAGCAAAACGATAACGGCGCTGGCGATAGTGGGATGGCTATGATTCGGCTGACGGCACGCCCACTCTGTTCGCTACGGCTGACAGCTAACGGCTCCGGAGCTGTAAGCTGTAAGTGAGCGAAGCGAACGAGCCGTAAGCTGTGAGCCAAATAAAGGAGAAACAAATGGTGACGATCCAGGAATTCATGAATATAGAACTGAAGGTTGCGAAGATAGTGGAGGCGAGCGACCATCCGAACGCAGATAAACTTGTCGTCCTGAAAGTCGATGCGGGCGAGACGGAGAAGAAAACAGTCATGCAGGAGTATGCGTACGGTTCTGGAAACGAGGAGCCGCAAACCGTCTCTGTGCCCAAATACAGGCAGATCGTTGCGGGAATAAGGAATTCTTATTCGAGCGAACAACTGGTAGGAAAATATATCGTACTGGTGAGCAACCTTGAGCCTGCTATGCTCAGAGGAGTGGAGAGCCAGGGAATGCTTCTTGCAGCGTCAGATGATGAATCCGGGCCGGTTCTAATATGTCCGGAGAGAGAAGTGAAGGTGGGAGCGAAAGTGAAATAACAGCCCTCACCCTTCCCTCTCCCATGGGGAGAGGGTGAAAATAAATATGGTTTTATGGATAAAAAAATAA
>JAPLKZ010000009.1 GCA_026387835.1 Candidatus Saganbacteria bacterium
CATACGACTCATTTCCCCACGGATATATTCTTCCTTCAGTCCCTCTTGCCGCGAATTCCCATTGTGCTTCTGTAAGCAGACCGAACTTCCTGCCAGTTGTTTCCATTAGAAATTTGCAGTATTCGGTTGCATCGTTCCAGGGAACATTAACTACAGGATGCAGCGCCAATTCTGTGTTAGCCACAAGTTGAGGTATCTCTCTATTCATTGCTTGAAGAAAACCAAGGTATTCACCGTTCGTCACAGGATATTTGCCTATGGCAAAATCTCTTAATGTGACCTTTCTTATAGGCTGGGCATCGTTAAACCTTGTGCTGCCCATTGAGAACTTCCCGCCGGCAACCCTTACCATTTTGGGAAGGTTTATATGTATCCCTCCTGTTATCGGCGTTAATATCATCTTTCTTGCTTCTAAACTTGATACTCTCCTTCCGCCAATTACCGTTCCTATTGCCATTCCTTTTCTCCTTATTTGCTAAAATTTGTCTCATATAGTTATCGGACATATTTGCAGTAAATTTCACTCGATTAAAAATATGCTAAAATGGTAAAAATGGATAAAAAAGCCGCCCTCAAGAAACTCCTTAAGCAGAATGCCGTGAAGACCGGTGAATTCACCCTTTCTTCCGGCGGAAAAAGCAATTTCTATGTCGACGGTAAGCAGATCACGCTGCATCCCGAAGGCCTGTCCCTTGTTGCAGAGATCATCCTGGACAAGATAAAGGACTGCAAAGCAATAGGTATCGGCGGGATGACGATCGGTGCTGACCCTATCGCGGCCGCAGTAGCTGTACTGAGCGCAAAGACAGGTGACTCGATACCAGCTTTTATCGTCAGGAAAGTGCAGAAAGAGCACGGGCTACAGAAAAAGATCGAGGGTATTATTAAACCCGGTTCAAATGTCATAATAGTGGATGATGTGATAACAAAAGGGACCGCGACGCTCGGTGCGATAGCGGCCGTCGAAGAGATCGGGTGCAAGGTGGTAAAGGTAATCTGTCTCGTCGACAGGCAGGAAGGCGGGGCCGAAGCTCTCCAGGAATACGATTTTGACCCGATATTCAGGAAAGAGGAACTGATCTGATGGCAAAAAAAAGGGTCGCAAAACTGCTGAGAAAGACAAAAGAGACATCGATAAGCGTCAATTTGAACATCGACGGCACGGGCAAAAGCAATATCTTCTACCCTATCCCCTTCATAGGCCATATGCTGACGCTCTTTTCAAAACACGGGCTTTTTAACCTTGACCTGAAGGCAAAGGGCGATGTGGAAGTGGACATGCACCACCTCATCGAGGACACTGGACTTACGCTCGGCGAAGCTTTCGCAAAGGCGCTGGGAAAGAAACTTAAGATCGAGCGCTATGGCCACGCGATAATCCCGATGGATGAATCCCTTGCAGAAGTTAAAGCGGCGATAGACCTTTCCGGAAGGCCGCATCTGACGTTCAAGGGGAATTTCGAAAAGGAGCTGATCACCGCAAGGGTAGTAAAAAGCTACGTGAAACTTTACCTTGATAGGGAGATGCTGCGGGAATTTTTTGAATCGTTCGTCTATAAAGCCGGGATGTCCTTACATATTGACATCATAAGAGGGAAAAACTCTCATCACAAGATAGAAGCTGTCTTTAAAGCGCTTGGTATTGCCATGTGCATGGCCTGCAAAGTAAATCCCAGAAAAAGGGGCGTACCTTCAACAAAGGGAAGACTGTGATCATTTTTTAAGCTGAACGCCCTGCGATCTTGAATCGATCTCTTTTATGAGTGCTTTCACACCTTCGTAAAGCCCTTCTCCGTATTTGCTTTTTTTGAAATACGGGACTACTATATCGTCAAGAAGCTTTTCGGAAAATTCTTCACTGATTAGAGGCTCGAGACCGAACCCTATTTCCGTCTCGATGCGCCGCTCGTAAAGCGCGACCAGTATAAGTATCGCCTCGTGCTTATTCTTACCGAGCTTCCATTTATTGAACAGGAAGAACGCGTAGTTCTCCGGGGAAAGAGGTTTTGTGTTGCCGAAAACCGCGATGACGATCTCTATGCCGGCCCTTTTTTCAAAATCTCCGCATAACTGTATAAGCTTCCCGATGTGGTCGCCGAGTATCGCTTCATAATCGTTCACAAGCCCTGACTGCTTGGGAGGCGCCGGGATCCTGCTGAAATCAAATTTATACCCGCACTCGCAGCCTTTTTTCCATTCGGGGATGCTCTTGTTGCACTTGGGGCATTTCATTTTAAAAAATTATACCATACTATCACATGACATGAGGAGTTATCATGAACACGACCTCTGTTTTCGTCTTTTCCATTACCCTTTTTGTAAAAAGCTCCTTCAGTAAAGGCACATCGCCGGCCAAAGGGATCTTCATTATGTTCTCCCTGTCAAGTTCGTCTATCAGGCCCCCGATGACTATCGTCTCTCCGTCTTTCACGCGCACGTAAGCATCCGCGTTCCTTGTCGCGATAACGGGGAATTCCCCCGCCGCGGTCGCCCGCCACTCGGATATCGCGCTGACCTCCGGATGGATCAGTACGGAGATCTGGCCGTCACTTCCGAGTTTGGGTGTTATTTTAAGCGAGACACCCGCGTCTATATACTGGACCGTCCATTGCGTCGCCGAAGAAGCGGAAGAGACAGGCACCGCGTAAGGGATCTTGCTGCCGATATTTACGTTCGCTTCCGTATTATCAAGGGTCGACACCTTCGGGTTCGCTATCAGCCTGGCCTGGCCTTTTGAAACCAGGGCGTTCAGGACCGAAGAGATCTTTTCGGCGTTGAATTTGCCGCTGTCCGGATCATAGGCAAAATTAAAACTGCCCGCGGGGCTCCCCCAGGAGACCCCGAGCGTCTTGAGCCCGCTTTCCGATATTTCCACGATCCTGCTTTCTATCATTATCTGGGGAGAGTACCTGTCTATCGATCTCAGGATGTTTTTGATCTCAAAAAGATCTTTCGGCTTTGCCTTTGTCACAAGCATACTGGACCTTTCTCCTTCGACGAATACGCAGTCCGGAAACAGCCTGCAAAGTATGTCCGAAGCTTTTTTGGCCGTTATGTATTTCAGATCAAAAGTCCCGCATACCGGCATCATCTCTTCCCCGTTCTCGACGGCATTTTGTTTCTGGATAAAGACCGCTTCGCCTTCGCGGGTCTGGACGACCGGTGTCGGATTTTTCGACAGTTCACTTTGCTGCAGGCTGTCTTCGCTTGAAGATTGAGAAGGTGAAATATCAGGCCCGCCAGAGCAGGACGATAGGAAAAACACCGCTATCAAAAGAAAAAATATGATTCTGCCCATACATTAGATCCTCCTTGGATATGTATGAGCAATTTGGATGCCAAGCCCTCACCCCCGCCTGCCATCGCTACGCTCAGGCGTTGGCGGGCAGGCCAACCCTCTCCCCGATCCGATCGGGGCGAGGGAGCGCAATTTTATGATGATTGAATAATTCACTAACAATTTTATTTTGACCCTCTCCCTTTGGGAGAAGCTTGTCCCGCCTCCCTGGCGGGAGGAAGGGTGAGGGCTGGGTTCTCTACTTCACCAATACTCCGTCCTTAACTACGATCTTTCCTCTGACTATGGTATAGAGTGCCCGGCCCTTGAGCTTCCATCCTGCGAAGGGAGTGTTCCTGCTTTTTGAGGCGAACTTGCCGGGATCGACCGTCCATTCGCCAAGATCAATTATGGTCAGGTCGGCATCCCCGCCGATCTTTAAGGAGCCTTTGTCGATGCCAAGTATCTTTGCGGGATTTACGGTCATTTTCGTGACAGCATCGATTAATGAAAGCACCTTTGTCTCAACAAGTTCGGTCATGACAAGCCCTAGCGCGGTCTCGAGACCGATGATGCCGAACGCCGCGGATGCGAACTCGACGTTCTTTTCTTCGACTGTGTGGGGAGCATGGTCGGTGGCAATGGCATCGATGGTCCCGTCCTTCAGGCCCTCTATCACAGCGGCGACATCGGATTCGCTGCGCAGCGGAGGATTCATCTTTGCGTTCGTGTTGTATCCTTCGACCGCTGCTTCGGTCAGCGTGAAGTAATGCGGGGCTGTTTCACAGGTTATATTTATCCCCTTTGCTTTCGCGCGCCTGATCTTCTCTACGGAACCCGCGGTCGAGACATGCGCTATATGCACGTGGCCGAACTCGCTTGCCAGCAGGATATCCCTTTCGACCATTATCTCTTCCGCGATAGGAGGTATGCCCTTCAGGCCCCAGATAGTGGAAAGATAGCTTTCGTTCATGTATCCGCCGTCAGATAGCTGATGGTCTTCCGAATGCGATATGACCGTCCTGCCGAACTGCCTCGCGTATTCGAGCGCGTGCCTCATCACATTTGAATCCGTCACGCATCTCCCGTCATCCGAGAACGCGACCGCCCCGGCTTCGATCATCTGGCCCATCTCCGCGATCTCTTCGCCTTTTAATCCCTTTGTTATCGCCCCCACCGGGAAGACATTTACGGCGCCTGATTGCATGGTCTTTGAGATCATGTATTCTATGACCGCGCTGTTATCGGCAACAGGATCGGTGTTGGCCATGCAGGCGACCGATGTGAACCCGCCTTTCGCGGCCGCCCGCGTCCCGGTAAATATCGTCTCTTCGTCCTCCCTGCCCGGGTCCCTCAAATGGACGTGCATGTCGATAAGGCCGGGAAGTACTATCTTTCCTTTTGCGTTTATCGTTTCAGCCGACGGGATGCTTGCGATGTTCTTTGTGATCTCCCTTATTTTCCCGTTCTCGACCAAAATATCACGCTCATCGTCAAGCCCGCTCGACGGGTTTATCACCCTTCCGTTCCTTATCAGCAGCAATGCCATGTCACTGTTTCTTTCTTCCTATTATCTTTGATATTATCTCCCCTAACCTGGCCGCTTTGATCATTTTCTTGTCCTTCAGCTCTAACAGGGCTTCTTTGGCTGCGTTCTGTTCCGCTTCCTTTTTTGAAAAACCTTTGCCGGACCCGAACTTTACCCCCTTCACCTTAGCTTCGATCCAGAAGACTTTTTTGTGCTTGGGTCCGGCCTCTTTTTTTACGGCGTAGAAAGGCAATCCCCATTTGTTCTTCTGGCAGAACTCCTGCAGGGCCGATTTATAATCGATCATAAAATCATCGGCGCTCGCTCTATCCACGGAATCCTTCAGGAGACGTATGACCGCATCCCTTGCCTTATCTATCCCGTTGTCAAGGAATATCGCGGCGATTATGGCCTCAAGCGCGTTGGCGATGTTCGACTTTTTTTTCTCGCCTCCCGAAGACCTTTCGTTCTTTCCGAGCAGGAGGTAATGCCCGAGGTCCAGGTCTTTTGCTATTTCCGAAAGCGAGAGGTCGGACACGACCGCCGCCCTCATTTTTGTGAGGTCCCCCTCGGAATAATCCGGATATCTACTAAATATATAGTCGGAGACCACCAGCTTCAGCACCGCGTCCCCCAGGAACTCGAGCCTTTCGTTGTCGGACAGCCCGCTCATTTTGTTCTCGTTGATATAGCTGCTGTGCGTAAGGGCCCGGTTAAGCAATGCCTCGGAAGTAAAGGGGATGCTGAGCTTGTCTTTTAACTCTCTGATCTTCTGGTCTCTCTCTGGGGTGAGCATTTGACAATATATTTTACAGTATGTAGAATAAATTATCAAGGCAAATAAACCTGAAAGGAAAACCTCATGAGAGGAACTCTCTCCCCGATACTCAGCCATCTCGTAAAAACGACCATCTCAGCCGTGGGAGAAAAGGAAAAGCTTAACCGTTTTATCAACAAATACCGCAAGATGCTGAGGTATGTGGAGGGCGGCATAAATATATCTGAGATAAGGTTCGGTCTTGCCGATCTCCTGATAACAAGGGACGATCAGAGCGACTGGTCGGAAGCAAAGACCCATTATGATTTTGTCCTTGAACACGCTCCTTACGGATACTTAAGGTTCGCGGCGATGATAGGAAAGGCCGAACTTGCCATAAGGGCTTCGCAAAATAAAGAACTCGATTCCGCGATAGAGCTTGCACAGAGATCGCTTAAAAATCTTAATTCTCTGGTCGGGCCGAGCGATTTTTACAGCACAAAATGCCTCGTGGTGGAAGCGGAGCTCCTGATAAAACGGGGGGCGGAACGCGACAAGACAAACGCGAAAAAACTTTTCGAAAAAGCTTACAATGACTCCATGGCCGACCATTATTTCAGGGGCAGGGCGATCGTAGGGCGGTCCGAGATCATGCTGTATGAAAAGAAAAAAGATGTCAACAAGGAGATACAGCTCTGCCATGATGCCATCGACCTTCTCGAGGAAAAATCCGATGATTATTTTGCCATCAAGGCAAAATTGCTGCAGGGGGAATTCATAGCTCAGAGGATGGCGCATTATGATAAATCCCGCGCGACCGGGATATTCATGGGTATAATCGGTAACAAGAACGCCGATGCCGACCTTGTATGCAGGGCAAAACTCAATCTCGCAGAAATAAGCGACAGGGCCAAGGCTCTCAAGCTAATCAAAGAGGTCCTGTCGGTAAAACCTCTCGACCCGTACCTTTCATCCCGCGCGAAGTCCCTAGGAAAGGCCGTCAAGGCAAAAAAATAAAATGGGGAAGACCATAGCGGAAAAGATACTGTCCTCTCACAGCAAAAGCGATTCGCGTGCCGGAGACATAGTAATCGCCGATCTAGATTTCATGATCGGCCAGGACGGCACTTCGGGCATCGCGATAGACGTCTTCAGGAAAATGGAAGCGAAGAAGGTCTTTGATCCCGCAAAGATCGCGATAATCATAGACCACAGCTCCCCTTCCCCGAACGAAGGAGTATCTGCGATACACAAAAAGATCCGCGAGTTCGCCGGGGAACAGGGGATCCATCTTTATGATATCGGCTGCGGTGTCTGCCACCAGATAACTCCCGAAATGGGATTTGTCGTGCCGGGTGACCTTGTGATAGGAGCGGATTCTCACACCTGCACATACGGCGCGATAAACGTTTTTTCGACTGGCATAGGATCCACGGACCTTGCCGCGGGGATGATATCCGGAAAATTATGGTTCAAGGTCCCCGAAACGATAAAGTTTGTCGTGAACGGAAAAATGCCGAAGGGCGTCTATTCAAAAGACCTTATCCTTAAGGTGATCGGCGACACCGGCGCCGGCGGCGCGACATATGACTCGGCCGAATTCACGGGAGAAGCGATAGGCCGCCTTTCCGTCGACGCGCGCTTCACGATCTCGAATATGGCGATCGAGATGGGGGCCAAAGCCGGACTTATGAATGCCGACAGTAAGACCTTAGAATGGATCAAAAAACATTCAAAGAAAAGACCGTTCCCTGTGGAATCCGATAAAGATGCCGTGTTTAAAAAGATCATCGAGATCGACGCGTCATCACTGGTCCCGTCGGTAGCAAAGCCTCATACTGTCGATAATTACTCCTCTGTCGAGGATGTTGAGGGCACGCCCGTGCAGCAGGCTGTCATCGGAACATGCACTAACGGAAGGCTTGAAGACCTAAGTATCGCCGCAAGTATCCTGAAAGGAAAAAAGATCAATAAAGACTGCAGGATGATAATCGCCCCCGCATCAAAGTCGATATTTCTGGAAGCGATGAAGAAAGGGATCGTTGAGGCCCTGATCGATGCCGGAGCCGTTTTTGTCACGCCAGGATGCGGCCCTTGCGTCGGCACCCACAACGGCGTGCCGTCGGACGGGGAAAAAGTGATCTCGACGGCCAACAGGAATTTTAAAGGCAGGATGGGCAATACAAAAGCCGAGATATTCCTCGCTTCTCCCGCGACAGTGGCCGCTTCGGCGCTGGAAGGAAAAATAACCGACCCGAGAAAATATCTTTGATGCTGTTGAACAGGACTTTTTGGGCGCTCGTGGCGATCTTTTTATCATGTATCGTGATATTTATTTTCGTCCTGCCGCCTGCCGGTCCTGATGAAGCGATTGATCAACAAGCGGGATACAAGACTTATGCAAAAGAAATATCCGGTTCGTGGGACAATATCACGTCAAAGTACGGCATCCCCGGATCTTTGGATGTAGATCTTTTTATCCCCGCGATCGTGGGTTTTGCGGGTATAGGAATGGTGTTGGGAACGGATATTTGGATGAGGAGGAGGAACAAAGATGCTATTAAAAGGTTTTTCTCACACTTTAAAAATAAGTGATGATATAAACACGGATTACATAATCTCCGGCCGCTACAAGTTCAAGATACAGGACCCGGACGAGCTTGCCAAACATATCATGGAAGACATCGACCCCGATTTTTACGGCAAGATCAAGTCTGGGGATTTTATAGTTGCCGGAAAGAATTTCGGATGCGGCTCTTCGCGCGAGCAGGCCCCGATGGCGATCAAGCACGCGGGAATAAGTGCTGTCATCGCAAGATCTTTCGCCAGGATATTTTACAGGAACTGCTTCAATCTCGGCCTGCCTTTGATAGAATGCGACACATCAGGCATATCAGAAAAGGACGAACTCGAGATCGACATGGATAACGGCGTGTTAAAGGACCTGACAAAAGGAATAAATATTAAAATAAAACCTTTTCCAAAAACAATGCAGACTTTGCTTGCTGACGGAGGGCTTGTCAGACATTTTAAAAAACACGGCGGTTTCGGATTATAAGGAGGTCTTATGAACGAACTTACTATCTGCATCCAGCTTCTTGTTTCAATGGTCCTCGGAGGAGCGATAGGGATAATAAGAGAAAGGGATAAAAAAGCGGCCGGTTTAAGGACTCACATCCTTGTCTCGGTCGGCTCGACCCTCTTAATGCAGCTTTCCGTTTATATGGCTTTCAAATACACGGGATCCGATGCCGGAAGGATAGCCGCACAGGTGGTTACCGGTATAGGTTTCATCGGCGCCGGAACAATAATGCAGGACAAGGGCTTGATCAGGGGCCTTACTACCGCGGCTTCGATATGGGTAGCTTCGGCGATCGGGCTTGCTGTCGGATGCGGCTTTTACTTGGGTGCCATTTTTGCTACTTTGATCTCGCTGGTCGCGATCGAGCTTTTCAGGGACATCGAAAAGAAATATATCCGCAAGGACGGTCAGGAAAACTGATATAATATCTCCGGAGGTGCCGCATGTTTTTTGACTGGACTTTTATTCTTCTTATACCGGCCATGCTACTTGCCGTTTATGCCCGGTTCAAGGTCAGCTCGACATATGAAAAGTTCTCGAAGGTCAAGACATCGGCAGGCATTCCCGGGTCCCAGCTTGCGAGGAACCTGCTGGACAGGAACGGGCTCGGCAACATTGCCGTCGAACAGGTACCCGGCGAACTCACCGATAATTATGACCCGAGGGATAAAAAGCTCAGGCTCTCAAGCGGAGTGTACAACAGCTCTTCTGTAGCCGCGTTCGGCATAGTGGCTCACGAGACCGGGCACGCGGTCCAGGATATAAAGGCGTACTTCCCTCTTAAATTCAGATCGAGCATAGTCCCTGTTTCCAACATCGGGTCCCAGCTGTCCATACCGCTTTTTTTTGCGGGGCTTATTTTCAGCTACGGGCCGCTTATGGATGCCGGAATAATTCTTTTCTCATTCGCCGTATTTTTCACTCTGGTAACTCTTCCGGTAGAATTTAACGCGAGCAGCAGAGCGATGCAGATGCTTTCTTCCAGCGGTTACGCATCCGAACAAGAGCTCGGCATGGCAAAAAAGGTGCTTGATGCCGCGGCCCTTACATATGTGGCCGCGACCGCGATGGCGGTGATGCAGCTTTTGCGGCTGATAGCTCTTCGCGGCTCGAGAGATGACTAAGACATTAATTTTATTCGGGCCTACCGCATCGGGAAAAACAGACCTCTCTATCGAGCTCGCAAGGCATCTTGACGGTGAAATAATTTCCGCCGATTCAATGCAGGTCTACCGCTACATGGACATCGGCACGGCAAAAGCTTCGAAAGAACAGAGAGGCCTTATCCCGCATCATCTTATTGATATTGTAGATCCTGACGAAGAATGGACCGTTTCAAGCTTTATCGATTCGGCAAAACAAAGTATCGGGGAGATCGTCAAAAGAAAGAAACAGCCCGTAATGGTCGGGGGGACCGGATTATATCTGAACGCATTCATAAACGGCTACTCCTTCCCTATCGCCGCCAAGGACGACGGCATCAGAAAAAAACTTTCATCCTGTGATACCGCGGTATTATATGAAAGGCTAAAGACCATAGACCCCAGATCCGCGGAAAAGATAAATGCTAACGATAAAAAACGCATCATAAGAGCGCTTGAGGTGTATGAACAGACCGGCAGGCCTATATCGGAGCTTCAGAAAAAGGACAGGGATAAAGACCTTAAGTTGTTCTGCCTGGATGCGGACAGGGAAGTTCTTTACATGAGGATAGGCAACAGAGTCGACGATATGATAAAAAAAGGCCTTGAGGATGAGGTCTATCGGCTGCTTAAAAAAGGCTACTCAAAAGACCTTGTATCCATGCAGGCTTTGGGCTACAAAGAGATGGCTGACCATATCGAGGGAAAAAGAGATCTGGCGGACACGGTCTCCCTGATCAAGCAGAGGACAAGGAACTTTGCCAGGAGACAGCTGACCTGGTTCAGGAGATTTGAAGATGTGATCAGGATAAACATCTCTTCCAAGAAACAGGCTTTAGAGATACTGTCACTTATCTGATCCTCACCACGCATCAAGCCTGAGCAGGCCGTCGATCTCTGCCGCGACATCCCTGACCCTGGCCAGCATATAGCAGAACTGCGCGCGTGTAAGCGGCTTGTCAGGCTCGAAATTGTTCCCCTTGATATAGTCCAGCAGACCC
>JAPLKZ010000010.1:0-146324 GCA_026387835.1 Candidatus Saganbacteria bacterium
CATACGACTCATTTCCCCACGGATATATTCTTCCTTCAGTCCCTCTTGCCGCGAATTCCCATTGTGCTTCTGTAAGCAGACCGAACTTCCTGCCAGTTGTTTCCATTAGAAATTTGCAGTATTCGGTTGCATCGTTCCAGGAAACATTGACTACAGGATGTAACGCAAACTCTGTGTTAGCCACAAGTTGAGGTATTTCTCTATTCATTGCCTGAAGAAAACCAAGGTATTCACCGTTCGTCACAGGATATTTGCCTATGGCAAAATCTCTTAATGTGACCTCTCTTATAGGCTGGGCATCGCTAAACCTTGTGCTGCCCATTGAGAACTTCCCGCCGGCCACCCTTACCATTTCGGGAAGGTTTACTCTCGCCTCCAGTGCTATTGGCTGTAAAACCACGTGTTTCTCTTCTATTCTTATTACTCTCATTCCTCTGATAGTCGTTCCTATTGCCATTTTATTTTCTCCTTATTGAGACCTCTGAAATTCAGCCCTTTTTGGCCTCATATGTCCATCGTCAATTCTTTTGCAAGATTTCACTATTTTTATGGTGTGATTGGAAAAGTATGAGGACATGTCTGCCTGCCCTCTTTCGGCAGGTAAAGCGGCAAGCAGGCTGCGTACCGCTGTTCCGCTGGCGGGCAAATTTCTGTAATGCTATTGTTGAACAGGGGGAGATATTGAGGATATCACAAATTGAGACATCCTTGAAATATCATAAAATGGTTTACGCGTTCACGGAGCAAGGAATTGCCATGCTATCACGCGCTGTTATGCAATAATGATAGATATCAACGTTTTGTGTACTGGAATCTCTTCCTCGCGCGCTTTTGTCCGTATTTTTTGCGCTCTTTCGTCCTTGGGTCCCTTACAAGACATCCGGCTTTCCCGAGGATGCTTTTTAACGAGGGATCGATCAGGACCAACGCCCTTGCGATCCCTAGCTTTATTGCTCCGGCCTGGGAACAAACTCCCCCGCCGTTAGCTATTACATCGATACTGTAAACGCCCGGGACATTTGCTATCTTCAACGGCTTCAACATCTCGGATATCAATATGTGCCTTCCGGCGACATAAACTTCGTGATCCCTGCCGTTAATAGTTATTTTGCCTTCGCCTTTGTAAAGCTTGACCCTTGCCACGGAAGTCTTTCTTCGGCCTACCGCGCAGAAGGTCTCCTCCGCTGCTTTTTTGGGGTGGCGTTTTTTTGTCTCGTGCACGGTCTCCGGCTGTTTTACATCGGCATCTGCTGCCACTGCTTTTGGCTTCGGCGTCTTTTTTGGTTTTTGTGTTGTTTCTTCGGTCATCATTTACTCCTTTTTATATTTCCAGTGCCTGCGGTTTTTGTGAGGCCTCTCTGTATTTACCGTCTTTGTACACTTTCAGCTTGGTTATTAGCCTGTCTCCGAGACGCCCCCTGGGCAGCATCCCTCTTACCGCATGGCGTATCACTTCTTCGGGACGCTTTTTCATCCTGTCCTCAAGATTCACTGATTTTGCGCCGTGAGGATACCCGCTGTGCGTGAAGTATTGCTTTTGTTTCATCTTTTTTCCTGTCACTTTGATCTCCGAGGCATTGATTATTATGACAAAATCACCCGTATCGCAGCTCGGCGTGAATATCTCCTCGTCCTTTCCTCTGAGTATATCCGCCACCTTTACGGCAAGCCTTCCGAGGACCTTGCCTGAAGCGTCCACCAGGTACCAGTTCTTCTTTATTTTTTCTTCGCTTGCCGAAAATGTCGTGTTTCTTTTCATTTTTTATAACCCTTCCTGGCGCTCACAATAGCTCCAACAATACCATATCCGTGGCGTCACCCCTTCTTTTACCGATGAGGGTCAGCCTTGTGCATCCCCCGCTGTGGCTTTTGAACCTTTCTCCCGCCGACTTGAAGAATCCTGTCACCAGGGTTTTATCGGGAACTATAGAAAGCGCTCTTCTGAGAGAAGAAAGACCGCCTTTTTTTGACAGGGCTATGATCTTTTCCACGGTCTTTCTGACCTCCTGTCCTCTTCTCTTCGATATCTTTATCTTCCCGTTCTTTATCAAAGCTATAGTAAGGGACCTCAGGAGCGCCATCCTTTGGTCTGTCGCCTTATTTAATTTCCGGTATCCTAATCTGTGTCTCATTTTTCTTCGCTTTCTCCGTGCCCGGACAGCGAACCGCCCTTAAGTATCAGATTGAATTTCGCCAGCGATTCCTTTATCTCGTCAAAAGATTTGGTCCCTAGGCTTTTTATCTTCAAAAGATCGTTCTCGGTCAGCTCGATGAGCTCCCCGACCGTATTGATGCTGGCCTTTTTCAGGCAGTTAAGCGACCTTGAAGACAGATCGATATCATCTATGTTCATCTCAAGGATGCTCGGGTCCACTTCGCCCTCTCCCGGCACATGTATTGCCAGGGCATCTGATCTTTCACCTATATGTATGAACATATTGATGTGCTTTGCCAGAACTTCCGCGGATTGTTTTACCGCGTCTTCCGGTTTCACAGCCTTGTTCGTCCACACGTCAAGGATCAGCCTGTCATAATTTATTTCCTGTCCCACGCGCACCTCTTCGGTCGTGACGTTCACTTTTTTGACCGGACTGAAGATGGAGTCGACAGGAATAGTGCCGATGGGCTGGTTGGGTTTTTTGTTCCTTTCCGACGGGACAAAACCTCTTCCTTTTTCAACTACCATCTCTATGTTAAGTTCACCCCCACTTTCAAGCGTCGCCAGATAATGCTCGGGATCTACGATCTCGACATCCGCGTCGTGCTTAATATCTCCCGCTTTTACCACCCCTTTGCCTTTTGCCTCGAGTTTGATTATTTTAGGGGCATCCGAATGCGACCTTACTATCATCTTCTTGATGTTGAGTATTATCTGCAATACGTCCTCGACAACATTGGGAATGGTCGAAAACTCGTGAGACACCTCCTCTATCCTTATTGATGTGACCGCAGCGCCCACGAGCGAGGAAAGGAGCACTCTTCTCATGGAATTTCCGAGCGTCGACCCGTAACCTCTTTCAAGGGGTTCCACGATGAACCTTCCGTATCCGTCTTCCACCATCTCATGCCTTACCCACGGTTTCTCTCCGATCATTACCATTATTTTTGCCTCCTATCTTGAATAAAACTCGACTATCAGCCTTTCTTCGACCAGACTGTCCATGTCCTCCCTTTTCGGCAGATTATTCACTTTTCCTCCCAGATTGTCCGCATCAAAGCTCAGCCATACAGGGACCGTTCTTTCTTTCATCGTCTCGATAGATTTTTTTAAATTAGCCGCTGATTTTTCCCTGACATTTACCGCATCGCCCGTCTTCACGCAATAAGAAGGGATGTTCACTTTTTTGGCGTTGACCAGAATATGCCCGTCCCTGACCATCTGTCTTGCCTGGGCCCTGGACGAAGCAAGCCCCATCCTCCATATAACGTTGTCCAGGCGTCTTTCGAGCAGCTCCATGAGTTTTTCACCGGTAGAGCCTTTGCTGCCCGCGGCGATCGAAAAGTACCGTCTGAACTGCCGCTCCGAAAGCCCGTAGATGCTTCTGGCCTTCTGCTTTGCACGCAGCCTGATCCCGAACTCAGACGGTCTTTTTCTGCCCTGTCCGTGCTGGCCGGGGCCGTAGCTTCTTTTATCAAACGGGCATTTAGGGCCTGCACACTTTTCGCCCTTTAAAAAAAGTTTTGCTCCTTCTCTCCGGCATATTTTGCATACCGGGCCGGTGTGTCTTCCCATTTATACTCTCCTTCTTTTTCTCGGCCTGCAGCCGTTGTGCGGTATCGGCGTCACATCTTTTATGGAGGTTATGTCGAGACCGGTCGCCTGCAGGGCCCTTATTGCCGTTTCCCTCCCCGATCCGGGACCTTTAACGACAACGTTCACCTCTTTCATGCCCATATCGATAGCTTTTTTAGCTACTGTTTCGGCCGCTAACTGCGCCGCGAAAGGAGTTCCTTTCTTCGTACCCTTAAAACCCACGTTCCCTGCCGAAGCCCACGCCGCGACGTTGCCTTTTGAATCAGTTAACGAGATTATCGTGTTATTGAACGTGGCTTTTATATGGGCGGTTCCCTGTATCCCGACCCTTTTTTCCTTTTTTTTCTTTTTTACTGTTTCTTTTGGAACTGATGCCATGGCAGCTATTCTCCTTTTTTATGTTTTTCCTTCTTCTTTCTTTCTTCCGGAACCGACCGTTTTTCTCTTGCCTCTTTTTGTGCGGGCGTTCGTCTTTGTCCTCTGCCCCCTGCATGGCAGGCCCTTTTTATGGCGGCTGCCCCTGTAAGCCCCTATATCCACCAGCCTCTTTATGCTTAAAGATATGTCTTTTCTGAGATCGCCTTCTACTTTGTAATCTTTTATGACCTCCCTGATCCTGACGATCTCGTCCTCGGTCAGGTCTTTTACGCTTGTATCCGGATTTACGGATGCTTTTTTAAGGATCTCGTTGCTTTTCGGCCTTGCTATCCCGTAGAGATAAGTAAGCCCGATCTCCACCCTTTTATTTTTCGGAAGATCAACGCCTGCGATACGTGCCATGGTACCTCCTGTTCTCTATCCCTGCCTTTGTTTGTGCTTGGGATTTGTGCATATCACTCTTATGCGGCCGTGCCTCTTTATTATTTTGCATTTTTCGCACATCGGTTTTACGGAACTTCTTACTTTCATATTATTTCCCCCTGTATGTTATCCTTCCTTTTGTAAGGTCGTAGGGAGACATCTCTACTTTTACCTTGTCGCCCGGAAGTATCCTTATAAAATGCTTCCTTATTTTCCCCGAAACATGCGCCAGTATGACCTGCCCTGTCTCCAGCTTCACGCGGAACAGCGCGCTCGGGAGCGCTTCTGTCACTTCCCCTTCAAATTCTATGACGTCCTTATCTTTTGGCATTTATATCCTCGTTAATATTTCCGCTTTATCTTCCGTTATCAGTATCGTATGCTCGAAATGGGCCGACAGTTTTCTGTCCTTCGTCACGACCGTCCACCCGTCATCAAGCGTCTCTATCTCGCTTGTCCCTATGTTCAGCATCGGTTCTATCGCGAACACCATCCCTTTTTCAAGCTTCGGTCCGGTGCCCGGACTTCCGAAGTTCGGTATCAAAGGGTCCTCATGCAGCTCGCTGCCCACCCCGTGGCCGAAAAGATCCTTAACTACGCTGTAACCATGCCGCTTAGCGTGCTGCTCTATCGACGAAGAAATGTCTCCCACTTTCTTCCCGTATCTTGCCGTTTTTATGCCCAGGTCAAGACACTCACTCGCGGTAGAAAGCAGCTTTCTTGCGGCTTTCGAGATCTTTCCTACAGGGAACGTTTCGGCAACGTCGCCGTAATAACCTCCGACTATCGCGCCGATATCGACCCCTATTATATCGCCTTCCATCAGCAGCCGATCCGACGGGATCCCGTGGACGATCTCTTCGTTCACGGAAAGACACGACGCGTGCCTGTAGCCCCTGTACCCTTTAAATGCCGGCTTTGCTCCTCTTTTTATTATCTCCGTTTCTATTATATTGTCCAGTTCTCTTGTCGTGATCCCGGGCGCTACATTTTTTTCCGCGGTCTTCAGCACTTCCTCGGCCACTCTGCAGGCCAGCCTGATCAGTTTTATCTCTTCCTCGGTCTTTATCTTTATCATAAAGACGATCTGATCCTCTCAAGTATGACGGTCAGGTCTCCCACTCCGTCAACCTTTTTGACGGCGCCTGCATAATACTTCACGAGCGGCGCTGTCTCTTTTTCGTAGATCTCAAACCTTTTTTTTATCGTTTCCTCCCTGTCATCGTCCCTGATATAAAGCTGCGAACCGCAGTTGTCGCAGATACCTTCTTTTTTAGGGGCGTTCTTTTCGACATGGTAGACCGCTCCGCATTTTTTACAGCTTCGTCTTCCCTCCAGTCTTCTGACTATTTCATCCTGCGGGATATCTATATAGATCACTCTGTCTATCCCTGCTATCCCCTTTACGAACTCAGCCTGTTTTACAGTCCTCGGATAACCGTCCAGAACAAACCCTTTTTCCTTTTCTTTATCGATCGCCTGGCGCGCTATCTCATTCACCACTTCGTCGGGGACCAGGGCGCCCCGGCTCAGGTACTGTTTCGCTAACCTGCCCGTCTCTGTTCCTTCCTTTATCGCTTCTCTCAAAATATCTCCCATCGATATGTGGGCGATGCCGAGGTCCTTTGCGACCACACTTGACTGGGTGCCTTTCCCGCTTCCGGGAGGCCCAAGAAAAATGAGCTTCATCAGACCAGCAACCTCTCGTATTGCCTTGTGACCAGGTGCGACTCTATCTGCCTCACCAGGTCCAGCGCCACTCCGACGACTATCAGAAGCGCCGTTGCACCGAGACCCTGGAAAGTCGTGATATGTGTCAGGCTCTCCACTATTGTCGGGATTATCGCTATGATGGCCAGGAACAGCGCTCCTATCAGCGTAAGCCTTGATATTATATATTCAAGATATTCAGCGGTCGGGTTTCCCGGCCTGATACCTGTTATAAAACCGCCGTACTTTTTAATGTTCTCCGCCAGTTCTTTGGGGTTGAAAGTTATCGCCGTGTAAAAATATGTAAAGAAGAAGATCAAGGCAAAATACAGCAGCATATAAATCGACCCTGATGGCGACAGCGCGCCCACGATACCCCTGAAAAAGTCATTGGGTATGAACTGCGCTATCGTCGCGGGAAAAAGTAAAAACGATGATGCGAATATTATCGGGATCACACCGCCCTGGTTCAGCCTGATCGGAATATAGGTGCTCTGGCCTCCGTACATCTTTCTTCCGACTATCCTCTTGGCGTACTGGACCTGCACGCGCCTCTGAGCTTCCTGTACAACGACGATCGCCACTATCATCACAAGGAACACGCAAAGAAGAACGATCAGTCCCGTGACGCTCGCTCCGCCTTTAAGTATTGTTACCGTCTGCCCTACATAAGTAGGTATCCTCGATATAATGCCGATAAATATTATTAGCGAGGCTCCGTTGCCGATGCCTCTTTCGGTTATCAGCTCTGCGATCCACATCAGAAGTGCCGTGCCGGCCGTAAGCGATATGACCGAGGAGATAAGGAACAACGGAAAGCTATAGCCTTCCAGCAGAACGCTTCTCAGCCAGAACGACATGCCGATCGACTGGAACAGGGCAAAACCTATCGTCAGGTATTTTGTGTACTGCGCTATCTGTTTTCTCCCGTGCTCGCCCTCTTTTTGCAGTTCCTCGAGCTGCGGGATCACCGCCGCCAAAAGCTGCATGACGATCGAAGCATTTATGTACGGGACTATGCCCATCGCGAATACCGAGAACTTCACAAGCGCGCCGCCTGTAAAGAGGTCAAGGAATCCCAAAAGGTTCCCCTTGCCGAACAACTCGGACAGTTTTACCGTATCTATTCCCGCGATCGACACATGCGCCCCGAACCTGAATATCGCTATCATCACCAGGGTGAACAACACCCTCGTGCGCAGGTCTTTTATATTAACTAATCCGGAAAGACTTTTTAACATCAGATCTGTACCGCTTTTCCTTTGGCTTCTTCTATCTTCTTCTTTGCCTCTTCGCTGAACCTGTTCGCCTCGACCGTTATGTTTTTTTTGATCTCGCCGTTTCCTAATATCTTTATCTGAAAGGAAGCTCTTTTCTTCGTCGATGAAAAGAATTTCTCTATCAGATCATCGATTTTTACGGTACACCCGTCTTCAAATACATCCAGCTGGCCGACATTCAAAATATTAAACTTTTTTTTGAAAGGATAGTTCTTGAAAGTGCCCATTTTGGGAAGCCTTCGGTACAACGGCGTCTGGCCGCCCTCGAACCTTATCCCTTTACCGCCGCCTGCTCGGCTGAGCTGTCCTTTGTGTCCGCGGCCCGCAGTCTTCCCGTGCCCCGAGGAAGTTCCCCTCGCGACTTTCTTCTTTTTCTTGTTCGATCCTTTACCCGGTTTTAACTTTGATAAGTCGATCATGTTATCCTTCCACAATTTGTTTTACTTTGAGCTCTATTCCCCTTAGGGCTGTTTCCTCTTCAAGGTTCTTCAGGTTCAAAAGGCTGTCGAGTGTGGCCCTGATCACATTGATGGCATTTGACGAACCTATAGATTTGGCGACGATATTCCTCACTCCGGCAAGTTCAAGGACCGTCCTCACAGGGCCGCCTGCTATGACGCCTTTCCCCGGAGGAGCCGTCCTTATTATAGTCTTTGTAGATGAAAATTTGCCTTCGCAGTCGTGCGGCACCGTCCCTCCTACAATGGGAACTTTTATCATGTTCTTTTTTCCGTCCTCCACGGCTTTCCTTATGGCGGAAGCCACTTCGTTCGCTTTGCCGATGCCGAGCCCGACACTTCCGGCTTCATCGCCGACGATCACGACAGCGCGGAAACTCATCTTTTTGCCGCCTTTGACGACTTTCGTTACGCGCCTTATCTGCACGACTTTTTCTTTTATCCCGCTTTCTTCCGAACCCGTATTATATTTATATTCAGCCACAAAGACCTCCCTGTCCCGTTAAATAGGGACGATTAATTAAAACTTCAATCCTTCCTGCCTCGCCGCATCCGCAAGGGCCTTTATTTTACCGTGGTATTTTCTTTGTCCCCTGTCGAACACGACTGTCTCTATGCCGGCTTTTTTAGCTCTTTTGCCGATAAGCTGCCCGATCTTTTTTGCGGCCTCTATATTGGCCCTGAGTTTTTCCTTGCCGAAATCCTTGTCCAGAGTGGACGCGAAAGACAGAGTCCTGCCTTCCGTGTCATCTATGATCTGGGCATAAATGTGCCCGAGAGTAACCGACACTCTCAGTCTCGGCCTTTCTTTTGTCCCTGATATTATCGCTTTTCTTTTTCCCATTTTATGCCGCCGCCTTTGCAGCCGCTTTTCCGGCCTTTCTTCTGACATACTGGCCGGCATATTTTATGCCCTTTCCTTTATATGGCTCGACAGGCCGTATCTTCTTTATATCCGCGGCGATCTGACCTACCATGTGCTTGTCAATGCCTATGACCCTGACCTTTGTCTGTCCTTCGACCAAAAACTCTATGCCGTGAGGAGGGTCCACTGTCACCGGATGGGAATAACCCATCGACAGGACAAGTTTTTTTCCTTCTTTAGCCGCACGGTACCCGACTCCGCTTATCTCGAGGTCTTTTATGAAACCGTCCGTCACGCCGCGGACCATATTAGCGATAAGCGACCGGTACAGCCCGTGCATCGATTTGATCCTTTTCTCTTCCGAAGACCTTGAAAGCGTGAGTGTCTGGCCTTCGGACTTTATGGTAATGCTTTTATCCATGGTCAGTGTCGTTGTACCTTTGGGACCTTTTACCGTCACATCCCGGTCCGCCTGAGTGACGGTCACTCCTGCCGGTATATTGATGATCGCTTTTCCTATCCTTGACATTGTTTTACCCCTTTACCATACGAAACAGAGAACTTCTCCGCCGATCCTTTTTTCCCTGGCTCCCCTGTCAGCCATCAATCCCGACGAGGTCGATAATATGGCCGACCCGAAGCCTCCGCGCACTCTTGGCAGTTTTGAAAAAGGAACATATATATGCCTGCCGGGAGTGCTGATCCTTTTCATCCCGCTGATCATGTTTTTTTTCTGCTTTCCGTATTTTAAATACACGGTCAGGACTTTAAAGTTCTTTTTTGTGGAAACATCTAAGTTCGATATAAAACCTTCGGACTTCAGGATGCGCGCTATCTCTTCTTTTATTTTGGAAGAAGGCATTTCCACGCTCCCTGCCCCGGTCCTTATCGCGTTCTTTATCCTTGATATCATATCGGCGATCGGATCTGTCAAGACCATCTTTTTCTCCTTGTCACCAGCTGGATTTTGTTACGCCCGGAAGCACGCCCTGATGGGCGAGCGTCCTGAAGCATATCCTGCAGAGCCCGAACTTTTTATAGAAAGCCCGCGGCCTGCCGCACTGCTTGCACCGCGACCTTCTCCTGGTGGAAAATTTTACTTTTTTCTTTGTCTTTGCGATCCATGAAGTCTTTCCCATTGTTACTCCTTTAAGCTGCCCTGTAAGGAACTCCGAAATATTTAAGCAGGGACCTTGCCTCATCGTCGGTCTTTGCCGAAGTGCAGATCGTGATGTCCATCCCCCTTGTCTTGTCGACCTTGTCATAATCGATCTCGGGAAATATCAGCTGCTCCGTTATCCCTAAAGTGTAATTTCCCTTCCCGTCGAACGACTTTGGCGGCACACCTTTAAAATCCCGTATCCTCGGAAGGCTTAAGTTTATAAGCTTGTCTAGGAACTGGTACATCCTGCTGCCGCGAAGCGTCACTTTGCAACCTACCGGCTGCTTTGCGCGGACCTTGAAAACGGCGATGGATTTCTTTGCTTTTGTTATGAGCGGCTTCTGCCCTGTTATCTGCGCGAGCTCGTTCGACGCAATGTCAAGAGCCTTCGGGTTCTGAACGGCTTCTCCCACGCCCCTGTTCACAACGACTTTTACTACCCTTGGTATTTCATGGTCGTTCTTGTAGTTGAACTCCTTTTTCATCGCTGCTTTTATTTCTTTTTCGTATTTTATCTTCAGTGTCTTTGCCATTTTTATTTGCCTTTATCTATTATCTGCCCGCATCTCCTGCAGGACCTGAAAGAATCTTTTTTCCCCAGTCTGGACGGCTTGCCGCAATGCGGGCATACTACCATCAGTTTTGACAGGGATACGGGCATCAGTTTGTCTATTATCCCGCCGGGAAAAGTCCTTGACGGTTTTTGGTGTTTTTTTGCGACGTTTACCTTTTCCACCAACGCGCTGTCCTTTTTTGGAAGGACTTTTAACACCTTTGACCTTTTGCCCTTGTCTTTTCCGCTTAGCACCAGCACTGTATCGTCTTTTTTTATTCTTGGTTGCATTATACTACCTCTGTCGCGAGCGAGATTATCTTCATATAGTTCCTGTCCCTGAGCTCTCTTGCCACAGGCCCGAAAACCCTTGTCCCTACAGGGTTGCCCTGGTCGTTTATTATCACGACCGCGTTATCGTCGAACCTGACATAAGATCCGTCCGGCCTTCTGATGGATTTTGTTATCCGGACTACCACCGCCTTGACGATCGCGCTTTTCTTCACGGTCATGTTCGGGACCGCATCTTTTACGACCCCGATTATCACGTCGCCGATACTCGCGTACCTCCTGTAGGATGAGCCCAGGATCCTTATGCACAGCACTTCTCTTGCCCCGGAATTGTCCGCGACAGTCAGTCTAGTTTGTACTTGTATCATGCCCTTTTCCCGTTCTTTCCTGCTCGATCACTGTTTCCACGCGCCATCTTTTTGTCTTTGAAAGCGGCCTGGTCTCGGTTATCGACACTTTATCCCCGACATTACATTTGTTTTCTTCGTCGTGGCAGACGAACCTGCTTGTCTTTGACACGACCTTCTGGTAAAGCGGGTGCTTGAACCTTTGTTCCACTCCCACTATCACGGTCTTGTCCATCTTGTTCTTAAGGACGAAACCTTCTTTTAATTTCCGCATATTCCTATTCTCCAATTTCTTTCTCCTTCATGATCGTCAGCATCCTCGCGATGTCCTTCCTTATTTCTTTTTTCTTAAGCGGGTTCTTGAGCTGTCCGACGGAAGCCGTGAACCGCACCTTAAGAAGCTCCGTCCTCAGGTCTTTCAACTTGAGCGCCAGCTCTTCGGCCTTCATCTCTCTTATTTTTTTTGGTTCCATTATCACACCTTTTCTACGAATCTTGTCTTTATCGGCATCTTGTGGGCCGCAAGGCGCATCGCCTCGATCCCGTCCGCTCTTTTCACGCCCGCCAGCTCAAACAGTATCGTACCAGGCCTTACGCACGCGACAAAATATTCGGGAGCGCCTTTTCCTCCGCCCATCCTGGTTTCGGCCGGTCTGGAGCTGTAAGGTTTGTCCGCGAGCACCCTGATCCATACCTTGCCGCCCCTTTTAATAAAATGTGTCAGCGCTTTTCTTGCCGATTCGAGCTGTTTTACCTTGAGCCATGCCTTTTCCATCGCCTGGAGCCCGTAGCTCCCGAATGCGAGCGTGTTACCGCTTGAAGCGGTCCCTTTCATTACCCCTCTTTGCTGCTTTCTGAATTTTGTCCTGCCCGGTTGCAGTACCATTTTTTTTACCTCACAACGTCATCTGGGAAACGACCTGTTCCTGCTGTACCGCCACAGGTTTTTGCTCCTGCACTTTTAAGACATCGCCTTTATAGATCCACACTTTTACGCCGATCTTACCGTAAAGCGTCATTGCCTCCGCGAAACCGTAATCGATCTTTGCTCTCAGCTTGTGCAGGGGCACCTGGCCTCTCCGGTACCATTCCGACCTGGCGATCTCCGCTCCTCCGAGCCTTCCGCCCACCATTACTTTTATGCCTTTTGCGCCGGAACGGAGAGCTTTCATCACCGACTGCCTCATCACTCTCCTGAAAGCGATCCTTTTTTCGAGCTGCAGTACGATGTTTTCAGCCACCAGCTGGGAATCCGTCTCCGGATTAGATACTTCCTGTACATCAACCTGCGCCTGTTTCTTTGTCATCGCGACTATTTCGTCCCTTATGAACGCTATATCGCGCCCGCCTTTACCGATTATGAGGCCCGGCCTTGCCGTGAACAGGATTATTTCGATCTGATTGGCCCTTCTTGATATCCTGATCTTCGAAATGCCTGCTTTGTACAGCTTTCTTTTCAGGAATTTCCTGATCATCATGTCTTCATCGACATTATTAGAATAATTCTGCCCTTCGGCATACCAGCTGCTGTCCCAGTCCTCGTTTATGCCCAGGCGCAGACCTCTCGGATGTATCTTTTGTCCCATTATTTTGCCTCCACGATCATCGTTATATGGCATGCTCTTTTAAGGATATGGTGGGCCCTGCCTCTCGAAGCCGCCCTGAACCTTTTCATTGGTGTCGAGGGCCCAGCATAGCACTCAGCCAGCTTTAGAGATTCCTTGTCCGTTTTATAATTATGTTTTGCGTTCGCGACAGCGCTCTTCAGCGTTTCATAAGCGTACTTCGCCCCGGAATGGGGAAGGAATTTCAGGATCGTCAATGCATCCTGCACGCTTTTTCCCCTGATAAGAGAAAGGACCCTGTTCACTTTCCTCTGTGAGACCCGCAAATATTTTGATACTGCTTTTACTTTCATAATTTCCTTAATTTTATGTCAGTGCCGCGGCTTTATCCGTCGGGACACTATGGCCTTTAAAATGCCTGGTGGGAGAGAACTCTCCGAGCTTGTGCCCGACCATATTCTCGGTTATATAGACAGGAATATGCTTCATGCCGTTATGCACGGCGATCGTGAACCCGACCATCTCCGGGATGATAGTCGACCTTCTTGACCAGGTCTTAATGATCTTCTTGTCATTTGCCTGCATCGCGGCGATTATTTTATCCAGCAGATGCTTGTCTATGAACGGTCCTTTTCTCAGAGATCTGGCCATGATTTATTTTTTCCTCCTGGTTAGTATGAACCTGTCTGACAGTTTTCTCTTGTGCCGCGTCTTATAACCGAGCGTCGGCTTGCCCCAGGGCGTAAGCGGCCCCGGATGGCCGATAGGCGATCTGCCCTCGCCTCCTCCGTGAGGATGGTCGCACGGGTTCATTGCTATACCCCTGACTGACGGCCTGATGCCGAGATGCCTTCTTCGTCCGGCTTTTCCGTACGAAATGTTCTTAGCGTCAAGGTTGCCCACCTGCCCGATGCATGCCCTGCAGTTTATATCTATCAGCCTTTCCTCTCCCGAAGGAAGCCTCACGGTCGCAAATCTTCCTTCTTTCGCGTTAAGGACTGCCGAGCCGCCCGCAGATCTTGCTATCTGTCCGCCTTTTCCCCTGGTAAGCTCTACGTTATAGATCGTCGTTCCTACGGGGATGTTCTTAAGCGGCATATTATTACCGGCTTTTATGTCCGAGTCCTGACCGGACATTATTGTGTCGCCTACTTTTATCCCCAGCGGCGCGATAATGTATCTTCTTTCCTTATCTTCGTATTCGATAAGGCATATCCTCGCGTTCCTGTTAGGGTCATATTCTATACTGAGTATCTTTGCCGGCATGTCGTCCTTGTCCCTTTTAAAATCCACTATCCTGTATTTTATTTTATTTCCGCCGCCTTTATGCCTGACCGAGACCCTTCCCGAAGAATCACGTCCGGCATTTCCCTTTAACGGCAGAAGAAGCGATCTTTCCGGCTTAGACGTCGTGATATCATCCAGCACAAGGTCGATCCTTGTCCTGGTGCCCGGGGTCCTCGGCCTGAACTGTTTTAGTGCCATCGCTATAACATCCCTTCGATCAACTCTATTCTTTGCCCGGCTTTAAGCTTTACATAAGCCTTTTTCCAGCTGCTGGTCCTGCCTGCATGCTTGCCCATACTTCTGGGCTTGCCTTTCAATTTTACCGTGTTCACATCGAGCACTTTTACGCTGAACATCATTTCGACAGCTCTTCTGATATCTATTTTTGTCGCATCGGCCCTTACCACAAAAACATATATGTCATCTTTTTTGAGCAATGTCGCCTTTTCGGTTATCAGCGGCCTTATTATTATCTGTTCATTCTCTTTCATTTTTTCTTTGACAGCCTTCCTTCGATATTGGACAGCGTCAGCCTGTCGAGGACAAGCCACTCATAATCCAATATATCAAATATTCTCATGCTGTTGCTGGACGCGAGCTTGATCTTTTCAAGATTTGCCGCGGCCCTTTTCTCGTTCGTTCCCGCGCCGTCGAGGAGGATCAGGGCATTCGTCACTCCCAGGCCGTTCAATAAAGCTTTCATCTCTTTTGTCTTCGGGTTCTTCAGCTCTATTTTTTCCACGATCTTGAGCTTTCCCGAAGCTACTTTATCGGAAATGGCCATTCTCAATGCGAGAGATCTTACCTTTTTGGGCAGCGAAGTAGAATGGTCCCTCGGCTTTGGCCCGAATAGTACGCCGCCGCCTCTCCATAGAGGTGATCTAATGGTACCCGCTCTCGCGCGGCCGGTCCCTTTTTGCTTCCATGGTTTTTTTCCTCCGCCCCTGACCTCTGCTCTTGTCTTTGCGCTGGCATTCCCGTGCCTCATCGAAGCAAGCTGCCATTTGACGGCCGAATGGACCACCGAGTCCTTTACAGGGATACCAAAGACATAATCCATTGCGTCCACGGTCCCCGCCTTTTTACCTATCAGATCAAATACCGGTATATTTACCATCTTATGAAACCTTTCTTATCAAAAGTAGTCCGCCTTCTACACCCGGAACAGCGCCTTTAATGTAGATCGAGTTGGTTTCCGGTTCAATTTTTACTATTTTGAGATTCTTTACGGTCACATATTCTCCCCCGAGGCGGCCCGCCATCCTTTTTCCTTTATATACTCTGCCCGGCGTCGTGCCGGCGCCTATCGATCCGGGTATCCTGTGGGACTTCGAACCGTGGGACATCGGGCTCCTTCTGAAATGATGCCTTTTTACCGTGCCCGCAAAACCCTTACCTATCGAAGTCCCTCTGACCGACACAAGCTCGCCTTCACTAAAGATATCCGCTTTTATCTGCTGCCCTGCCTTTAATCCGTCTTTTTTGTCGGCTTTGAATTCGTGAAAATGTTTAAGGCTTTCTTCTATTCCTGCTTTTTTCAGCTGGCCCAAAACCGGTTTTGTCGCCTTTTTGATCTTTTCGAATCCGACCTTAACGGCAGAGGTGTCCTCGTTAATCGAGACAACATAACAGGGACCCGCTTCAACAACGGTTACCGGGACTACAAGCCCTGTTTTGTCAAATATCTGGGTCATCCCTATTTTTTTGCCGAGCATACCGTTCATCATCTTAAAAGACTCCTTACTTCTTTCTTATGACAGCTTGATCTCTATGTCCACACCCGACGGAAGGTCTATCTGCATAAGCGCATCGACCGTCTGTGGAGCGGGATCGAGTATATCTATAAGCCTTTTATGCGTCCTGATCTCGAAATGTTCCCTTGATTTCTTGTCGACATGCGGGGAACGCAGGACGCAGTAGACCTCTTTATCCGTCGGCAGCGGGATCGGACCGGACACTGCCGCACCCGCCCTTTTTGCCGTGTCTATTATCTTCTCCGCGGACTGGTCGACGACCCTGTGATCGTATCCTTTCAGCCTGATCCTTATTTTCTGTCTTTTCATGTTTTGTTTAAGCCTTCCCCGAGTTCTTTAGAATTATCGATTCGGAAATATTTTTCGGCACTTCCTCGTATGAATTGAACTCCATAGTGAAAGAAGCTCTTCCCTGAGAGCATGATCTGAGCGACGTGGAATACCCGAACATCTCGGAAAGAGGCACTTTTGTCTTGATCGTCTGCATGCTTTTATAAGCTTCCATCCCTTCGATCCTCGCCCTTCTGCTGCTGAGGTCTCCCATCACATCCCCGAGGTATTGCTCCGGCGTCACGGCTTCGACTTTCATTATCGGCTCGAGCAATACCGGCTTCGCCTTTACAAATGCCGCTTTGAAACACATGGAAGCCGCTATCTTGAAAGCTATTTCCGAAGAATCCACCTCGTGATAAGAACCGTCAAACACGGTGACCTTCACGTTGATGACCGGATATCCCGCTATCACGCCTGTGGTCATAGCTTCTTTCACGCCGTCTTCGATCGCGGGTATATATTCCCGTGGTATCGCGCCGCCTACGACTTTATTCTCGAACTCAAAAGTCTTGTTTTTTGTCGGCTCGATCTTCAGCCAGACATGGCCGTACTGCCCGCGGCCTCCGGTCTGCCTGATAAATTTCCCTTCGGCTTCTGAATGGCCTTTTATCGTCTCCTTGTAGGCTACCTGCGGCTTGCCGACATTGGCATCTACTTTGAATTCCCTGAAAAGCCTGTCGACTATTATTTCCAGATGCAGCTCTCCCATCCCTTCAATGATCGTCTGTCCGGAGTCCTGGTCCGTGTGCACGCGGAACGTCGGATCTTCCTCTGCCAATTTCTGGAGAGAGATCCCGAGTTTTTCCTGGTCGGCTTTTGTCTTCGGCTCGATCGCCACCGATATGACCGGCTCCGGAAAGATTATTGACTCCAGTATCACCGGCGACTTTTCGTCGCACAGAGTGTCTCCCGTTGTAGTGTTCTTTAATCCAACCGCACCCGCGATATCTCCGGCATGCACTTCATCTATCTCTTCCCTTTTATTCGCGTGCATCTGCAGGAGCCTTCCTATCCTCTCTTTATGGCCTTTTGTCGAATTAAGCACGTACGAACCGTTATTCAGGACACCCGAATATACCCTGAAGAACGTTAATCTTCCCACAAAAGGATCGCTCATTATCTTGAACGCAAGCGCGGAAAAAGGCGCCGAATCGGACGCGCTTCTTATCAGCTCATCTCCGCTGTCCGGATCTATACCTTTTACGGCCCTCACTTCCAGAGGCGAAGGCAGATATTCGATGACCGCGTCAATGAGCGGCTGGACGCCTTTGTTCTTAAAGGCCGTGCCGCATGTCACGGGCACTATACGCCCCGCTATCGTCGCGGCCCTCAGGCCTTTTTTTATCTCTTCGACTGTGAGCTTGTGGCCGTCCAGATACTTGATCATCAGGCTGTCGTCTGATTCCGCCGCCGCTTCGACGACCTTTTCGTGGTATCTATAAGCTTTTGACTTCAATTCATCTGGTATCGCCTGTTCGGTGAATTTTTCACCTGTCTCTTCATCATACATGTATGCTTTCATCTCGACCAGATCTATGACGCCTTTAAAATTTTCTTCGGCACCTACCGGCAGCTGTATCGGTACCGGGTGAGCATGAAGTCTTTCAGCCATCATCTTCACCGCTCTTTTAAAATCCGCTCCTACCCTGTCCATTTTATTTATGAACGCGATACGCGGCACGTGGTGCTTGACCGCCTGCCTCCAGACCGTCTCGCTCTGCGGCTGCACTCCCCCGACCGCGCAGAAGACAGCCACAACGCCGTCAAGGACGCGCAACGATCGCTCAACCTCGACAGTGAAGTCGACATGTCCCGGAGTATCGATGATGTTTATCCTGGTATTCTTCCAGAAACACGTCGTGCATGCCGAAGTTATCGTTATTCCTCTTTCTTTTTCCTGCTCCATCCAGTCCATTGTCGCCGTCCCTTCATGCACTTCGCCGATCTTGTACAGTTTTCCCGTGTAATACAGTATCCTTTCGGTCAATGTGGTCTTGCCCGCATCTATGTGCGCCACGATCCCTATGTTCCTTGTGCGTTCAAGGCTGTAATCTCTTGCCATTTTATCCCTTTACCACCTGAAGTGAGCGAACGCCTTGTTCGCATCCGCGGTCTTATGCAGGTCCTCTTTCTTTTTAAGCGCCCCGCCTGTATTTGAAAAAGCGTCAAAAAGTTCGGCCGACAGTTTTTCCTGCATCGATCTGCCCTGCCGCGCCATCGCGCCTTCCTTCAGCCATTTCATGGCTATTGCCGTTCCTCTTTCTCTTTCAACCTCTATCGGTATCTGGTATGTCGATCCCCCGACTCGCCTTGCCTTCACTTCCATCAGCGGCGTGGCGTTCCTTATTGCCTGCTCGAACACCTCAAGAGGGCTTTTGCTGCCTTTTTTTGAGATGATGTCCATCGCTTTGTACACTATACCTTCGGCTTTGCTTTTCTTTCCCATCATCATTATCCTGTTGATGAATTTCTGGACAAGCACGCTGTTGTACTTTGAATCAGGACTTATCTTCCTTTTTACTACCCGTCCCCTTCTTGGCATATTTGCTCCTTATCCTTTATTTGACCTGTTTTTTCGGTTTCTTCGCCCCATACTTTGAGCGGGATTTCATGCGGTTCTCTACTCCCGCCGTATCAAAAGTTCCTCTGACTATGTGGTATCTTACTCCCGGAAGGTCTTTGACCCTTCCCCCGCGGATAAGGACCACCGAGTGCTCCTGCAGATTATGCCCGACACCCGGTATGTATGCCGTTACTTCGAGACCGTTGGTGATCCTCACCCTCGCGACTTTTCTCAGCGCTGAGTTCGGCTTTTTGGGAGTTGTCGTGTACACCCTCAAACAAACCGCCCTTTTCAAAGGGCAGCCTGCCAGGGCCGGCGCTTTGCTTTTTGTATTTTTTTCATTTCTCCCTTTTCTTATCAACTGTGATATGGTCGGCATTTGATCTTACTCCTTTTTACCGTGGGTAGGGACTATGTCCAGATACCTGTACCCGACAAAACCCGTTCCCGCAGGTATAAGCCTTCCGATTATTACGTTCTCTTTCAGCCCGTACATCTGGTCTATCTTTCCCCTGATGGCCGCATCGGTCAGTATCCTTGCCGTCTCCTGAAATGATGCCGCGGATATGAAGCTCTCCGTCAGGAGCGAAGCCTTTGTTATTCCTAAAAGGACCTGTGAGGCCGTCGATTTTTCACCCTTCGTATCTTCGCAGATCCGGTCGAACTCTTTTTTATCTATCAACTCTCCGGGCAGCAGCATCGTGTCGCCCGAAGTAAGTATCCTGACCTTTTTTGTCATCTGCCGGACCGCTGTCTCGACATGTTTATCGTGTATTGTCACTCCCTGCAGCCTGTATATTTTCTGTATCTCGTTCACAAGATGCCTTTGGACCGCTTCTTCGCCTTTTATCGCCAGAATATCATGCGGGTTGACCGTACCAAAAGTCAGATGTGCCCCTTTATGCACTTTGTCGCCCTTTGCCACTCTGATCCTTACATCGTAAGGTATGAAGTAATCCCTTATATCGTCCTTTTCACCGTGAATTATTACGTGCCTTTCGCCTTCTTTGTCCTTGATGTCCACTTTGCCGTCGATCTCCGAAAGGATCACGGAATCCTTGGGCTTCCTTGCCTCAAACAGCTCTTCGACTTTCGGAAGACCCTGAATGATGTCCTTTGTCTTGCTGGGATCGCGGCTCAGGCTCTCCACTTTTGCGATCACTTCATAGCTTCCAAGCACGTCGCCGTCGCTTGCAAGAAGCCTTGAACCCGAAGGTATCTGGTAATATTCTCCCTGCGCGGTCACTACATTCTTGTGTTTTCCTCCTTCTTCGATATCAATGACCACTCCCGGCGTCCTCGCGGTGACATCGGCCGATATTTCCGTCCCGATATTGACGGCATCCCCTATCCTTACGAACAACCTTGCCGTTTTAGGGGCCTCATATTCCTTCAGGACCTTAGGATTGTAGATGAATGCCATCCCGTCATTTTTTGTAAGGGTTTCCAGTACTGTCCTCTCGTCTATCTTCTTTTTTCTTTCAAACGTCTCGATGTTCATCAGCTTCAGCTTGCCCTCGGATGTTGCGATGATGTAATCGTATGTCGGGTCATATTCCGCCAGGACCTGCGCAGCGTCTACATGGTCACCGTCATGAACGTTCATCGTAGAACCGACAGGTATGTTATATTCTTCTTCTCTTTCCTTGAGGCTCACCTTTACATCGGATTCCCTGGTAACGATCTTCACTTTTTTCCCAAGATCATCCGCTATCGATTTTACTTCAAGGTCCTCGCCCCATTTTACTTTCCCCGCGTGCTTCGCTTTTATCTGGATCTTGGCCGTAGTGTGCAGAGCGATGCCTCCTATATGGAACGTCCTCATTGTGAGCTGCGTGCCCGGCTCCCCGATAGACTGAGCGGCTGTTATTCCGACAGCCTCGCCTATGTTGATCAGTTTACCGGTCGCAAGATCCCTTCCGTAACAGACCTGGCAGATCCCTCTTTTTGCTTTGCACTTAAGAGGTGACCTGACCTCGATACTTTCAATGCCGGCTTCCCCTATTTTTTCGGCTTTTTCTTCCGTTATCTCGTCTCCCGAAGCGACGATCACTTTTCCCGAGATCGGGTCCTGGACCTTTGAGGCTGCCATTCTGCCATAAATCCTTGTGCGCAGCGGGATTATTTCTTCATATCCTTCCCTGACGCTTGAGACCGTTATTCCTTTTTTAGTGCCGCAATCTTCTTCTGTTATCATGACGTCCTGTGCCACGTCCACAAGGCGCCTTGTCAGGTATCCCGAATCAGCGGTCCTTAAGGCCGTATCCACTAACCCTTTCCTGGCTCCGTACGATGATATGAAATATTCCGTGACCGTCAGCCCTTCTTTGAAATTTGTCTTGATAGGTATCTCGATGATATTCCCTGAAGGATCGGCCATCAGGCCCCTGATCCCGGAAAGCTGTCTTACCTGCTGCAGTGAACCTCTCGCGCCCGAGAACGCCATCAGGTACACCGAATTTAATTTGTCGAACTCATTGAGCATCGATTGCGTGACGTCCGTCGTGACTTTGCTCCATACATCAAGTGTTTTTATGAACTTTTCTTTGGAAGATATATGCCCGTTCTTTTCCATCTTCTCAAGCTGTTTAATTTCTTCTTCCGCGGTCCCGACGATCTCCTTCTTGTTCTTTGGGACCACAAGGTCATCGAGGCCGATCGATATCCCGGCAAGAGTTGCGTATTTGAAACCAAGCCTTTTTATCTCATCGGCGATGTCCGCGGCCACCGCGGACCCGAACTTGTAATAGCATTCCTTGACCAGTTCTTCCACCCTTCCCTTATTGAAAGTGTGGTCCCTGTAGTCTAGGGTTATTTCGGGCATTCTTCTTTTTATCGCATTATTGATCGTATTATTGAATTTAATGCGACCGACCGTGGTCTCGACAAACTCACCGCCGCGCCTGACCTTGATCTTTGCGTGCAGATGTATCTCGCTGAGATCGTGAGCGAACATAGCTTCTTCATCATCCGCAAATATCATCCCCGCGCCTTTTGACTGGTTATCATCCAGGTATGTCATGTAATAAGTCCCTAGTATCATGTCCTGGGTCGGAGTGACTATAGGCCTTCCCGAGGCGGGGGACAGGATATTGTTGGATGAAAGCATCAGGAGCCTTGCTTCAACCTGCGCTTCGGGAAGCAGGGGCACATGGACCGCCATCTGGTCCCCGTCGAAATCCGCGTTGAACGCCGTGCACACCAGCGGATGTATCTGTATCGCTTTGCCTTCAACAAGCACCGGTTCGAAAGCCTGTATGCCAAGCCTGTGCAGCGTTGGCGCTCTGTTAAGCATTACCACCTGTCCCTTTATGACCTCTTCCAAAATATCCCAGACCGCCACATCTTTTCTTTCAAGCTGCCTTTTAGCGCTTTTTACATTTTGGGAAAGTCCCTTTTCGACCAGTTTTCTTATGACGAAAGGCTTGAAAAGCTCCAGGGCCATGCTTTTCGGGAGCCCGCACTGGTGCATCTTTAAAGAAGGACCTACGACTATCACCGATCTTCCCGAATAATCTGCCCTCTTACCGAGCAGGTTCTGCCTGAAACGGCCCTGTTTTCCTTCGATGATGTCCGAAAGTGATTTAAGCGGTCTGCCGTTCGAGCCCGTGACCGCGCGTTTTCTTTTACCGTTGTCGATCAGCACGTCCACCGATTCCTGGAGCATCCTCTTTTCGTTCCTTATGATCATCTCGGGAGCGCCCATCGCTATCATCTTCTTAAGACGGTTATTTCTGTTGAGCACCCTTCGGTAGAGATCATTAAGGTCTGATGTTGCGAACCTTCCGCCTTCAAGCTGCACCATCGGCCTGAGGTCCGGAGGCATCACGGGGACTACCTCCAGTATCATCCATTCGGGCCTGTTGCCGGAATCAAGGAACGCTTCGGCAACCCTCAGCCTTTTGACTATCCTTATCTTTTTCTGGCTGTTCGCGCCCTTTGCGTCCTTTTTATTGAGCTCTTTGCGGAGCGATTTTACCAGATCGGGCAGATCGATCTTCGATAATAGTTCCCTGACCGGTTTTGCGCCCGTATCCGCTTTAAAACTGTTGCCGTATTTCTCCTTGAACTCCTGATACTGCCCCTCTTTGAGGATATCGCAGACTTTTATCTTGCCTTTCAGGTCGTCCGAAGCTTCTGTCACTATGTATGAATCGTAATATATTACCTCTTCGAGGGATTTATTTGATACGTCAAGGAGAAGTCCTATATACCCGGGAATACCGCGCAAAAACCACACGTGGGAAACGGGGACGCAAAGTCTGATGTGCGCCATTCTTTCCCTTCTGACACGGGAAGTCGTCACCTCGACACCGCATCTTTCACAGATTATCCCGCGGTATCTCACCCTCCTGTACCTGCCGCAATGGCATTCCCAGTCCTTTACCGGACCGAATATTTTTTCACAGAAAAGGCCTTTTCTCTCCGGCTTGAATGTCCTGTAATTTATTGTCTCCGGTTTTTCGACTTCCCCGTGCGACCATGACAATATGCGCTCGGTCGAGACGAGCCCTATTTTCAGGAAATCGAACCAGCTTAATTCGGGCCTTGGGCTTTTGTCGGGCATTTTATCTCTCTTTCAGCGGTTTTGACAGGAATGTCTTTCTTCTTGCCATATCCGTCGCCTTGCCGCTCTCTTCGTCAAGATTGATCTCCTTGCCGTCCTTAGTTATCAGCTTCAGGTCAAGCGCCAGGCTCCTCAGTTCTTTCACCAGGACTTTGAACGATTCAGGGGTCCCCGGTTTTGCCATCGGCTTGCCTTTTATTATTGATTCGTAAACTTTCGATCTTCCGCCCACATCGTCGGATTTTATCGTCAGAAGCTCCTGGAGGCAGTGCGCCGCGCCGTACGCCTCGAGCGCCCACACTTCCATCTCACCGAACCTCTGTCCTCCGAACTGGGCTTTGCCCCCCAGCGGCTGCTGCGTTATCAATGAATACGGACCGGTGGAACGCGCGTGCATCTTATCATCGACAAGGTGTATAAGTTTCATTATATACATGCACCCGCAGACTACGTCCCTTTCGAAAGCCCTGCCCGTCCTTCCGTCGCGGAGCGCTATTTTCCCTGTCTTTGAGAGCCAGTGGTATCCGGATTCTATGGCGGCTTTTTCCAGTTCTCTTTCTATCAGCTTTATCGATGCATCTTCCTCTATCGTCTCGTCAAATGATATGACTTTATAATGTTTTTTTAATATATATGCGGCTTCTCCGAGCAGCAGTTCGAATATCTGCCCGACGTTCATCCTTGAAGGCACTCCAAGCGGGTTTAGTATGATGTCTACAGGCGTTCCGTCAGGAAGATACGGCATGTCCTCTACCGGCAGTACCCTGGCGACAACGCCTTTGTTGCCGTGGCGCCCCGCCAGTTTATCGCCTATGGAGACCTTTCTCATCTGAGCGATATACACCCGGATTATTTCATGGACTCCCGGAGCCAGCTCATCGCCTTCTTCCCTTGAAAAAGTCCTGACCGCCACGATTTTTCCCACTTCACCCGGGGGAACCTTCAGTGAAGTATCCCTCATATCGCGGGCTTTATCCCCGAAGATCGCCCTTAATAGTTTCTCCTCCGCCGGCAGTTCGGTCTCTCCCTTTGGCGTTACTTTTCCGACAAGTATGTCGCCGGGCTTTACTTCGGCCCCTATCATTATGACCCCGCGCTCGTCAAGGTTCTTTAGCGCATCCTCGCTTACGTTCGGGATCTCTCTTGTGATCTCTTCCATCCCGAGCTTTGTCGTCCTTACGTCGATCTCGAACCTCTCTATATGTACCGAAGTAAAGACATCGTCTATTACAAGCCTTTCGCTTAAGAGGATGGCATCCTCAAAGTTATATCCTTCCCAGGGCATGAACGCCACAAGCACGTTCTTTCCGAGAGCGATCTCCCCTTTATCCGTTGTGGAGCCGTCCGCTATGACGTCGCCTTTTTTTACTTTATCGCCGTTCTTTACGATGGGTCTCTGGTGCAGGCATGTGTTCTGGTTGCTTCTCTGAAATTTTATTAAGCGGTACTCATCGTTTTTCCCCGTGTCCAACTTAATGATTATATCTTCCGAGGTCACTTTTGACACCACGCCCGAGTTCCTTGCTATGACGGGGACCCCCGAATCCACCGCGGTCTGCATCTCCAGTCCCGTGCCGATGAAAGGAGCTTCGGGGCTCAGGATCGGGACAGACTGGCGCTGCATGTTGGCCCCCATAAGCGCGCGGTTAGCGTCATCATGCTCGAGGAACGGGATCAAAGCCGTGGTGATACTGAACACCTGTGCCGGATGCACGCCGATGTAGTCTACTTCATCGCTCGGGGCCAGGGTGAACTCGCGTTTATATCTTACAACCGAGGTCTTCTCGACTATCCTTGAGTGATCGTCCACTTTGATGTCGCAGGGCCCGATCTTATAAAGGTCTTCCGTGTCGGCGGTCATATATTCTACTTTATCCGTGACTTTACCGCTGACTACTTTGTAATAAGGGGTTTCGATAAAACCGTATTTATTCACTTTTGCGAATGTCGCAAGCGAAGAGATTATTCCCGCGTTCGGGCCTTCGGGTGTCTCGATCGGGCAGATGCGGCCGTAATGCGAAGGATGAATGTCCCTTACTTCAAATCCGGCCCTTTCCCTTGTCAGACCGCCGGGGCCCAGCGCGCTGAGACGCCTTTTGTGGGTCAATTCAGACAACGGATTTGTCTGGTCCATGAACTGCGAAAGCTGGCTTGATCCAAAAAATTCCCTCAGCACCGCCACTATCGGCCTTATGTTTATCAGCTGCTGCGGCCCGACTTTTTCACCGCTTCTTATCACCATCTGTTCTCTTATCAGCCTTTCAACCCTTATCAACCCTACCCTGAACTGCCTTTGCAGCAATTCCCCGACCGACCTTATGCGCCTGTTGCCGAGATGGTCGATATCGTCCGGCAAACCCTCGCCTTTGTTAAGCGCTATCAGATATGCCACGGAACCAAGTATGTCCTCTTTTGTCAGAACGCGTTTACTGTCGGGTATGTCAAGGCCAAGCTTCTTGTTCACCTTGTGACGCCCCACGCGCCCGAGATCGTATCTTTTTGAATTGAAGAAAAGATTGTTCAGATATACCTGCGCACCTTCTTTAGTCACGGGATCTCCCGGCCGCAGTTTTCTGTATATCTCAAGCAGGGCATCCTCTTTTGATTTTACCGGCGCTTCCTTCAATGTCTTTCTTCTTATTTCGTTGTCCGCAAGCGAGTCGCTTATCTGTTTCTCGGTACATCCTATCGCGGACAGGAATTTTGTTATTGCAACTTTCTTTGTCCTGTTTATCCTGGCGAAAACTACGCCGCTGTTGTCTATCTCGATCTCCAGCCATGACCCGCGGTCAGGCACTATGGTCGAGTAGTAAAGAGGCTTTCCGGTCCTTCCTGAGATCTTGCTTTTCCTGAAATAGACCCCGGACGACCTGACAAGCTGGCTCACGACCACCCTTTCAGCGCCATTAATAATAAAAGTGGCCCTGGTTGTCATCAAAGGAAGATCACCTATAAAGACTTCCTGCACTTTTATTTCACCGCTTTCCTTGTCTATCAGCCTCGCAGTGACGTTCAAAGGAGCGCAGTAAGTGACCTCTTTGATAAGGCTCTGCTCCGCCGAGTGCTTTGGCTTGCTCAGCTTATAGGCACCGGTGAACTCAAGCTCGTATTTTCCGCCGTATCCCTTGATCGGCGATATCGCTTTGAGTTCTTCCTTAAGCCCTTCGTCAAGGAACCACTGGAAGGAATCCTTCTGCATCTCCAAAAGGTCCGGCGGGTCCATGTCGAATTTATCTACCGCGTACGGATTTATTCTGTTACTTGATCTCAACGACGCCTCCTTGCTCTTCCAGTTTTTTCTTTATTTCTTCCGCTTCGGCTTTTTTGATCTTGGATTTTACCGGTTTTGGAGTAGTGTCCACCAGGTCTTTTGCTTCCTTCAGTCCCAGCCCGGTTATTTCACGCACTACCTTCAGGACCTGGATCTTCTTATCGCCGACGCTGGTAAGTATGACATCGACCTCATCCTTTACCTCTTCTGCCGGTCCCGCCGCGGCCCCTGCCATTACAGCTACCGGTGCTGCCGCCGTCACGCCGAACTTCTCTTCAAGCGCCTTCACCAGGTCGGACAGCTCTAACACCGTCAGGCCTTCGACCGTTGTTATGACATCTTCTATCTTACCCATCTTTCATCACGCTCCTTTCTTTTTTTGTATCTCGTTCAATGCGATCACGAACTTTCTTATCGGTCCCTGGAGGACCCTTACAAAACCCGTTATCGGCGATTTCATCCCGGCAAAAGCCATCGCCAGGAGCGCTTCCCTGCCGGGCAGCGCCGCGAGTTTTTTTACCTGTGAAGCGTCGATAAGCTTACCTTCCATCACGGCCGCTTTGACCAATGGTTTTTCGTTTTCCTTGATGAATGCCGTCAGTATCTTTGCCGGCCCTATCATATCCCCGAAACCGAATATTACGGATGTCGGGCCATTGAACGTTTTTTTAAGTTCCTCCTTGAAATCTCCTTCTATTGTCCTTGCCGCCAGAGTGTTCTTGACGACCTTATACTGCGCGTTCACATTCCACAATTTTCTTCTCAGTGCCGTCATCTGCGCTACCGTAAGCCCTTTATGATCTGTGAATATCATTATGTTGCTTTTTCCCGCCTTGTCCCTGATGTCTTCTATCTGGGCGGTTTTTTCGGGTCTTGGTTGTTTGTCCGTCATCCTAGTCCTCCAGCTCCTTTGCCAGTTTTGACACATTCAGCTTGATCCCGGGCCCCATCGTCGTTGAAACGGTCGCCGATTTCATAAATATGCCTTTTAAAGCGCTCGGCTTTGCCTTGTTTATGGCTTCGACCGCAGCGGTTATGTTCGCTTTCAAAGACTTTTCATCGAACGAGATCTTGCCGATCCCCAGATGTATGTTCCCGGTCTTGTCCATCTTAAACTCGAGCTTTCCGGCTTTGAACTCTCTTACGGCTTTTCCGATATCCATGGCCACCGTTCCCGCTTTCGGGCTTGGCATCAGGCCTTTTTTGCCGAGGACTTTTCCGAGTTTTCCGACCTGAGACATAATATCCGGAGTTGCAAGGACCAGGTCAAAATCAAGCCAGCCGGCCGAGATCTTTTCAACGAGGTCTTCGGCGCCCACGGCATCCGCCCCTGCCTCTTCAGCTTCTTTGTATTTGTCGCCTTTTGTCAGGACGACTATTTTTATTTTTTTTCCGGTACCGGCAGGCAGCGCGAACGTGCCTCTTACGCCCTGGTCGCTTTTCTTGGGATCGACCCCCAGATGCATGGCCAGGTCGACCGTCTCATCGAACTTTGCTCTTGCGGTCTTTTTTAAAAGGTCTACAGCTTCCGCCACCGTGTACTTTACCTGGTTGTCCACAAGTTTTTGTTTTTCCGTATATTTTTTTCCGCTTTTCATCCTACTTGACCTCTATTCCCATATTCCTCGCCGTTCCGGCAATAATTTTGGAAGCCGCTTCGATCGACATCGCGTTCAGGTCAGGCAGCTTTATTTTGGCGATCTCTTCGAGCTGCGCCCTTGTTATGCTCCCGACTTTTTCCTTATTAGGCTCTTTTGATCCTTTTTCCACACCAGCAGCTTTTCTGATCAAAACCGCCGCGGGAGGGGTCTTAAGTACGAAAGAAAAAGACCTGTCTTCAAATATTGATATTTCGACCGGGATGACGGTATCGCCCTTATCTCCCGTAGAAGCGTTATATGCCTTGCAGAACTCCATGATATTGACACCGTGCTGGCCAAGGGCAGGCCCTATCGGCGGCGCGGGGTTGGCTTTTCCCGCCTGTATCTGGAGCTTTATCTTTGTAAGTATTTTTTTTGCCATTTTTATACTATCTTTTCTACCCTGTCAAAATCCACCTCGACCGACGTGTCCCTTCCGAATATGTTTATCATCGCCTTCAGCTTTGATTTTGCCGGTATCACTTCCGATACCGAACCTGTATATCCCCTGAATGACCCGCTGATTATCCTTATCGGCTCCCCGTTCTCAAACTCGACCTTTATCTCTTTTCCCTTTATACCGAGCTGCTTGAGGACCCTCTGCATCTCCCTGTCCGTCACGGCCTGCGGCTTGATCTTTCCTCCTATGAACCTTGCGACCCCCGCGGTGCTCCTTATTTTGTACCAGGTGTCCTCGTCAAGGGCCATCTCTATGAACACATAGCCGGGGTACATCTTTCTTTTTCTTTCGATCCTTTTGTTCCCCTTGATCTCTACAGTCTCTTCCTCGGGCACAAGCACCCTGAATATCTTTTCTTTTAACCCGAGCTCTTCGATGCTTCCCTCGATCCTTTCCTTTACCCTGTCCTCCTGCCCCGTAAGCGTCTGGACAATATACCATCTCGGTTCAGGCTTCGCTTCCGGTTCCGTTGTTTCCCCGGCCGGCGAATCCTCCGTCCTTATCTCATCTATTACTTCCTCTTTACTTTCTTCTTTTTCCTCCGCCTTCGCTTCCGACTGTTCAGGCTTTTCCTGAGGTTCTGCCCCGCTGTTTTCATCCGCCGCTTCTGTCTTTATCTCTTCTTTTATCTCTTCTTTCGTTTCTTCTTTTGACTCTTCTACCGCCTCTTTTGCATCTTCGACATTTATTACAGCCTGAACCTCATTTTCAGGTTCCGCTTTTATTTCTTCACGATCTTCGCTTATTATTTCTTTTTCCATACTCAAAAACTTGGCTTGATCAAATAATTCAGGCCCTTGAACATCTCCGCAAAACCCCAGTCCACTAAAAGCACATAAGCGGAACTCAAAAAGACTATTATCAGGATTATCACCGTCGCGGCCGCAACATATTTTCTGTCCGGCCAGACCACCTTTTTTGCTTCTGTCTCGGTCTCCTTTAAATAAGTCTTTATCCTTTTTATTATGTCGGACTTTACTTTCTTCTCTTCAGACATCTCTTTCCTTGCCTTTTAATATCGCCCCCGGCTTTTTTCAGCAGGTGGGACAGGAATCGAACCTGCAACCTGCGGTTTTGGAGACCGCTGCTCTGCCAGTTGAGCTACCCACCTTTGAAGTCACTCGTGACTGGTCGCTAATGACTCGCGCGGATAACGGGACACTGGCCACTATTTACTTTTCTTCTTTATGCAGAGTTCTTTTCCTGCACGCGTTGCAATACTTTTTTATCGAAAGCTTCTCGGATCCGGGCTTTTTGTTCCTCGTAGAGCAGTAATTTTTTCTTTTACATGCCGTGCAAGAAAGCGTAATAATTTCTCTCATACAAATAACCTTAAGGGCACAAAATCCCCCCATCAAAATTTTTTTGAAATTTTACGAGATTTTGCCCTTCCTATTGGATCAAAACCGAGCTGAATATAATGTTACAACACGCATCAAATCTTGTCAAGGTGGCCTTATTGCATTATAATGAAAAGACCTTAAAGGATACTTCGTTATTATGGAACTGATCGGTTTGACGGGACTTAATGCCTCCGGAAAAGGCACGATCGCGGACTTTTTGAAGGAAAAGGGTTTCGTTTATTATTCACTTTCGGATATAGTGCGTGAAGAAGCTACGGCCCTCGGCATGGATCATTCCAGGGAAAGTCTGATTTTTGCGGGCAATAAACTGAGAAAAGACTTCGGGCCTTCCGTACTTGCAAAAAAGATCGCGGAAAAGCTCCGGCAGGCAAATACTTCAAAGGCCGTGATCGACAGTATCAGGAACCTTGCCGAGATCGCGGAACTAAGAAAACTGCCGGGTTTTGTCCTTATCGCCGCTGACGCGCCGCCGGAAGTCCGTTTTGAACGGGCAAGATCGCGAGGCCGCATTGGGTTTGAGAGGACGCTCGAGGATTTTATCGCCGTGGAACAAAAGGAAAATACATCGGATCCTGACAGGCAGCAGCTTGCGGCCTGCCTGAAAGCCGCGGATATCACTGTCAGTAATGAGGGGACCGTAGAGGAATTGAAGATTAAGTTGGGAAAATTACTAATGACTAATTATGGAATAATATTATAATCCTTCCTTCATTAGACATTAGTCATTAGTAATTAGTCATTTCCCCTTATCTCCCGTAAATGACCCTTTCTATCTCTTTTCTCATGCCCTCCTCGTCCGAAAGCATATAATATCCCCTTTCAAGCCTTGCATCGCCGCCCGGGATCACGCCTGTAACAACCGTCCCTGTACGGTATATCGAAGATATTTTCAGGGCGATCCTTGCAGCCTGTGATATTCCCATGTTCGTTCTCACGTTCGAGGACATCGTATATAATATGTAAGGGAACCTGATGAGGTTTGAAGGCCTCATCAGCTCTTTTGCCAAAGCCTCAAAAAACTTGTGCTGCCTGTCTATCCTTCCCCAGTCGCTTGTCCTGTCATGCCTGAACCTTACATACCCCATCGTTTCGTAACCGGAAAGCCTTTGCCTGCCCTGCGACAGATGAATATGCAGGTCAGCCGCATAGTCGTCATAATATAAAGGTTTTTCGACATCAAGAGTCACACCGCCGATCCTGTCAACAAGGTCCACGAACATGGGGAAGTTCACTTCAATATAATAATATACAGGGATCTTAAGAAAATTAGAGACCGTGGCGCAAGAAAGCTCCGGGCCTCCGTAAGTGTGAGCGTGGTTTATCTTATCCTGTCCGTGGCCCGGTATATCCACCAACGTATCTCTCGGTATTGAAAGGATGCCCATCCTGCTGCGCGCGAAGTCGATGTGCACCAGGTTTATCGAGTCTGAACGCGTCTTCAATCCTTCCTTTGTGTCTATGCCCATCACCAGCACGTTTATCTGGTCATTCTCTTTTATCAGCCCTCTTTTTATCCCGATAAAAAGACCTGTCGCGATAATAAGCGACATCAGGGATATGAGAACTATTTTTGACGGGTTTTGAATGTTCGTCAGCCTTCGACCAGCCACTTTTCCTCTTTATGGAACCACTGCGCCGGATCGTTCAGATACAGATACGTATCCTGAAGGATGTCGAAATGGGAATTTTCCTCTTTTGAAAGAAAAGCAAAAAGGCTTTTCGCGGCCGGATCTTCCGTATCCTCCGCCACTTTCTTGTAAAAATCAAACCCTTTCTTTTCCAGTTCCATGGATATCTCGTAAGCGTGCAGGAGCTCATTCTCCGTCGGGGCCTTATTATCAAGAGAGGTTTTGATATCGTTCAGGATCTCCGTCTTTATCTTTTCGCTGTCTTTTGTAGTGTTTTCGTCTGCCGGGGAAATTTGAGCGCCGGTCATTTTCGCGTAAAACTCCTCGATTGCTTTTTTGTGGAGCAGTTCTTTTCCGGCTATCGCCTGCAGCGTGGCCTTGCCCAGCGGATTGCTCGATTTCTTCGCGGCTTCCACGTAGATCGCATAGCCTTCATCCTCCATGTTTATGGCGGTCTTTGCGGCATCGGTCAGCTCTTTTGATATGAAACGGATATTTTCCGGCAATTTATTCTCCTTATATAAAAGGAACCCTGAGAGGACTGTCGTTTTATATTTTTTCTGCCATATTAATTATACCTTTATATATTTTATATTCAAGTATTTCTATATCCCCTCTCCCACCGTCCAACCCGTTGACCACGCTGCCTGAAGGTTGAACCCGCCTGTTTTTCCAACTATATCAAGCACCTCTCCGGCAAAATACAGACCTTTTACGATCTTTGATTCTAAAGTCCTGTTGTCGATCTCCCTGAGGTCGATGCCGCCGTCGGTCACTATCGATTTGTTCACCATCACATAACTTGAGACCGTAAACTCCATTGCCGTCAGGTTTTTTACCAGGTTTTTTCTTTCTTCTTTTGATATCTCGTTTGTTTTTTTCTCCGGATCGATACCGGAGATGCCGGCCAATACCGGCGGCAGCGACTCCGGAAGTATCTCTTTTAGGGCATTGACGATGCTTTTGTTAGGATTACTTCTGAATGTGTCAAGCAACAGCGCGTCATAGCCAGCCTCGTCTTTTTCAGGGAAAAACCCGATCAGTATCTTCAGCGAACTGAGCTGACTGCTTGACACCTCAAGGCTCGCGTTTATCATCACCGGCCCGGTGAGACCAAAATTCGCGAACATAAGAGGACCTCTTTCTTTGAAGATGACACCGGAACTGTTCCTGAAGACGATCATTGCATCGGGGATGGAGAGCCCGTTAAGCCGCCTGCAGATATCCGTTTCTTTAACTTCGAAAGGATAAAGCGCTTTTTTCGGCGGGACTATCTTATGTCCGAGTTTTTCCGCGATCTTGAAACCGTCTCCCGTAGAACCCGTTTTTTGCTTTGTCTTTCCTCCTGTCGCGATCAGGACATTCCTGCCTGAATACTCATTATTTTTTGTGATGACGGTCAGGCGCTCCCGCCGTAAGATATCTTTGACCGGTGAACCATAAATGATCTCCGTATTATTATTTTTTAATTTTTTCAAAAGGACGTTCAGCACATCTTCGGCTTTGTTGCTTTTTGGAAAAACTCTCTGCTGCGGTTCGGCCTTAAGAGGCACGCCATTCTTTTCAAAAAATTCCATTACTTCGATATTTGACAGATTGTGAAGCATGCTCAGCATGAACATGGGGTTCTTCATGTAATTTGAAACGAACAATTGAGGATCTTTTTCCGCGTTAGTGATATTGCATCTGCGGTTCCCGCAGAGAAGTAGTTTTTTTCCCGCGCTGTCGTTTTTTTCCAGGATAACGACAGACTTCCCGCGCTCGGATGCCCGTATCGCGGCCATCATCCCGGCAGGCCCCGCACCGATGACGATGAGATCATATATCATCGGAATTTTCCCAGCATTCTTTTCAGTAAATTCACCGGGAGCCCTACTACATTATAGTAATCCCCCTCGATCCATTCGACTATCGCCCCGCCTTTGCCCTGGATGCCGAACGCGCCGGCCTTATCAAGAGGTTCTTTTGTCCTGACGTAATCTTCAATTTCTCTTTTTGAAAGTTTTTTGATCTTCACTTTCGTCAGCTCAAATGTTTTTGTCATTTTATTTGAAGGCTTCTCGATGACGGCAAGGCCTGTTATCACATCAAGGATCTTCCCGCTTATAGAACGGAGCATTTTTCTCGCGTTCTCTTTTGTATCCGGCTTGCCGAGTATTTCTCTTCCGCAGATAACGATAGTATCCGCTCCGATCACAATTCCGGTTTTTATCTTCTTTGAAGCGGAGATAGCTTTCGAGGCCGCGTGGAATAAAGCAAGTCCTTCCGGCGTCAGGCCTTTCCTGTCTTTTTCCGCGTGAACATGCCCGCAAACACTAAACCTGCTTTTTAGTGCCTTTTTTAACAGCTCTTTTCTTCTCGGAGAATCCGAAGCAAGATAATATCTTTTCATATCAATATTATGACAGATTCCCGGGGTGGGGATCTTATCAACTTCTTTCATTGGTCTCCTTAATTGGTTATAATGATATTAATGCCTTCAAACATCCGCAATTTTTCCATCATCGCGCACATAGACCACGGCAAGTCCACCCTTGCCGACAGGCTGCTTGAATACACGGGGACCGTTGAAAAGCGTTTCATGAAAGAACAGATACTTGACAGCATGGACCTCGAGAGAGAAAGAGGAGTCACGATCAAGGCAAAAGCCATCCGCATAGACTATAAAGGATATATTTTAAACCTCATCGATACGCCTGGCCATGTCGATTTCGGATATGAAGTGTCCCGCGCGCTCGCCGCGTGCGAAGGAGCCCTTCTGGTGGTCGACGCGGCGCAGGGCGTCGAAGCCCAGACGATCGCGAACGCGTTCCTCGCGAAAGCAAATGACCTGAAGATCATCCCCGTAATGAACAAGATCGACCTTCCGAGCGCTGATCCCGCTATGGTGATGCAGGAGCTTAACCATGTCTTCGGCATCGAAGAAAAAGATGTCGTGCTCACGAGCGCGAAGAGCGGCATCGGCATCGAGGACGTGATAAAAGCGATAATCGATATTGTCCCTCCTCCGAAAGGAAGCGAAGACGCTCCCCTTCAGGCCCTTATTTTTGATTCTCACTATGACAGCTACAGGGGCGTGGTGATCTACACCAGAGTATTTAACGGCACTGTTAAAGCCGGCGACAGGATACTGATGATGGAAACAGGAGCGGAATTCGAAGTGCAGGAAGTCGGGATATTCAAGCTGGAATTTGTCGCCAAAGAGACCCTGTCCGCAGGAGAGGTCGGATATATCATCGCCAACATCAAGAACATAAGGGACGCTCATGTGGGCGACACGATAACCCATCTGAAGACCCCCGCACCGGACGCGCTGCCGGGTTATAAAAAAGCAAAGCCGATGGTCTTTTGCGGCCTTTTCCCCACTGACGGGGAGGATTACGGCAATCTGAAGGACGCGCTTGAAAAACTCTCGCTGAACGATGCTTCCCTTTTCTACGAGCCGGAGAATTCCGCCGCTTTGGGTTCCGGATTCAGGTGCGGGTTTTTGGGGATGCTCCATTTTGAGATCGTCCAGGAGCGCCTTGAAAGGGAATACAAGGTCCCGCTTATCGCCACCGCCCCGAACGTCGTCTACAGGGTGAACCTTAACAGCAAAAAGACCGTCCTGATAGACAGCCCATCAAAGCTGCCCGACATGTCGACGGTGGATTCGATAGAAGAACCCGTCTACAAGGTGACGATCCTCTGCCCCGACAGGCATGTGGGCAATATCATGACGCTTTCCTCCGACAAAAGAGGGACGTTCAGGAACATGGAATACCTCGATACGACCCATGTCATGATGACTTATGAATTCCCTCTTGCGGAAATTATAATAGAGTTCTATGATATATTAAAATCCGTCTCGCAGGGCTATGCTTCGATGGACTACGAGCTGATCGGGTACAAAGAGGCTGACCTTGTAAAACTGGATGTCCTCGTCAACGAGGAACCGGTGGACGCGCTGTCGGTGATAATCCCGAGACAGAACGCCCAGTACCAGGGAAGGAAGCTCGTCGAAAGACTAAGGGGGGCGATACCGAGGCAGCAGTTCGAGATACCCATACAGGCGCTTTAAGGAAAGATGTGATCGCGAAGTGCTACGGCGGCGACGTCACCAGAAAGCGTAAACTGCTTGAAAAACAGAAAGAGGGAAAGAAGAGGATGAAGAGGGTCGGCAAGGTAGATATCCCGCAGGAAGCTTTCCTTGCCGTTCTCAAAATAAAATGAAATTTCGGTAAAATAGCATCGATAAATATATGGGAGAAACCAGAGATGTCTGAAGTTAACGGAAGCAACAATAATAAAGAAGTCCAGTATATCAGGGACCTGGCCAGGAGAGCTTTCAGGAACGTGACGCGCATCGAAGATACCTCCATAAAGAACGTAGAGGAAAGATTTGACCGGCCGAAACACGTGATGCCAAAGAACAGTTTTCCCGGTCTCGGCATAGGCGTCACCGTGGGCATCATCATCTGCATTGCCACCTACCTCACAGGCGTACCGTTCAACAGAGTGGAAGCAATATTTGTCACCGCGCAGTTCGGGCTTCTGGGCGCTTTGATGAGCTACATCAATTCATGACCTTTGCGGGTCTTTATGTTCACATCCCCTTCTGCAAAAAGAAATGCGGTTATTGTGATTTCACTTCGTCCCGCGGCACAGAAAGCCTGATCAAACAATATCTTGATGCCCTTTTAACAGAGATCGAAGCGGGCTTAAAAAAATATCCCGAACTTAAAATATCGACCGTATTTTTTGGCGGGGGGACCCCTACCCTGCTCAAAACAGAAGACCTGGTATTGATCCTTGACAATATCAAAGGTCATTTCCATGTCGATAAAGACGCCGAAATATCCGTAGAAGCCAATCCCGGAACAGTCGATCTCGAAAAACTTTTGGCGCTCAGAAAAGCCGGGTTCAACAGATTAAGCATCGGCACGCAGTCTTTTGATGATAACGAGCTGAAGATCCTCGGGAGGATACACTCTGAAAAAGAAATTTATTCGGCATTTGAGAACGCAAGGATAGCCGGATTTTTCAACATAAACATCGATCTCATATCCGCTATACCCGGACAAACTTTAAGGGCATGGAAAGAAACTCTGAAGAAAGCGACACATCTTGGACCGGAACATATTTCCGCTTATCTCCTTGAGATAGAAGAGAACACGCCGTTCTATGACAGGTACGCAAAGGACGCGGATGAGGACGGACAGCTGTTGTTCTTCAACGAAACCATTTCGTTCTTAAGATCAAAAGGATACGCCCATTACGAGATATCAAATTTCGCAAAACCGGGATTTGAATGCAGGCATAACATCAACTACTGGAAGAACGGCGATTATTTAGGGTTTGGCCTTTCAGCCGCGTCTCATATCGAGTTTAACCGGTTTGAGAATACAAAAGAGCTTGAAAAATATCTGAAAGATCCCGTCAACTCTTTTGAAATTTCACCCTTGGACAGGACGATAGACGATGACATAAAAGAGACTTTATTTATGGGGCTTAGATTGACCAAAGGGATCGACCTGGGAGAATTTGAACGGAAATATGCCGGAGCAAACGATCATTCGAAATATTTACGGCGCATCAATGAGCTTAAAGAAACCGGACAATTAAGGTCATCGGAGAACTTCTTGTTTATCCCTTCGGAAAACCTCCCCACCTCAAATGAAATATTGAGACAGCTGATATAATTCCCGACGCTAAACGCGTCGGCTCCTTAATTCCAAACCAACGGAGCCGAACGGCCCGCCTGCATTCGCATGCGAAGCATTGCGGGCAGGTTTACGTTCGGGTTAAACTAGATGCAGGTCCCGACTCATAACCCTTCGGCTTCGCTCAGGGCAGGATGAGAGCTGCCCTGTAAGCCCCTGCCCCTCTCTGTAGGCTGAATTTACATTGATTTTGTTCCTATAATATGATAAATTTGAACGCGGAGGTGGATAAATGAATATCCGGGCAGAATACCTTGTTGATGAAAAAGGAGAAAAGAAATCGGTGGTTTTATCTGTCAGAAACTACATGCGGCTTATAGAATATATGGAAGACCTGGAAGATTCGGCAGATTTAAAAAGAGCAAAAGGATCCGCAAGGGGGTTTATTGACTTTGATACCCTTATAAAAAAGTTAAAAAGCAAAGGGCGCATTCGTTAATGTATGGGGTTGTTGTTGAACGCAAAGCTGCTAAGGAAATTGAGTCCCTTCCCGCCGAAGCAATTCAACGCATCACAGATGCAATCGAAAGTTTAAAAGCGAATCCGCGTCCGCGCGGTGTCAAGAAATTATCAGGGGAAGATGGCTGGCGTATAAGGATCGGAGACTATCGCATTTTGTATACAATAGATGACGGTCAAAGACTTGTTGCGGTTTATCGAGTAAAGCACCGTCGAGAAGTTTATCGATAACTCGCCGGAGACTTACCTCACTTTCGGGCAGTATCAATAGAATCCCGTGAATTTCTTTATGGCGTTTTGAGAGAAAATCCGAACAAGGAATATTATTGACAACTTAGTTGCCAATTGCTATAATTAGCACTTGAAGGGGTCGAGTGCTAATATGATATTCGAAGTCCTTGATGACAGGAAACAGAAGGTCCTCCGCATAATAGTAGAGGACTATATCCATTCGGCGGAGCCGGTAGGCTCCAAGACCGTGACGCAGGACCACCACGTCGAGGCAAGCCCCGCCACCATCCGCTTTGACATGGCGGACCTTGAAAAGAAAGGCTATATCAAAAAGCCCCACACCTCCGCGGGCAGGGTTCCATCTGACAAAGGTTACAGGTTCTTTATTGACAACATCCTTGAAGAGTCGGAGCTTTCCGGCAGGGAAAGCGAAAGCGTGCGGGAAAAGATGCTCAAGACGATCAGGGATGACATCTTCGAGATCGCCGGCGAGCTTGTTTCCAGGATGACCGGCAACGCCTCCGTTGTGGTCGATCCGGACAAGAAACATATAATTTATATAAACGGCATCTACAGGATGCTCAGGCAGCCCGAGTTCGTCCACGTCGATATGACGAGCGAAGTCGTGGAGCTGATGGAGAAGCACAACGAAATGATAGACCTGCTGAATGAATATACCGAGGAGGAAGAAGATGATGTCTCCATCCGCGTCGGAGGGGAAAACTCGCCGAAACAGCTGAAGCAGTGTTCCGTCGCTTCCGCAAAATACAAAGACAGGGGTATAATAAGCATTGTCGGCCCGACGAGGATGGATTATAAAAGGGTGTCTTCGATCCTGAGATATTTTGCCGACCTGCTGGAGGAGATCTGATGAAAATAATGGGAGGAAGAAAACAGATGCCGGACAACAAAGAGACGGAAACGCTTCAAAAAGACATCGAGGACCTCGGTAAACAGCTCGAGGAAAAAGACACAAAATTCGAGGAGCAGAAGAATCAGATGCTCCGCCTGATGGCGGATTTTGATAATTTCAAAAAAAGGGCGGCTCTCGAAAGGGAGGATATAATCTGTTTTTCGAACGAGGCCCTTATCCTGGCCCTGCTGCCGATACTGGACAATTTTGACCGCGCCATGCGGCACGCGGACGGCTGCGACAAAAAGACGCTGGACGAGGAAATAATCAAAGGTTTCGCTCTGATAAAAAGACAGCTCGAGGATGTCCTTACCAAGATAGGCCTTGCCAGGGTCGAAGCGCTCGGCAAAAAATTTGACCCGAACTTCCACGAAGCGGTCCTTACGAGAGAATCAAAGGACCACGAAGACGGAACGGTGATAGAGGAGATGCAGAAAGGATACACTTTAAGGGATAAACTGATCAGGCCGTCGATGGTTATAGTTGTAAAAAAATAAAACGGAGAAAGAAAGGAGATCAGTATGAGTAAGATAATCGGTATCGATCTTGGGACCACTAACAGCTGCTGCGCGGTGGTGATAGGAGGAGAGCCCACTGTCATCCCGACTTCCGAAGGCGAGCGTATCGTGCCTTCGGTGGTAGGATTTCCTAAACCCGGGGAAAGAGTGGTCGGCCGCGTCGCAAAACGCCAGTCGATCACAAACCCCGAGAACACGGTCTATTCTATCAAGAGGTTCATGGGAAGAAGGCTGAACGAGGTATCCGAAGAGATGAAGCTCGTCCCGTACAAAGTCGTCGAAGGGCCTAACGGCGCGGCAGTCGTCAAGATCGGGGACAAGACCTTCACCCCGCCGGAAATATCGGCGATGATACTCCAGAAAATAAAACAGGACGCGGAAGCGTACCTCGGAGAGAAAGTATCAAAAGCGGTCATCACCGTGCCCGCGTATTTCAACGACAGCCAGAGGCAGGCCACAAAGGACGCCGGAACGGTAGCGGGGCTTGAGGTCGTCAGGATCATCAATGAACCGACCGCCGCGGCGCTTGCTTACGGGCTCGACAAAAAGAAATCCGAAAAGATCGCCGTTTACGACCTGGGCGGAGGAACGTTCGATATATCCATACTCGAAATAGGAGAAGGCGTGTTCGAGGTCAAATCGACCAACGGCGACACTCATCTCGGCGGCGACAATTTCGACGAGAGGATAGTGAACTGGCTGATAGACGAGTTCAGGAAAGAGAACGGGATTGACCTGCGCAATGACAGGATGGCCCTGCAGAGGCTGCGCGACGCCGGTGAAAAAGCGAAATGCGAGCTCTCGACTGTATTCGAGACGGAGATCAATCTCCCATTCATAACGGCCGACGCTTCCGGGCCGAAACACTTTGTCGTGAAGCTCACAAGGGCAAAACTTGAACAGATAGTGAGCGATCTCATCGATAAGTCGCTCGGCCCCGTCAAGCAGGCGATGTCCGACGCCAAACTTTCACCTAACGAGATAGACGAGGTCATACTGGTCGGCGGACAGACAAGGATGCCCAAAGTCCAGGAGCTGGTCAAGAATTTCTTCGGAAAAGAACCCAACAAGAGCGTCAATCCCGACGAGGTCGTCGCTTTGGGAGCCGCGATCCAGGGAGGCGTGCTCGCCGGAGATGTAAAAGAGATGGTGCTCCTTGACGTCACTCCCCTTTCGCTCGGCATCGAGACGATGGGCAATGTCATGACCACCCTGATAACCAGGAACACTACTATCCCGACCTCTAAAAGCGAAACTTTCTCGACCGCCGGCGACGGGCAGACGAGCGTAGAGGTCCACGTGCTCCAGGGAGAACGGCCGATGGCTTTTGACAACAGGACGCTCGGGCGGTTCCACCTTGAGGGCATCCCGCCGGCACCGAGAGGCATCCCGAAGATAGAGGTCACCTTTGATATCGACGCGAACGGGATACTTCACGTCAGCGCAAAGGACCATGGCACCGGCAAGGAACAAAAAATATCGATCACCGCTTCTTCCGGCCTTTCAAAAGATGATATTGAAAAGATGAAAAAGGAAGCATCCGCCCACGAAACCGACGACAAGAAGAAAAAAGAGGACGCGGAGATACGCAACCAGGCGGATAACCTTGCTTACACTTCCGAAAAAACGCTTAAAGAAGTCGGGGACAAGGTGGATGCTGCGACAAGGGACAAGATCCTGAAGGACATCGAAGAAACCAGAGACGCTCTGAAGGGAACGGACACCGCAAAGATAAAGTCATCGTTCGAAGCACTGCAGAAAGATGTGTACGAGATGTCTTCAAAAGTATACCAGGCGCAGACAGGCCCCCAACAAGGACAAGGAGAAGCACAGGGACCGGGGCCTTCGGCAAACCCGGGGCAAGACGCTGAAGGAAAGACCATAAACGCCGACTGGAAAGAGACTGATAAGAATTAAAATTCTCTGACCCTCACCCCTACCCTCTCCCCGATCGGATCGGGGAGAGGGAGAGTCAATATTTTCTTATTGAATAATTCTAAATTTTTTATATCGCACCCTCTCCCTCTGGGAGAAGCTTGTCCCGCCTCCTTGGCGGGAGGAAGGGTGAGGGCTGCCTATTTAGTATATAATATAAACATATGCCTTCAAAAGATTATTATCAGATACTAGGAGCGTCAAAGAACGCTTCCACCGACGATATAAAATCCGCTTTCAGAAAATTGGCCCGCCAGTATCACCCGGACGTCTGCAAGGAACCCGGCGCCGACCAGAAGTTCAAGGAAATTAACGAAGCCTACCAGGTCCTGGGCGACCCGGCTAAAAAAGCGCAGTATGACAGGTTCGGCTACGCGGGTCCCGGCCGCGGCGGTTTCGGCGCGGGCGGCACAAATTTTGACGATATCTTCCAGGGATTTCAGGGGGGAAGCCCTTTCGGCGATCTCGGAGATATCTTAGAATCGTTTTTCGGAAGTACCGGCGGCGGCGGAAGAAGAAGACAGCGCGGACCGCAGAAAGGGACCGACCTCAGGTTTGACCTTATCCTGACACTGGAGGAAGCTTTTGCGGGATTTGACAAAGAGATCGACATCTCCCACCTGAGGCAGTGCTCAAGGTGCAAAGGCGCGGGCGCGGAGCCCGGCACTTCCGTAAAAAAATGCGCGGCCTGCAACGGGTCCGGGGTCCTTCAGCAGACTCAAAGGACCATGTTCGGGAGTTTCGCGAGCACTGTGCCGTGCGCGTCATGCGGCGGCCGCGGAGAGACGGTCTCCAGCCCGTGCAAAGACTGCAGGGGCTCCGGAAGGATAAAAACTTCAAGCAAGATCAAAATGAAAATTCCGCCGGGGATCGAAAGCGGGTACCGTCTGCGCGTCGAAGGCGAAGGCGATGCCGGCCATAAAGGCGGCATCCCGGGCGATCTCTATGTTTATATCAGCGTGAGGCCGCACGAAAAGTTCAAGCGCCAGGGAAATGACCTTTTCACTTCTGAAAAGATAGATTTTGTCACGGCGATCCTCGGCGACGAGATTGACCTGCCGCTTTTTGACGGAAATTTCAGGCTTAAGATACCGTCCGGCACCCAGCCGAACACAGTTTTCCGCCAGAGGGGAAAAGGCATGCCGCGGCTTCAGGGCAACGGAAGAGGAGACCTCTTCATAGAGGTGCACGTGGAGATCCCGACCAGGCTGTCGCGCGAGCAGACCGACCTGCTGAAAAAGATCAAAGGGATAAAATGAACAGGTTCTTCGTCCCCAGAGACAATGTTCTCGGGGACCTCATAATCATCTCCGGCTCGGATGTGAACCATATCAAGAACGTCCTGCGCAAGGACCGCGGCCACAGGATCATCTGCTTTGACAGCAGCGGGAACGAATACCTCGCCGAGATAAAGGACATCTCAAAGGAAAAAATATCCCTCGCCGTCATATCCAAAAAAAAGAACAGCGCGGAACCGAAGACAAAGATCACTCTCGGTCAAAGCCTGCCGAAACTTTCTAAAATGGACCTCGTGATACAAAAAGCGACGGAGCTCGGTGTCTTTGAAATCATCCCCGTAATATCAGAAAGATCAGTTCCTAAATCCGGCAAACCTGAAAGGTGGAACAAGATCGCAAAAGAATCCAGCCAGCAGTCAGGAAGGACCCATATCCCCGGGGTCATCATGCCTGTCGGGTTGCCGGATTTTTTCAAAAAGACCAAAGATGCCGGATTAAAACTTATCCCTTTCGAAGGCGAAGACTATACGACCATAAAACATGTACTGAATAAAAATGCCGGTATATCAAATATTGCGCTTTTGATCGGACCCGAAGGCGGATTTTCTAATAGTGAGATCGAACTGGCAAAGCGCTCCGGTTTTACCAGCGTTTCACTTGGAAAAACGATATTAAGGACGGAGACCGCGGCGCTCGCTGCTATTTCCATGATACTTTACGGTCTGGAGATGGACGGATGAACAGAAAAAAGCTTGATGTAACAAAACTGAGGGATGACTTTTTTAAGTTGAAACCTGACCCTGAAGATCCCGCGCAGAAAGTCTCGTTCGGGACTTCGGGCCACAGGGGATGTCCATCACTCGGGACTTTCAATGAAATGCATATCGCCGCCATCGCACAGTCAATGGTCGATTTCAGAAAAGAGAACGGCATAAACGGCGTTCTTTTCATCGGCATGGACACGCACGCGGCCTCGCTTCCCGCGATGCAGGTCGTTCTGGAAGTGCTTGCTGCTAATGATGCGGAAGTGAGGTTCGAAGAAAGACAGAAGTTCGACGATAAAAGCGGGTTCACCCCTACCCCGGCAGTCTCGTTCGCCATCCTCGAGGAAAATAAAAATGACCAAAAAGCTAAAGCGGACGGGATAATAATAACGCCTTCCCATAATCCGCCGGCAGACGGCGGGATAAAATACAATCCGCCGACAGGCGGGCCCGCTGACAGCTCGATGACAAAAAAGATCGGGTCCTATGCGAATAATTACCTTAAAGGACTAAATGCCGGAGTGAAAAGGATCCCTCTTGAAACGGCACTGAAGAAAAACAGCGTCCGAAGACATGATTTTGTCACGCCTTATGTCTCGGCCCTCAAAGATATTATCGATATGGACGCCGTCAAGAGCTCAAAAATAAAGATCGGGGCTGACCCTCTGGGCGGAGCCGCGATCGAGTACCTTGAACCCATAAAAAAACTATACGGGATAGAACTGGAAATAATAAATGACGCGATAGACATGACCTTTGATTTCATGCCTTCGGACCATGACGGAAAAATAAGGATGGATTGCTCCTCCCCTTTTGCAATGGCAAATGTCGTCAGACAAAAAGATGATTTCGACGTCATATTCGCCAATGATACGGACTCGGACCGCCACGGCATAGTCGCCAGGTCAAAAGGTCTGTTGAACCCGAACCATTTTCTTTCGGTCGCGGTCTGGTACCTGATAAATCACAGGGCACACTGGGAAAAGGGACTTTCGGTCGGAAAAACAATAGTGACTACCCAGCTTATTGAACGGATCGTGAGTAAACTCGGAAGGATGTTTCTTGAAACGCCGGTGGGATTCAAATATTTTGCGGACGGACTTTTTAAAAAGACCCTTTGCTTCGGCGGGGAGGAAAGCGCGGGAGCTTCATTCTTGAGGATGGACGGATCAACATGGACGACCGATAAAGACGGGATAATAATGGGCCTTCTTGCCGCGGAAATATGCGCTGTCATGAAAAAAGACCCTGGGATAATTTATGAAGAGCTTACCAAAGAATTCGGAATTCCTTTTTATAAAAGGATAGATACACCGGCAAGCCCGGCCTTAAAGAAAAAACTCGGAAACGCTTCCCCGGAACAAATAAAAGCAACCACACTCGCAAAAGACGCGATCATTTTGATTTCTTCAAAAGCACCGAACGGAGAACCTATTGGCGGGCTTAAGATCTCGACTCAAAACGGCTGGTCTGCGGTCAGGCCTTCGGGCACGGAAGATATCGCCAAGCTTTATGCGGAGAGCTTTGTGAGCGAAGAACATCTGGAAAATATCATCAGCGACACCCAAAACATCATCAAAAATCTTGTGTGAGCTCCTGCTGGTCTGTCCTTAATAGACCTTGTCCGACTCTGCCTCGTCGAGTTTTTTCGCGGTGTTTTTTTGATCCGCGGCAGACGTCTCTGCGCCCTCTTTTTTCAGAAATTTTGACGCCTCAGACCCGGCAAGAGATACTACTTCTCCTCTTCCAGACAACAGGCCGCTTTCCGCAAGGACAAAGCCTTTGATCAGGGACAGCTTTTGTTTTTTGTCATCGGTGGTCCAGACTGCCAGGCCGCGGCGTCCATTGCCAAGACCTGTGGGTTGTATTATTACCTGTTTACCGGCTGCTCTTCCTATGTAAAGGGTCAGTCTTTTTCCGGACAGAGTATATAAATTCAGATAACCCTTGACAAGGCCCTCGGTCGATTCAGCCGGACGGCTCTCGCCAGTTATCAGCCAGTAAACAAGATGCTTTCTTCCTATGCCTTCGGTCTTTGGCAGATCGCCCTTATACTCCTGAAGTCCTAATGGTATTTTTGTCGGACTCTCAATGAACTTATCTCCGGTAAAAAGTTTTACTGCCGATTCTGGAAACTCCCTGGTCTTTTTGTCATCGGCAAGAACCCAGAACCGCAGGCCCCTGCTTTTATCCTTGAAAATTACCGGCTCGCCTTCTATTCCGCTCTTCTTCAGGCGGTCGTCACCGCTCATGGATATCTTCACAGGCGGTAATTTTTTAGAAGCTTTTTGGAGGGCGTATAGATATACTATTCCAAATTTATCGACTTTCAGAGGTAAAGGGTCCGGCTGGCAGTTTCCCGTGCCAAGCCAGTAGATCAGCTGGCAGACATTCAGGTCATAGGCGCCAGGCAGACCGCTGCTGCGGAACTTTTCCAGGAACGGGCGAAAGCTTTGCGGAGTATCAAGCAGTTTTCCCCGGTTGTCCGAAAAAATATATCCCTGAAAAGGAAAAACCATCGCCCCCCTGTCATTGACCGACCAGAATATGGCAGCCTTGCAGTCGTCAAGCAAAACAGGATGAACAATAACACCATTCCTGATGATCTCGGGAGCATTGAACGTATATAAGTCCATGGGACTTGTCTGTCCCACATATAATACAATTTTAAAACCCGGGTCCACTGTCAGGGGGATTTTCCCGGGTATACCGGCCTTGTCTGTAAGCCAGTTGCTCAATCTTGTCCTTTGGGCAAGGGTTGCCTGAACCGGTCTTACTGCGGGAGATTTTCTTTGAATGGTTCTTTCTGAGGGGCTCCCTGCTCCTGGCATATTTATATTTTTTGATCTTATCTGCATGTGATACTTATCACTCCGGTTAATCTATCGATCACAAAAATATGAGTATTTCACTATTAAGACATTCGCGTAAGGGCCCAAATCGCCCGGCAACCATCCGCCCGTTTATTCTTCCATTGATCCATCTGTGTATTCTCTAGCGGATACTTGATATTCATTTCCGGGCATTGACTCCTCATCTTTTCTGGGTGTTGTCTCTTCTTTCCCGGAACCTTCCTCTTCAAGTCTGATAGCTTTTTTTGCATCGGCGGCTGCTTTCGCAGCGTTAGGATCTTTGACAATCACTAATTTTCTTTTTCGCCGTTTACAGCTACTGGCAGCAGCCACCAGTTTCAGTAATTCAATACGGTCGTTTCTTGCAAGTACGCTGCGGCCCGCTGAATCCAGGCTGACGTTGTTGATGATGTCTTTCACTGCTGCCATCTGCTGCAGTATTTTCTGCTGCGCCTCTGGTTTATTCTTCAGCTTGGCGGAATTTTTTTTCAATTCGAAATAACGCCTGTTCAGTTCTAATATCAAACTGCTTTTCTCAAGACACATGATCTCTTTGTCAGACAAGACATGGGGCATAGCCAGAAGCTCGCCACTGACCGTCATACCGGCCTGACCAGCCGGTTTTTCTGCAGTCTTAGGCGGAGCCGCCAGAATGAAACCCTTTACCGGCCTTATCTTCTTCCCGCTTTCATCGGTCTGCCAGTATAGAAAACCTCTCTGAGCTCCGCTAAATTCAAAAGGCTCCCGCCATACACTGCCTCCGATTTCAGGAGGGATGGGCAATTCCATAGCCGGCCGCACTCCCGGTAACAGGTTCAGAACATCAGAGCCGTTTGAAAGTTTAACTGTGATCCCTTCCGGCGGATTGCTGCCGGTGCAAAGCCATGCCAGCTCGTTTAGCATACCGCCTTTCAGGCGGATCACTTCTTCCCTGTCAAAGAGTCGTCCGTTGCGTGCCAGGACCAATCCCGCTAAATTCGGACCTCCGCATTTTTTTGTTTTATCGAACGCCCGGTCCACAATTCCCCTGAGACCGTCCGTAAATTGAACCGGCTGCCAGACAATCCATCTGGGCCGGCCGGGCAGCCTGCAGCTGATGGGTTTTTGCGACTTAAGTGAATAAAGATAATGCTTTCCTTCCTTGATATGGCATTTCTGCTGTCTCGGAATCGCTTGCCCGGTGATAAACCAGTAAGCCAGCTGATATAAATGCCTATCGTTCGTGAGCGGCAGCTTCCCTGAAAACCCCTCAATGCCAAACAGTATTTTTTTTGGTTTTGTAATAAAATTTCTGCCGCTAAAAAGTTTTGCGGAGGCAAAAGGAAATGGTCTTGATCCTCCCGGCCCGACCGGCCAATAGCAGGCACCGCGGCTGCCGTCAGGAAAAACCTGCCGTGTCCTGATCAACCTCGGCCCGAATACGGAAGTGAGCATCAGAAAGATGCTTTCACTCTCGCCGGACCTTATCTTTGACTGCGGCCTTCTATAAAGGACATCGGCGCCGTCTTTTATCCTGACGGTCTGTTCCCCATCGTTTTCCCCTTCGCCGGTCGCCAGCCAGCGGATGAACGACCTGGTCTGCGCGGAATATGTTCCAGGCAGCCGGTCAGGCGCGATCTGCGCCAGGTCATCCGCGACTGGCATCAGTTCTTCCCTGCTTAAAAACCTTCCGCCCTTGAAAAGCCTATAGCTTTTAACAATATCAAGCGTGCGTTTTTCTTTGTCAAGAGGTGTCAATAAGACTCCCCGGCTCCGGTCCCGGAAAGTTTTTGGCTCTAATCTTGCCGCTCCTATCTCGGTGACCGATCCTCGGAGATTATTATTCGGATTAAGATTGAGCGGGCAGCTGTGATTTTTGCCCGCATTAAAATTGTATAGATAGATCTTTCCCACCGAGTCCGCCTTTAATTCGAAGGTCTCCGGCCGGCAGAGACCGGTGGCAAGCCAGTATCTCAGGTGACATATCCACAGGTCATCGGAACCGGGCTGATTCTCATCCGGCAATTTTTCCAGACCGGGGATAAATCTTTGTTTGCCATAAATGACCCTGCCGTTTCCTCCGGCCAGAAGGTAACCCGCAAAAGGAAAGCCTTTCTGACCGTTATCTTCTACCGACCATAAGACCAGCCCCCTGCTAAGCCGGAAGTCCTGGAAAGTCTTTGGTTCCAGGATCACTCCGTTCCTTGATATTTTATCGTCTTGAAATGTGTTAAGCATTGTCTTTTTACGGGTTCCGGCAGGTAGATATATAACTCTCTCGCAATGATTTACCCAAATGTGAAAAGCGGCAGGTCTCGGGCCCTGATTGGCCAGCCAGGTCAATAAGCGAAACTTGTTCTTTAAAGTCGCGCCGTTCGACGATGCCCATGACGACGCACTGCTGAATACGTTCCCGACACTTGTTATGTGCTGTACGCTTGTATTTATCGCTATTGAACTATTGTAATGCATCTATTTCTTTTTCCAATTGGCTCTTTGATTAACTTATCGTTAAATTAATAAACAAATTTCATCTTATTTTTTTCAAAATATCGATTAACTGAAATTTCCCTTAAATTCAAACGATACATCAATTGGATATATCATCATGAACAATACAAGGTTCCCTACAGCTTCGATGTATGACGCAAGACATCTCATACAGGGAGCCACATCGGTGCGGCCCAGGCTTCCGTTAAGCGGGATCATCGAGTCTTCAACAAGGAGTTTCAGGCAGGTCGTCTTCAGACATGATATTTTTCCGGAAAGATCCGCTGCTTTGGTCGCGGAAGTTGTCGGCAATCTTCAAAAAAATCTTCCGTTCGTCAACCTGTTGATCACACCCGGAAATACGACCCTCGGTTTTATGGAAGCGCTTGCGGCAAAAAAGACAGTTAATTGGAACAAGGTCAGGTTCATCCACGGAGCCGAGATCCTCGGTGAAACCCCTGACAGCCCCCTCTCCCTTGCAAGTTTTGTGAACAGATATTTTATCGGCCTTATGGACCCGAAAAACAGAATAACCGAGATCATCGGGCCTGACCCGATCCATCCGAGCACTGAAGCATATGCTGCCCGGGTCAGGAAGATCGGAGGGATAGATATCGGCGTTCTCGGCTTGGCTGCTGACGGTGAGATAGTTTTTTGCCCGCAAGGAACTCTTTTCGACAACCCCGTCTCTGTCGTTAAGCTCAGCAGGGAAAAGATCATAAGCAAAGGTCTCGATGTGAAAGACCCGACGCTTGCCAACTGCTATGCGATGTCTCTTGGGCTTGATTTTGTGTGGGCGATCAGACATCTGTTCATGCTTGCGACAACTCCCGAAAAAGCTTCAATAACAAGAACGACACTGTTCGGCCCTGTGGGTCCGGAAAATCCCGCCTCCATCTGCAGGATCCACCGCAAATGCACGTTCATCGCTGATGAACTTGCCGCCGGGGATCCGGCATCGATAAGCCATCAGGCCGAGAAATCAGCCAGAGTTATCTGCAGCTGCAAGTGGCCAAGCCTCGATATCAGGGAAAAAGACGGTGAAGAATTTATAGAAAAGATGGCCAGGTATCTTGAGACATGTGTCACACAAAAAGAAATGGAGCTGCTGCTTTTGTGTATAAAAGCACCCGTCACATCGCTGCACGAGCTTGACCGGCAGCTGCAGCCGGCGATTTTACGTTACTATATAGAATATTTTGATGAAATAAACAAGCGGGTGTCCGATAAGGGAGATCCTAAAACCCAAAGACTCCTTTTAAGGGACCTGTTCCAAAGGGCCGTGACAGTGTATAAATTTAAAACGACCAGAGCTATGGTTTCTGAAAGAAAAGCTCTGCTTTCTTTGTTCCTGTTCATAAATCTTAGGTCGGGCCATAAATTGGGGTCGTCATTGCGAAGCGATGTATCTCTTGACCTTCTTTTTAATGAGATCATTTCCAGCTCGGATCCGACAATCTTCAAACCAGCGCTCGAGATAGCTGTCGAATTCCTTGCGAGTGGAGAAGAAAGTCATAATACCATTTTTTTCCAATGGCTGACGGATTTTCTGGATAAATCCGAACACCTGCCAAGGTTTTCAAGGGCTCTGATAGATCTTTTATCGCGCGCATCAGCTGGAGAAGTCGTCCTTTTTGAAATGAAGGACAAAGATGTGTTCTTTTCCACCGCCAAGATCGTCGTGGCAAAGATCGTACACAGGTCTGCGAGACTGACCGAAGAATTTAAGCAGTATTCCGCAATGATGACCCGTTCGATGCAGGGAACGAATATCCCGCAGATAATCAAGGAAGTGTGGGCTGAGATAGGCAGGCTGAACGGGGGGAAATGATAATTGGTATTATGATCAATTAATTATCCAATAATTTCAAAAATGTGTGAAATTTCCGGAAATCTTTACCGATAATTATATAGGAAGATAATTTAATCAGCAAAGGAGAAAGAGTGAAATGTCTACAGCGAGATTGACCCCAGTCCAGCAGCATTTATCCGATATCATTGGAAAGACCGCAAGGAGAAGCACATCAACGATCGCGCGGGGACCTATGGAACATGATATTTTCGGAAGAAGGCTTAATTTACAAGGCCAGTTTGTTGAGACAAGCGACAGCTCAGCAAGGCTTAACACTGCAGCTTTGGATCTATCAGCTGCACTCAAATCGAACACCGGGGGTATTGAGACTGCTCTTAAAGGTGAAGTAATGTACTATGATGTACGGTCAAAGACACTGAGACAGCAGCCTGCTCTTGCCGCGCTTATGGCATTAGCTTATGCAAAGGAACTTCAGGTCAGGAGCGGAAAGCCGGACGGGCATGTCATCAATGTCGCCGTCGATTGCTATGCGAAACATTATGACATGATGTCTGTGTTCGCAGATACGATAGCCAGGTCCGAAGCAGTTCAGAACGGCGGGGGCGTCATATTTTGGGGGGTCCAGAACGGCGGCTCTATAAGGAACGTCGCGGAATTCCAATCGGCAGCGAACTTGGCCGGAGGCAATTGGATTTACGGAACAGTTAGCCATTTGGCTAAACCCGAAATTGCCGGAACAAAGCTCGGCATGCTTGGAAAAGTATTTTGCGGTACAGATCTTATGAAAGATCTTTATGCCAGGCTGACGACAGGCGATTTTGCCGCGCTCAGAGCAGTGGAAAATGCCGCAGATAACTTCATCACGGTCGGTGACATGACCGCCCATAATCTTGCGGTAGCCGAAGACATGATCCGCGCAAGGACAGGCGCGACTTGCCCGACAGATGAACTTTTGGCAGGGTTAAGGATCGGGACTGATATCTGCCACAGTCCTCTCGGTCTGAATTTTTATCTCATGGCAAGTCATTTTGGAGCCGATGTACGCACATTAAATGAAAACCTTAGCCCTGATTTCAGTGTGGCTGATATTACCGATCCAAATGAACATGAAACACCTAAGATGGCCGAATTCCGGACCAGGACATATGACAGACGCACATGGGGCATCCTTGACCCTGATGCCGACAGAGGTACTTTTATCGCTTTGAACGCGAACGGGGTACCGGTTTCTTTAACGGGAACACATCTTTTAAAGCTGACAGCATACAATTGGGCGACCCATAACCCTCAGGGCCTGGACAAAGGACCGGATTGGCGATCCAGCTGCTCGTGGAAGCATTGAACGCAAAAGGTCACAAGATCGGGTTGATAGATGCTGAACCGGGATATCCGTTCTTCATGCGCGCGATGGGAGAGACCACTGCCGCGGCAGCCGTTGAAAATACTTGTCATTTTTTCTTGGCTCCTAATACAAATCCGCTGTTTGGAGCCCCGATTTCATACCCGGGTGTCCAGGGAGGAGACGATGCGGCGCTGGCGCTTATATATTTATTGGCAGCCGCTAAACATCAATGGCAGGGCAGAAACCCTGTACAGCAATTGGATTGGATGAGACAGGAATTCGGTATACCTCCTACAATAATCAGGGAATTCAAGCCGGGTCTTCCGCAGGAATACGCTTTGAAAAAATATGATGTCGCGGAAGCGATGAAGACTTATGTAAAAAAAGAACTGGAACCGACCAGAAACTATAAAGTAGATTACATGGTTAGTGGAGTCGGAGTGCAGAGCCTCAAGACAAAAGCAACGGTACTGGTCAGGTTCTCAAATACGGGCCCCACCTTTACCACATCGGGAGAAGCACTGTCCCGGGAAGATTCTGATCAGGCATTCAAACTCGGCGCATCTATTATGGAAAAAGGAGTAAAAGCAGCCGGGGTTGAAAATGTATTTCTATGGAAGGATCTGGCTCCTTTTAAGCCGTAAATATCAATTGCTTGTTGTTCGCGTGGGAATCCACCCTCTCTTCCCGATCTGATCGGGACGATACCCACCAAATGGATTCCCACTTTTTTTAACTTTGCCTTTCCCGTCATTTCTGCTATCATATTACCTATGAAATTCCTTGTGTACGGGGCCGGCTCGATAGGCTGCGTGTTCGGCGGCTTCCTGGCGAAAGCCGGCGAAGAAGTCGTGCTTCTTGGCAGGCCGGGCCATATCGAGATCATGAAAGCGAAAGGCCTTGATATCACCGGCATCTGGGGAGACCATCACGTTCCGGGAATACTGGGATACACGAACAGCGCCGACCTTAAAGAGGACCACGCTAATACTTTTGATCTCGTCCTTTTGACCGTAAAATCCTATGATACAGTTGCCGCCATGGCGGATATCAGGAATATCGCCAGTGAGAACACTTATGTCCTCTCCCTGCAGAACGGCATCGGGAACGTGGAGTCGATAGCAAAAATAATAGGCCCGGAAATGACCCTCGGCGGCCGGGTCATATTCGGCGCAGAGTTCGTTGCTCCGGGTTCGGTAAAAGTGACCGTCAGCGCGGAAGACGTGGCAATAGGGAGGATAAGCCTGAAGACACCGAAAGAACCGGTAGAAGAGATGGCTAATCTGTTCACGCTTTCCGGTATTAAAACGATCGCGACAGATGAGATCCAAAAATATATATGGGGAAAAGTCCTTTATAATTGCGCCCTTAACGCTCTCGCTACCCTTCTGGGAATAAACTACGGAGCCTTGATCGAAACAGAGTACACGCGTGACATCATGAGGCGTATCGTCGCCGAGATCTACGCCGTCGCGCAGAAGAAGGGCATTGAGCTCGAGCTGAAGACAAAGGAAGAATATATCAAGATACTGTTTAACCGCCTGATCCCCATGACGTCTTCTCATAAACCTTCGATGCTGAGGGATATAGAAAAGATAAAAAAGACGGAGATCGATTATCTCAACGGGATGATCGTCCAAATGGGGAAAGATATCGGGATCCATGCTCCGACAAACCAGTTTTTGACGGAACTTATCAAATTCAAAGAATTAAAACACCAATGACCGATCTTATTAAAAGCTCCCTGATAAATTTCGGCGCTGATTTTGCCGACGTCTTCACAGAGGAAGTTTCATCCACATCCATAGTCATCGAGGACGCCAGGATCGACAAGCTGATCGCCGGAAGTTACTCGGGAAAAGGCATCCGTGCCATGAAAGGCCTTGAGGTGGACTATGAATATTACTCTCAAAAAGAGACCGCGCCCGAAAAACCCGACATCCCGATAGATAAGAAGATCGCCCTTGTCGAAAAAGCGGACCGTGCTGCAAGAAAGATAAGCCCTCTGATCAGGCAGGTGTCGATCAGCTACGGCGACACCGTTCAGAAAGTCACCTGTTCAAATTCTCTCGGGATACATGCTAAAGGGACAAGGATAAGGACCAGGTTCGTAGTGAGCGTTATTGCCAGCAATAATGGGGTTTTGCAGACCGGATACGAGACAGCCGGCGCGAGCACGGGCTTTGAGCTTTTTGAAAAAGTAGACGTTGAAAAGATGGGGGTAATAGCCGCCGAAAGGGCTGTCATGATGCTTGGAGCATCTGCCGCGCCTTCCGGGAAAATGGCTGTAATCATAATGAGCGAAGCTGGCGGGACTCTGATTCATGAAGCATGCGGCCACGGGCTTGAAGCGGATTTCATTGTAAAGAATACAAGCGTCTACGGCGGAAAGACCGGACAAAAGGTCGCTTCAGAACTTATAACAGTTATAGACGACGCGACTATTCCGGGAGCTTACGGTTCTTTTGAATTCGATGACGAAGGTACTCCTTCACAGAAAAAGATCCTCATAGAGAACGGCATCCTGAAGGGTTTTATGAGCGATATCTATAATTCGAGAATATTAAATATCGGATCCTCCGGGAACGGAAGGCGCGAGGACTTTCAGCAAAAACCCCAGCCCAGGATGACGAATACTTATATCGAAAGGGGCAATTCCGATCCCGGAGAGATCATCAGCTCTGTAAAGAACGGTCTGCTCGTCAAAAAGCTCGGCGGAGGCCAGGTCAACGTGACCAACGGTGATTTTGTATTCGAAGTCCAGGAAGGTTACGTTATAGAGAACGGTAAAATAAAAAGGTCTGTCCGCGGTGCTACTCTTATCGGTAATGGCCCAAAGATACTTGCGGAAATAGATATGGTCGGCAGCGACCTTCATTTCATCATCGGGACCTGCGGAAAGGGAGATCACGCTCCTGTATCAGACGCGATGCCTACGGTAAGGGTACCTGAGATAGTGGTTGGTGGGAGAGCTTAAATATTCCCTTTCCTGACTTTGGCGGCAAATTCTTTGCTTTTTTGCGGCATAAAATAATACAGAAATCTGTTGAGCTTTTCAAGCCCTTCTAATTTTTGTTGAGGCGATAACCGTTCGAATATTTTTTTTCTCTCAGCCGAAGAATCCGTTGTTTTCTTTTCTGTTTTCATTTCATTTTCATTCTTTGTTTAAGAAGTTTGATATCTTCCATGTCTTTTTTTCTGCCTGCGATCTTTTTAAGTTCTATCAGTTCGTCGATACCTACAACAGACACATTTATTCCCCATGCCTCTATCACTATTCTTTTCTTGTATGCTTTCTTAAATGAAATATAGTTTTCTGTCATTACATCAATATTGATATACGGATTGTCTATATCAATAAATGAAAATACCAGCATCCCCTTTTCCTTCTGCCATTTTTTCACCTTATACGGGTCAGCAAGATCTTCCGGATTAACAGGAACTTTGGGTTTTAGCTTGAGTAGCTTCATCACTGAAATGAACTTCAGCAGGTTCCCTCTGTCCATTGAGAGCATAATATCCATGTCCCCTGTAACTCGCTCAACCCCGTGAAGATTAACCGCGATCCCGCCGATAATAAGGTACTTGACTTTCTTTTTCTCTAATTCTTCAAAAATATCTTCATAGTATAATTGTCTGTTTTTAGGTTCTCTCATATTTTCTCTGTTATCCGTTTGACTGTTTCCGCATCGTTCATCGTCATGAAGTGAACGCCGTCGCATAAAGATTTAAGTTCTTTTATCGTCTCGACCGCGATATCCAGGCCTTCTTTGACCGGATCTTTAGCGGCTTTCATCCTTTTCAGGACCTTCTCCCCCACTTTCACCCCGGGAACTTTCTGGTCCATAAAGACCGCTGCCGATAAAGATTTTAAAGGGAATATGCCGAGCAGAAGTTTTGCCTTGAGACGGCCCGCCTTGTCGCGGAACTTTTTGAACAGGTCTGTGTCAAAGACCACCTGTGTCTGGATGAATTCGGCGCCCGCATCTATTTTTTTTCTCAGTTTCATTATTTGAAGGTCCATCTGCTCGCTGTTCGGATTGACCACGCAGCCTGTGGTAAGATCGGCTTTGCCCGACAGACCGTTACCGTGAAGATCTTTCCCGCCGCTAATTTTTTTAATAAGATCTATCAACTGGACCGAATCCACTTCGAACACGGGCTTCGCGAGGACTTTCCCATCCTTGACGGGATAATCTCCGGTGATGGCCAGGATATTTTTAATGCCGAGCGCTGCCGCCGCGAGTATATCAGATGAAAGCCCCATGCTGTTGCGGTCGCGGCAGGACATCTGATATACCGCATCGACACCTTCGCTTACAAGCTTGTGGCAGAGGACAATGGGGTTCATCCTCATCACCGCCCTCTGGTTGTCGGTCACGTTTATCGCGTGTACCGTGTCTTTAAGCTGCCTGGCTTTTTCCAGAGCGGGGATTATATCGCTTCCCCTGGGTGGGAATATCTCCGCAGTCAATATGAATTCATTGTTATCTATGGCTTTTCTTAAGGTGTTCATTTTTCGACTTTTCTCGGCCGCAGCGCTGCGGACCAGTCTTTTACCGGCCGGAAATCCCTGATGTCCGAAACGGAATTTATCTGCTTCAGCCTCTCTTCGATGATCGCCCACGCGCAGTCGTTTTCCTTGTTGACCTCGCATTTGCCCTCTACGGAACCGCCGCACGGGCCGTTCAGGGTGTTTTTAGCGCATCGTGTTATAAGGCAGATGCCGCCCGTCTTGTCCAGCTGGCAGTCCCCGCAGGTGGTGCACATCTCGTAGAATTTTCCCGCGCGCTCCACTCTTGCCAGGAACATGGAATTGAGAGCGGGAAAAGTTTTTTTGCCGATCAGGTCGGCTATCGTCTGGGACCCCGCCCCGCATGACATGACAAGAAAAGTGTCGGCTTCGTCCATTTCTTTACGCAGGTCTTTGAGATCTTTTTTGCACAGCCGCTCGTCGCAGGTCGATTCTATTACTTTTGTCCCGGTAACGCGCTTTCCGGCTTTTTCAAGGGCCTTTTTCATCTCCCTGACCTGTTCTTCGCCGCCGGTATTTGTTGTCGTGGCGCACGAGCCGCAGCCCGCAATAAAAATGCTTTTGCTCTCTTTGAGCATCCCAAGTATTTCTTCGATCTTCTTTTGTTCTGTTACGATCATATTATGTCAAAGGCCTCATGTGCGGGAATAATAATACATCCCTTATCGATGATGAGTTCGTTATGAGCATTATCAGCCTGTCTATGCCTATACCCAGCCCGCCCGCCGGCGGCATCCCGATCTCGAGCGCTTTTATATAGTCCTCGTCAAGAGATTCCGTCTCTTCATCCCCGGCTTTTTTCAGCTCCATCTGTTTTTCAAAGCGCTGTCTCTGGTCGATGGGGTCGTTCAGTTCCGAGAACGCGTTGGCAAGTTCCATCCCCGCGACAATGACCTCGAACCTTTCGACCAGTTTCGGGTCGTTCCTTTTCTTTTTCGCCAGCGGCGACGTCTCAAGCGGGTAATCCGTGATAAAGGTCGGCTGGATCAGGTGCGGCTCCACGAACCTGTCGTAAAGTTCATTTATCAGTTTCCCCGAACCGAGCGAACCGGCCTCTTCGATCCCTCTTTCTTTTGCCAGTTTCCTGAGGTCTTTTTCGGATATGCCGATATCGATCCCCGCGAAGTGCTTCAGGGCCTGCGACAGGGTCATCCTTTTCCAGGGGGCGGAAAAATCTATCCCGTGTTCTTTGTACTTTACTTTCAATGTGCCGAGTACGCTGCTGACGGACTCGGAGACAAGTTCCTCGGTCAGTTTCATGATATCTTCATAGTCGGCATAAGCCTGGTAGATCTCGATCATCGTATATTCGGGGTTATGCTTGAACGACATCCCCTCGTTCCTGAAGACCCTGCCGATCTCAAAGACTTTCTCGAAACCTCCCGCGATCAGCCTTTTTAAATATAATTCCGGAGCGATCCTTAAGAACAATTCCATATTAAGCGCGTTATGGAAAGTCTTGAACGGTTTTGCGGCGGCCCCGCCCTGCATGGAATGGAGCATCGGGGTCTCTACCTCGATAAAGCCTTTTCCTTCAAGCGACCTCCTTATCTGCGAGATCACGCGGCTCCTGGTCATGAACACTTCTTTCACCGCGGGATTAACGATAAGGTCGACATACCGCTCCCTGTATCTTGTGTCGGTGTCATGGAGCCCGTGCCATTTTTCAGGTAGCGGCCTGAGTGATTTTGTCAGAAGGATAAGTTCATGCACTTTAACGGAGACTTCGCCCGTCTTTGTCTTGAATATTTTTCCCTTGACCCCGATGATATCGCCGATATCTATCTTCTCGAAAGCCTCGAATATTTTTGCGCCGACAATATCAAGTTTTACATATATCTGGAGCCTGCCTTTTTCGTCCTGGATATGCGCGAAAGCCGCTTTGCCGTGGCCTCTTTTGAGCATCACGCGGCCGGCAAGCGAGTATTCTTCCCCGCTTTCCTGCCCGTGCTCAAGATCTTTATACTTTTCGAGGATAAAGATCGAATCCGTATTTTTTTTGAAGTTGTATGCGAACGGCTCCATCCCGATCGACCTGAAAAAATCCAGCTTCTCCCGGCGGACCTTTAACAGCGCGCTGAGGTCTTCGGTATTTTCCTGCCTGTTCAGCTCTTCCATATTGCCTTCCATATTAAGTTCAGGCCCTTTAATGTCAGGTCGGGGTCTACAACATCTATTATATCAGTTTGGGATGAAATAATTCCCGCCAGGCCTCCGGTGGCGACTACCCTGGTTTTTTTGCCTAGCTTTTCCCTGAACCTTTTGACAAGACTTTCGACTATTCCCGCGTATCCGTAGATTATGCCCGACTGCATCGCTGAAACAGTGCTGCCCCCTATCGCTTTTACGGGGACTTTCAGAGCGACCAGGGGCAGTTTCGCGGTCTTTTCATGTAATGCGTCCCTTGAGATCGCGACCCCGGGTGATATCGCGCCTCCCAGGTAGGAACCTTTTTTATCGACGGCGCAGAATGTCGTGGCCGTGCCGAAATCGATCACTATCAGGGGCTTTCCGTAAAGGATCATCGCGGCGTAAGAATCGGCAAGCCGGTCCACTCCGATCTCATTTTTATTCTTCAATAAGATCTTCATAAGGCCGTTGAAAGTGGCCGCGTTCAAAAAGAAAGGCTCTATACCGAACAATCTATTGAGAATTCGCCCGATATTCTTCTCAACAGCAGGGACCACCGATGAAATAATGACGCCTTCGATGAAAGCGCCTTTAAAAGAGAAGAATTGTTTTTTGTAATCGTTTAAATACGTACTAAATCGGAATTTCTTTATTAAACGGTCATTTTCAAAAAGACCGGCGACGATATTCGTATTCCCGATATCGACGGTCAAGAGCATGGAAGGATTATAACATAATGGCTCTAAGCGCTGATACTTTTATGTTTAGCGGGCGGACTTGCTCGGCTGGTAGTTCGAGAGCCTCATCCTCTCGCGCATCGCGATCGGAAGGGTGTTCAGCAGGTTCTTTACGGTCCCGAACCTTTTTTTCTCGAGGCGGTGGGTGCAGCTTTCAAAGAATTCGCAGGGTTCTCCGACGACGGTGACCTCTTTGCATCGGGGACATTTGATCTCCCCGTCTTTCATGAGGAGCTTGTTGCATGACGGGCATCTTGTCTCTTTTTTCATCTTGATCCTGCTGCCTTTCCCTGCCCAAAATCCGTTCTATTAATGTATCGACAACTTTCCCCCGAAATTTCACTGAAAATTCGATATTATTCAGATCGATATCTTCAGTCATTCTGGAGCTTGTCTATCATCCTGATCTGCCTGACACTTGTTCTCAGCGTTGTTTCTCCCGGTTTTAATATCCACATTCCGGCCGGATTGAAACCTCTTTCCTTTGTTACAGGGAACTTTCGCCAACCCGGATTAAAGGGATCAGTGACACACGGTGCGAATTCAAAGCAAATTGCATTCGCGGCTAACGGGTTGCTGCTTTTCGGCGGAGCATATACCTGCAGGGCATGTATCAAAGGAAAATCCTTCGGGAAAGGCGTGGACACCTCCACTCCCCATCCCGCGGAAGGATAAAAGGCTCTTGCGGCATACTGTCTGAAATCTGTGTTGCCCGGCATCTGCTCTTCTCTCAATCGGATAATACAATGGTCAAGAAATTTATCCCCTAAAACGCGGTCCTTGAGCGGGCCGCAGAACAGATCATCGAAGGGGGTTTCCTGTCTGTCAATAAAAGGGTTCGGTTTAAAAACAGGGAGCAGTGTCTCTCCCTTCACGAACGGATCGGTTTTTGTCCGGATAAAGCTGTCTCCGGCGAGACTTATCATGACTTCGCTCCTCTTTTGTCCCTTTGGGATCTTAAAATAAGCATGGTCGGTGTCTGAAAAGAATGTCGGAACATTGCCGGGATTGGAAGGGTAAGTGCTCCTTCCCAGAACCCCGTCTGTCAAACTGATCGTCTGGAACAATTGAATAGTTGAGAACCACTCTGTCTCCGGTATAGTAGCCGTTGCGGTGATCGCCGCGGAATTATTGCAGGTATTTAAATTCACATCTACAATTTTCCATTCAAGAAGCGACCCGTACCCGTGAAGCCCGAGCCCGTGAAGCATTACACCGTCTGCATCCACAGGTATCACCTGTGTGTGGCCGTTGATTTTTATAGTTCTCATACCGTCTCCGTATTTCTCAATCGCCTTGACCCTGTTCTGCACCGGACAAATATAAGCACCGAACATCGCGCTGCCCCAGGTGCGGCGTTCATCGTTACCGATCCAGCCCACGGATTGCCGGTAAGACGGCATGGTCCTTATCAGGTCCACCCGTCTGCCGCTGTTATCCGTTCCTTTGATATCCAGGACAGTCATCCCTTTTAAGCGGACACCAACCGTGTCGATAATTCCTTTTCTGCCTTTATTATGCAACACGAAGACATCATCACTGGCGTTTTTGGTCCCGAAATGTAGGGCTTTGATTCCGCAAGTATTTCCCATTCTTTTTATTCTCCTTTTATATTTGTGTTAACTTCGACTATATTCTTATCGAACGTTATTTTCAGAAATTTCACTGAAAATGCTATAATTCCATGGTAATGCCAAAGACTAAGCCGCACAAAAAACAGCCGTTAAAAGAACAGATATTGGCCTTCAGCGAGATAAGCAAGGCGATCTCCTCTGACCTGTCGCTTGATGACATATTGCGCCTGGTCGTGAACGTCACCGCGAAGCTTTTAAAATCTAGCATCTGCTCCATCCAGCTCATCGACAAGGAGAAAAAAGAGCTCGTGATCCGCGCCACGCACAGCATGAGCGAGGAGTACAATAAAAAACCGCCGCTCAGGATCGGCGAAGGCATCGCCGGCAAAGTTGTGCTGGAGAACAGGCCGATAGTCGTGAAAGACATCGCGAAGGAACCGGAATACAAATATAGGGATATCGCCAGGAAAGAAAAGCTCAGATCATTACTCTGCGTTCCGCTTACTGTAAAAGGAAAGGTCATCGGCGTGGTAAATTCGTACACTTCAAGACCACACTCCTTCACTCATACCGAGATCGCAGTCCTGTCTTCGATCGCATGCCTCGCGGCCGTAGCCATTGAAAACACGGATATACTGACCATGGCCCACGATATGGAAGAAGAGCTCAGGACGAGAAAACTTGTCGAAAGGGCCAAAGGCATCCTCATGAGGGACGAGAAACTGACCGAGGAAGAGGCTTATCTCAAGCTCCAGAAGTTCTCGATGGATTCCCGCAAAAGTATGAAGGATATTGCGGAGTCCCTGATAGTAAGTTATAATCTGAGAAGATTAAGGTAACAACCGCACAAAGTCCGTGCTTTCAGTTTGAACACCGTCCGTTCAAAAAAATCGCTTATTCTATTAAAGGAGCAACGACATGTTAAACAGCGTAGAAGATTTTATGAAAAAGGTGATGGAAAGGAATCCCAACGAACCGGAATTCATGCAGGCAGTGAGCGAAGTGGTCGAATCCGTGATGCCGTTCATCGAAAAGAACCCGAAATACCAGAAAGCAAAGGTACTAGAAAGGATGGTCGAGCCTGAGAGAGTGATAATGTTCAGGGTCCCCTGGCTCAACGATAAAGGGGATATCCAGATCAACAGAGGTTTCAGGATAGAGATGAGCTCGGCGATCGGCCCTTACAAAGGCGGGCTGAGGCTGCATCCGAGCGTGAACCTGGGCATTTTGAAATTCCTCGCGTTCGAACAGGTTTTCAAGAACAGCCTTACGACCCTTCCTATGGGCGGAGGAAAAGGCGGTTCGGATTTTGACCCGAAGGGAAAATCCGACAACGAAGTGATGAAGTTCTGCCAGAGCTTCATGACAGAGCTGCAGAGGCATATCGGTCCGGACACCGACGTCCCCGCGGGCGATATCGGTGTGGGCGGAAGAGAGATCGGTTTCCTTTTCGGACAGTACAAAAGGATACGGAATGAATTTACAGGTATTCTCACGGGCAAGGCACTGAGCTGGGGCGGAAGCCTTATCAGGCCGGAAGCAACGGGATATGGTTCGACATATTTTGCCCAGGAGATGCTGAAGACCAGAGGCGAATCCATAAAAGGAAAGGTCTGCCTGGTTTCCGGGTCCGGCAACGTCGCGCAATACACCATAGAAAAAGTGAACCAGCTCGGCGGAAAATGCGTGACCGCCTCTGATTCCAACGGCTACATATTCGATCCCGCAGGGATAGACGAGAAAAAACTCGCGTTCATAATGGAGCTCAAGAACGTAAAAAGAGGCAGGATCAAGGAATATGCCGACAAGTACGGCGTGAAATACGTGGAAGGAAAGACACCATGGAACGAGAAAGGCGATATCGCTTTCCCGTCCGCGACACAGAACGAGATCAACGAGGCTGATGCGAAGACCCTCGTAAAGAACGGCTGCATCTGCGTTAGCGAAGGGGCCAACATGCCTACCACTCCGGAAGGCGTGAAGGTATTTTTGAACGCGAAGATACTTTACGGGCCGGGCAAAGCGGCAAATGCCGGCGGGGTCGCGACCAGCGGTCTTGAGATGAGCCAGAACAGCATGAGGCTGAGCTGGACAAGTGAAGAAGTCGACAAGAGGCTTCACGACATCATGATCAATATCCACAAATCATGCGTGGAGTACGGCAAAGAAGGCGATTTCATCAATTACGTGAAAGGCGCCAATATCGCGGGATTCGTTAAAGTCGCGGATTCCATGATAGACCAGGGTCTCGTTTAAAAAAACGGTTTCTGGATACAAGGAGGGGCGGGTTTTCGCCCCTTTTTGTTATTTATCACCGTGTTATCATTAATATATGCATGATGTCCTTGAAGAGAAAATACTTCCTTTTGTCCTGAAACCCGCAAGATACACCGGCAGTGAACTCAATTCCATTCACAAAAAAGACGAGGACGATTACAATGACAAGATAAAGATCGCCCTTTCCTATCCTGACACGTATGAGATCGGAATGTCGAATTACGGTCTTCAGATCCTTTATCACATCCTGAACAAAAGGCAGGATGTCGCCTGCGAAAGGGTTTTCGCGCCCTGGCCGGATATGGAACAAAAGCTGAAAGAACAAGACATCCCGTTATTTTCGCTCGAATCACAGGTGCCAATAAAAGATTTTGATATTTTGGGCTTTTCGCTGGAGAACGAGCTCACGTATACGAATGTCCTGTATTTGCTTGAGTCGGCAAAGATACCTTTACACAGAAGAGAAAGGGACAAGACACATCCACTGATCATCGCGGGCGGAGCATGCACCAACAATCCGCTTCCGATGTCGGATTTTATCGACGCGTTCGTCATCGGCGATGGTGAAGAGGTCATCCTCGAGATGATAGATGTATATATTAAATATAGGGGTTCGCGGCCGCGGTCCCTGGAAGCGTTGTCCAAGATCGAAGGCGTCTATGTTCCGGACCATAATGAATTAAAAAGCGTCAAACGCCGTATCGTTAAGGACATCAACACGATCGACTATCCCACAAGACCGATAGTGCCCTTTATAGAGATAGTCCACGACAGGGCGGCTGTCGAAATAATGCGCGGATGCCCCAGAAGATGCGCCTTCTGCCAGGCGGGGAATACTACCAAGCCCGTCCGTCTTCTCAGTCCCGAAAAGATAAAAGAACTTTCAAACCGTATCCTTGAAAATACGGGATTTGAGGAATTATCGTTCATCTCGCTTTCAAGCAGCGATTATCCGGGCCTTATCGGGATCGCAAAAGAACTCGGACAGAAGTTCGCGAAGAAAAGGATATCGATATCTCTTCCGTCACTGCGGCCGGACTCGTTCAAAAAAGACATGGCAGGTGAGATACAGAACGTCAGGAGGTCAGGTGTCACGCTCGCGCCCGAAGCAGGGACCCAGCGTCTCAGAGACCTGATATGCAAAGACCTGACGGAAGAAGAAATAATATCTTCATGCGTCAGCGCGTTCTCTTCCGGCGCCAACTCCGTGAAGCTCTATTTCATGATCGGGCTTCCGACCGAGACTGAAGAGGACATAAAAGCAATCGTGGAGCTTTCCAACAAAATAATCGGAGAAGGAAAACGGGCAAATCCTAGGGCAAGGATAACAGTGAATGCCTCGACCTTTGTCCCGAAAAAGAACACTCCTTTTGAGAATGAGAAAATGATCTCGCTTGAGGAGACGAGAAGAAAACAGGACTATCTGAAGCATAACCTGAAGCACCGCGGGATCGAGCTTAAATGGCATTCCCCTGAAATGAGCAGTATCGAAGGTCTCCTTTCAGCCGGAGATGAAAAGACGGGGCAAGTGATCAAAAAAGCCTTTGATCTCGGCTGCAGGTTCGACAACTGGACGGAATATTTTGACTTTTCAAAATGGGAGAAAGCTCTTGCAGAGAATAAGAATAAAATATAAAAAAGGCGATGAGCTGAAGTTTATCGGGCATCTTGACCTTGTCAGGCTGTGGGAACGCGCGCTGAGAAGGACCGATCTTCCCCTGGCTTACAGCGAAGGGTTCAATCCGAGGCAAAAGATGTCGTTCGGCCCGCCGCTGTCGCTCGGAATAACCTCCGAATGCGAGTTCATCGATATTTATTTTGAAAGATGGAACAGCCCGGAGACCGTCAAGGAGGAACTCAACAGGACGCTGCCTAAAGGGGTGGAGATAACAGAAGCCAGAAATATCTTTTCAGGCACAACTGCCTTAACCGCTCAGATCACAACCGCAAAATATCAGGCCACGTCTCCGGACGACATTCAAAAAAGAATAGATGAAATAACCGCTTCCAGGGAGATCATCGTCAAAAGGAAAGATAAAGACGTAAACATCCGTCCGATGATAAAAACCCTGTCCTTTGTTGACGGAAAACTGGACATCACCGTCCAGTGCAGCAATACAGGGAGCGTGAAAGCGAGCGAGATATTCGGATTATTCCCTGATGCAAAGATCGAAGGCATGAAAAGAACAGCTCTATCTTAAGTCTTCCTTCATCGAATCTTCATCTAGATTTTTTACATTTGAGAATCATCTTTATATCCCATAAGCTTCTTCGGCTTTTTCAAGCGCTCTCATCTGGACTTCTGCCCTGTAGAGTATAAGGTCTTCCGGCTCTCCGTTCTTTAATTCCCAGTATTTGTTCCCGACCAGTGAATCCGCAAAGGACCTCATCGACAGCACATAGAGGTAATGCATAAATGATTGCACGGCCAGGCCCCTCAGAGTACGGATCCGTGATGAAGTATAATATTCCGTCGCCCTGCCAAAATAACCGCTGATTATCGCATCGACTATTTTTTTGTCGACACATACTTGATCGATGTCTTTTGGCTCCTCTCCTGCCGGATTTCCGGCCGACCTCAACGCATCCCCGAGGTCGTCAAGCTTATTGCCTTTTTGAATCGTATCCAGGTCTATCCACGCAGCAACAACAAGCTTGCCTTTTTCATTCAGAGAAAAGACCGCGTTGGTGATCTTTGTGTCGCCGTGAGTTGAAGCGTCACCCGCAGGTTCGAGTACATCCAAAAGCCGGGTCCTGCTTTTGATCTTTTTAAATAACGTATCGATCCTTGACCTGTATGTACCGCGCATTTTATCGCTCATCCTGACGGTTATGCTTTTGTCCTGGCAAAGGCTTAAAACAGGAGATCCGCCGTTCATGACCGAGATAAGATAATCATAATGGTATCTAGCGTTATGGAAATTGGGAAGGGGCATTTCTAATCTTTTATACGGGACAAGGTCCAATATCCTTCCGAATACCGCGATCGAATCTCCCAGTGACCTCGCCGCTTCAATCCGCATTGACTGCGGGATACTGCTGAATCTTTCAAAAATAAAAATATTCCCGGGAATGAAGTTCATCGCCCTCCACGGGGATCCCTTCCTGTCAAATAAGATCACATTGTCTGAACCAATACCTGCTGCCTTAAAAACAATGTCCTTCCAATGGACCGGCAGATCCCCCTGGCTTCTTGCCCGGGCTTGGGCATCTATGAATAATCGGAGATTGGCTGCGATAGCTTTGGGGTTGAACACTTGCCCGAGGTTTTGGACAACAAACCTTCTCGTTTCGCTTGCCTTATCCGTCTCCGCCACGATCCAGGTCCTGTTTATATGCCCTGTCACATCCTGGACAACTGAACATGCCGGTATATTCAACGGCCTTCCCAAAGCGAACCTGTCCGCTTGTTTTAAGACCAGCGATCTTGTCGGACGGTCGACAGCGCTAAAAACCACATCGGATCTTATCTTTGACATAAATATCTCGTTCCTGAAAAATATATCTTTACAAATATGTATCGAACGCATTTCAGTAAAATTGCAGCTGATTTTTAGAACAGAAAATAACAGCGGGGTTTTGTTTAATTCAACTCGCCGTCCGGCGGCAGGTCCCTGAAATCGTCCATCGGCCCCTCTAAGCCTTCCGGGGGAAGCTCCTCTCCGATGACACCCATCCCGACCATCGTATCAGCGACATACCTGAAAGGAGGATATGCCTGTTTTTTAGTGTCGGGGATTATCTTGATTATCCTGTTCGTGCTGTGGAGTTCATAAAGGGTCTGGTCCTCCTTTATTTTTTTAACCCTGAGGTAGTCTACGGAGCTTACATTAATGTATATGCGGCCGTTCAAAAATAATGTGGGGTCCTCGGAGTTGGAAGAAACGCGCATTATGAAGCCTTTGCCTTTATTTACGACCCTTTCGCCTTCGACTTCGTAGTACGTGACAAATCCCAGGTCCCACAAAAGGTTCATGATATCCCTTTTAGCATAGATGATCCCGTCATTGACGATAAACTGGAGGTCTTTTTTCTTATTATTGTCAGGTCGATTGTTCATGTTCATCTTTTGTTTATATTATACAGCCGCCTTTTGCGATTGCAATGACCGTTTTCATTTTTTTTGCACTTTTCCTGCCGGGCAATATTTCGACCCCGCTTGAGATATCGACCGCGTACGGCCTGACCGTTTTTATTGCCGGGGAAAGATTTTTTTCATCAAGACCTCCCGAAAGTATGACCGGGATGCCGTACTTTTTCGCTTTTTTCGCAAGGCTCCAGTCAAACGTCTTTCCTGTCCCGCCGTACTTGTCTTTTGAATAAGCATCGAGAAGTATCGCGCTCACTTTATATTTTTTGATCTTCAGAAGGTCTTTTTCGTTTTTTATCCTTACCGCTTTGATCATCCTTGATCTTATTTTTTTACAGTATGAAGGCGTTTCATCCCCGTGCAGCTGCACAAGATCAAGCCCGCAGGCCCTGACGGTCCTGTTTACCCTTTCAGCGCCTTCATTGACGAACACTCCGACCCTTATGATACGCCAGGGAAGCTTCAGTACTATTTCTTTTGCTTTTTCAGGGGATATTTTCCTGGGGCTTTTTGCAAAAACGAAACCGAGCGCGTCGGCGCCCAGGGCAGCCGCGTCAAGAGCGTCTTTCAGGTTGGTTATCCCGCAGATTTTAACCTTTGTCACGAGACGAGCTCTTTGACTGTTTCCCCTATGTCATGGGACCTCATCAGTTCCTCTCCCATCAGGACAGCATTGACGCCGGCCTTTTTCAGGGCCCTGATATCTTCCCTGCTCTTTATTTTAGGGACGAGTTTTATCAGATCAAGCGTTGTGCCGATATCGACGTTGAACGTATTGAGGTCGCGGTTGTTGATGCCGATAATTAAAGGGCGCGCGGCGCTTGGGGCCGGGCTCATAAATATGTCGGCAACCCTCGACAATTCTTCTTTGGTATGGACCTCGATGACCGCGCTCATTTCAAGCTGCCTTGTCAGATCAGAAAAGGAGTCAAGCTGGTCGTCCGACAGGACCGCGGCGATAAGAAGTACCGCGTCGGCGCCGAAAGCGCGGGCTTCGAATATCTGGTATTCGTCGATAATAAAATCCTTGCGGAGCACAGGGATGTCCACATTTTGCGCCACGTTCGCGAGATCTTTTATGCTGCCGCCGAAATATTTTTCATCCGTGAGGACCGATACTGCCGAGGCTCCCGACCTTTCATATTCTTTCGCGATCGCCACCGGATCAAAGTCTTCTTTTATCACGCCTGCCGAAGGGGAAGCTTTTTTCACTTCGGCGATCAGCGACACCGGTTTTGACACGGCCTTTGCAAAGTCTTTCGGTTTTTTTGCAAGATCGATAAGCTCCAGGAAATCGCTGATGTCGGTTTCCCTGTCCTTTATCGATATCTCAAGATTCTTGTTTGCCACTATCTCATCGAGTATCATAATAAAAACTATATATTAGTTGTTTGAGAGATTCAAGCAAGATATAATCAGGAAAGCTTATAACAATGACATACCACACCAGCGTCCTATTAAAAGAAACTATTGGACTGCTAAACCCGCGGCCTGCGGGCTTTTGGGTGGACGCCACCGCGGGAGCGGGAGGTCATTCCGCAGAGATCCTTAAAAGGATCGTCCCCGGCGGAAAACTCATCCTGCTCGACAAAGACAGCGACGCGATAAAAGAAGCGGAAAAGAACCTCAGGGAATATGACGGCCACACGATCTTTGTCAACGATAGTTTCTCGGACCTGCGAACGATCCTGTTCTCCATGAACATCGCGTCGATAAACGGCGCTTTGTTCGATCTGGGCGTCTCGTCTTTCCAGATCGATACTCCCGAAAAAGGGTTCAGCTTCATGAGGGAAGGTCCGCTTGATATGAGGATGGATAAAAGGAACCCCCTGACCGCCGGATCGGTCGTCAACGACTACCGCGAAGAGGAACTGGTAAATATTATCAGAGAATTCGGCGAGGAGCGTTTTGCAAAAAGGATCGCGTCAAATATTGTAAAACATAGACCGTTAAACACTACAAAAGAGCTTGCCGCTGTGATACAGAAATCGGTCCCCTTCAAGAACAAGATCGACAGCGTGGTCCGTGTTTTTCAGGCGGTACGCATTGAAGTCAACGGTGAACTTGACGATCTGAAAAGCGGCCTGAAACAGGCCGCGGGCCTTCTTGAAAAAGGGGGCAGGATCGCGGTATTATCTTACCATAGCCTTGAGGACAGGATCGTCAAGAACTTTTTCAGGGAAGAAGCGTCCGGCTGCATCTGCGACAAGAGAATGCCCGCGTGCACGTGCGGCCATCAGAAAAGCTTGGATATATTGACAAAAAAACCTGTGCCGCCGAGCGACGATGAGATCAAGGCGAACCCGCGCTCAAGAAGCGCGAAACTGAGGGCTGCTGAAAAAATATGAGGAACAAAATATTTATTTTCTTTTTTTTGGTGTTCTCAATGGCGATAGTCCATCTCATGATCTACACCAAGACCGCCGAGCTGGGTTACGCGGCCGGCGAAAACAAGAACGCTTTGAACGAGATAAGGAGCGAAAACAGGACCCTTGCGGCTCAGGCGGCAAGGGAGGAATCACTTGACAGGATAGAGCAGATCGCGAAGACCAGACTGAAAATGGTCGTCCCCGGAAAAATAAGGTACATCCTTGTGACCGGAGAGAGCCTCTCTGAATGACCGCACAGTCCTGCGGCCGGATCACATCCGCCCGCTATCCTCTCCTATCCTGAAGCCGAACATCTGCGTATTTTTTGAATCCGGATTGATTATCACGGCATAATCCAAAGTGACATAAGGAAAAGTCGCGGTCGCTCCGGCGCTGTACCGGTCCTTTGTCCAGCCCCCGCGCACTATCAGGCCGTTCGTCAGTTTGAACTCCGCGCCGTAATGCATATAAATAGTGGCGCCCTTTTCTGATTTCAAGTCCCTGAACTCCGCGTCAACTGCCAATATGCTGTCTTTTGACGCGGCGGGGTTCATCGCCGCCCCTAATCTCACCGTCGAACTGACGGGGGCCGTATTTTTGACAAGGTCCTGGAACAGTACCCCGACATTGATCTCCGCCATCAAAGGAGCTTTGATGCCCGCGTCAAGGGTCCAGCCTTTATCATCACCGCCGGCAAGCGACCACGCGATGTTCTTGAACGTGACGCCCCACGATACTTTGTTGTTTCCCTTTGTCCCGAATGAAAAACCGGTGACCGAGACCTTTTGCCCGGTCTTGTCCCACCTGTTCCAGTTGGCAAAACCCGCCTGACTTGTAGCGACCGCGTAACAGTCATTGACGTCATAGGAATCGGTGTTCATGTCAAGATATCCCCGCGTATATTGCGCCTTTGCATCCGAAAGGCCGGCGGGATTATAAAATATGGCGTCACTGTCATCGGCCACCGCGGTGAACGCGCCGCCCATGCCGATAGGCCGCACTCCGAAACCGTCTTTTAGGACGGATTCAAGATAAGTATCGGCAAATGAAGGTTTAGATATAGATAGCAAGATCACTATAACAAAAAAACAAACGGACCTGAAATATTTTTCTTCTCTAACTGCGAACTGCGAATTACGAACTGCTTTTTTCGAGTTTGTCTTAATCATTTTCTATATTGTATACTATTAGCATGTCCTCTTCAAACAAAAAAGTACGGGTCAGATTCGCCCCAAGCCCCACCGGTTATCTTCACGTCGGAGGGGCAAGGACCGCGCTTTATAACTGGCTGTTCGCAAGGAAGATGAAAGGTGATTTTATCCTCAGAATAGAGGACACCGACAAGGCCCGCTCCACCCAGGACGCCACGCAGGCGATACTCGACGGGCTCGAGTGGCTCGGAATGGACTGGGACGAAGGCCCTTTTTACCAGACAGAGAGGCTTGATATCTACCGAGAGTACGCGCAGAAGCTTCTTGAAGAAGGAAAAGCTTATTACTGTTTTTGCACCGGTGAAGAGCTTGCCGCCCAGAGAAAAGAAGCCCGGGAAAAAAAGGAAGCTCCCCGTTACAACGGAAAATGCAGGAAACTCACGGCCGACGAGCAAAAGAAACTTATAGCCGGCGGAAAACCCGCTGTCCTGAGGTTCAAGACCCCGGTCGAAGGAACGACCATCGTCGATGATCTTATAAGAGGCCCCGTAAAATTCGAAAATGGCCTGCTTGATGATTTTGTGATACTTAAGACCGACACTTTTCCCACGTACAATTTCGCGGCGGTCATAGACGACCACTTGATGGAGATCACGCATGTTATCCGCGGCGACGACCATCTTTCAAATACCCCGCGGCAGATCCTTATGTACCGGGCTTTAGGGTTTGATCTGCCAAAGTTCGCCCATATCCCGATGATACTCGGAAAGGACAAAGCAAGGATGAGCAAGCGCCACGGCGCGACTTCGGTAATAGATTATAAAGGCCTGGGTTATCTGCCGGAAGCCATGATCAACTATCTCGCGCGGCTCGGATGGGGCCACGCGGACCAGGAAATATTTTCAAGGGAAGAACTGATCGATCTGTTCACTCTTGAAAAGGTTAACAAGACTTCCGCGGTGTTCGACACTGACAAGCTTGACTGGCTGAACGCGCACTACATAAGGCAGTCGCTGCCGGAGAGGCTCATGGACCTCACAAGGCCTTTCCTTGAAAAGGCGTACCCTTCTTACACTGAACTGTCAAAAACAAAGGGAGGGATCGACCATATCAGAAAGATAATCGTCTGCCTGCAGGACAGGATGAAGACGGTGAACGAGGTCGTAGCTCTCTCGGATTTCTTTTTCAGCGATGAATTGAAGTTCGATCCCGCGGCCGTGCAGAAACACCTTAAAGAAGAAGGGGTAGCGGACATCCTCTCAAGGCTGAAAGAAGGACTTTCAAAGGTCTCCCCTTTCACAAAAGATAACATCGAGCCCGTTTTCAGGAATTTAGCAAAAGAACTCGGCGTAAAGGCCGGAAAAGTGATCCACCCTGCGCGGGTCGCGCTCACCGGAAGGTCGGATTCCCCGCCGATGTTCGACACCGTCGAGATCATCGGGAAAGAGACCTCGATAAAGAGACTTGAAGCCGCCCTCGCGAAATAATCGTTCCGGACATTTTCCCTGAAATTTCCCGATAAATATACCGATAAATTATTAGAGGTAATTTTTGTGGCTAACGTATGCGGTCTTGTCCCGCAAGGAATAAGCTTGTTTGAGAACAAAGCAAACACATCGTTGCGGCTGAGAGGATATAGAACCACTTTTCTATCCAGGCTTGTGGAGAATAATTTGGTCTTTTCCGAAAAAGCTTTGATGCGGGACCAGAGGTCCATAGGCCTGCGGAAATGGTTCCTGGAAAGCGGCTGCTCGTCATTTTCCGATGATGTCGCGGATGCGGCCAAGGCGGATGTCATTGTAGCGCAGCGGCCTTCCTCAAGAGATGTTGAAGAACAACTGTTTTACAGGAGTATTGTGAATGCGGCACGGTCTGAGTGTGTTTTTATCCATCCTATAAACAGTATAAATGTCAGGAATATGCTCAATTTTGTTTTCCCTTACGACAAAAAAGCCGGAGAAAATAAATATCTATCGGTCACCGAATGTGACTCGCAAGTCTCAAGGGTCAGATTCGACGAAATGCAGCAAAACACGGCAATATCGGCAGCTATGGCCGAAACACCTCCCTCGGGCTTTATCTTCGCGGAGAGATTTAACCTTGCGCTTTTGAACCCGGGCGGAATAATATCTGCACTTGAGGACCCAAATCTGAACCGATTATTCGAGGAGGCAGGAGCAAATGCAGGCGGGACCGCTATATGTTTCAGCCCTCACGCTGACGACTTTCCTATAGCGGCGGCAGGATTAGGGATGCATCTGCGATCCAAAGGCTGGAATGTCTTTGATCTTGTGCTCACGCTTGGCCATATGGGGATACTCGATGATTACGCAAAAAGACATGAGGAGACATCGGACAGAGACCTGATGGCCACAAAATTGAGGATCAGGACTGAAGAACTTGAAAGATCGGATAAGCTTCTGGGAATAAACGGCTGGAAGCTTCTCAGCCTCGGATTTTATGACCGGAGAAAAACCGACGGCCCTGACATTGGCAGACGCGTCGTATTCTCAGAAGATGAAGAACAAGCAAGTAAAGCTGTTGACAGTTTCTCGCGCACGGTTAACCTTGCATTTATACCGCATCAGGCGGACATGAACTGGGACCACATCGCCACTAGAAATATCTCTTTAAAGATCCTCAGCCGGGTTGCTAGCCGGCAGGGCCATCCGATAGTCCTTGCTTCGTATCCGTCCCCGTGGTTCACCGGATATCCTCCAATAAACTCTCTTCTTTATTATCGGGCGGACAACGATTTCGCCGGGATGTATCCCTCGGCTTATTACGCGCAGCTCGCCCTCGCTGAAGCGGGCAGGGAATTAGCGGCGGGGCTGAATCCGCCGCCGCTAGAATATTTTTGTGAAGCACAGCCCAACGCGGGCCGCGTGATGGCAGAGGGCTTTTATATCGCGACCGCAGAGGCATTAAGATGAGAAAGGTAATATTCAAAAATGAAAGGAGGGGTTTTTGATCGTCCGGTTCCAAAATATTTACAAGGAGGAAATAAATAATGTCTGCAAAAATTTCGCTTATTCAGGAGGGTTTTCCGGTAAGTCCGGCTTTAAAACCTCAGCTTAAATGTTTGAGAATGAACGGGATGAACGTTGTCATTGCACCCAACAGAAGGGTGATGGGAGAGGCGGCAGCTTTTGCTCTTCAACATTTTGTAGACCTTCATCTGACCAGACACGTCTCATGGGCGGGAATCTTTGCCGCAGCGCCTTCACAGGATGATGTGTACAGTTCGCTTGTCGGAAACAAGGCATTCCCTTGGGGTTCCATGAGAGCCGCGTTCCAGATGGACGAGTACGCGACACTTCCGCCGACCGATAAAAAAAGCTTCAGATGGTACCATAATACCCATCTATGGGGGGAACTGTCATCACAAGGAAGAGCGATCGATCCTGCAAAGATATCCCAAATCAAAGGAGAGAATCCGGACCCGTCATCGATGGCAAGAATTTATGCGTCCTTGCTAAAAAGTTCCCGTCCCGAGTTCGTGCAGGGCGGTTTCGGAGAAGTGAACGCACACATCGCTTTCAACGATCCTCCACTTGCAAAGTTCGAGGATCCGGAACTGGTGAAGGTCATTGACATCGCGCCTGAAGCAAAAGCCCAGCAGGTGGCCGAGGGACATTATAAAAGACCCGAAGATGTTCCTCTGGCGTTGACCCTGACCATACCGGCCCTGACGCGCGGGATAAAATACTGGTCGTGCGTCGTCCCTACAGAAAGAAAGGCACTGGCTGTGCGTAACGCATTATTTGAACCGGTTTCTGAAAAATTCCCTGGCAGTATTCTAAGACTTGCGGGAACATCCCGGTACGAACTCGAAAGGATGACATCATGCCTGTTCCTTGAACCCGGCTCGGCAAGCTTGATAAAGGATGATGTCGATGCTTTTTATAGGACCGTTGTAGCACAATAAGACCGGCAGCTAGTCGATAGATATTTGAGAAGATTAAAAGGAGTATTTACTATGTCAATAGTCGATTTCGGGAGACCGATCGGAAGACTCGATAAAACTGATTCAAGACACCGTTTCACTCCGTCTCGTGAAGGGCCTATAGCGGCTGCAGTGTTAAAAAAAACAAACATATTGACATATAACGCAGCTCTTCCTGACAAAATAACAATAAGATGTATAACCGGAAATGAGCATTTAATGTTGCCAAGGGAAGAAGCCGTTCCGATCACAGCCACAGGGGTTGATTTTCTCTCGGCTTTTGATATCGCGGAAGTGACAGTCGACGCACTGAACCACCCGGAGGTAGTCGGCTTTGCAAAAATAGCGCTTCACTTGTTCGCTAACAATTATGAGACTATTTGTCATGCGCTGGATCCGGATACGACTATTGCAGGGATTTTCCGGCCATATTCAAATGTTACTACTCCGGAATACGCTATGACATTGCCTAAGTGGTTTTCTCCCAGGCTTAACGGCGAAGGAGCAATACTTATGACCGGGAAGCCGTTGGGAGCAGGGGAATTCAATACCAAAGGTCAAAAAGTCATCGGCCTGTTTGCTCAACTCGGGCTTACAATTCCGCCGGAAGATTCGATATGGTTAAGTTGGTTCCGGTTGTGGGACGATGGTGCTGCACATCAGGCAACTTTCGGGATTCCTTTCCCTTTGCTCACGGCTTATAAGCAACAGAAAATGGGCCAGTAGCTGACCGGTCTATTTATTGGAAATATACCCGATGATCTTATAGATGAGTTTCGCGATCGTATATTCGCAGTGATGCAAATTCGGCTTTGGCGAGAGCTCCACGACATCAAACCCGATAATATTCTTGGCGGAAATAACCGTTCTTAAAATATTCAGGACCTGATACCAGTTAAGCCCTCCGGGCTCCGGGGTCCCGGTCGCCGGCATTATGGACGGGTCAAAAGCATCGACATCGAAAGTGATGTACACATCATTCGTAAGCTGTTTCGCGAGAGAATTTATCTTTGAGTCATCAAAACTATGCGCATAATAGACGTTGCCGTTAAGTCCGTTGTCTTTTAAATATTTTATCTCGTCTATGTCCGCGCTCCTGATGCCGACCTGCACTGCGGGACACATTTCCCTCACTCTTCTCATTATGCACGCGTGACTATATTTTGACCCGCGGTAAGAATCCCGCAGGTCCGCATGCGCATCGAACTGGAGGACGCTAAGATCATCGCAAGCTTCTTTTGCCGCTTTTATTGCCCCGTAACTGACCGAATGTTCCCCGCCTAATAGGACCGGGATCTTTTTATCGGACAATACTTTTTTTACTGTTTTGTAGACCGTGTTATGAGGATCTTTAGTCAGGACCAGCGGAGAGAGGACGCTGATACCGTATTTTTTATAGGGCTCGCACCCCAGCTCGATATCGTAGTCTTCAACTGTCTGGGAAGCTTTCAGTATCGCCGAAGGTCCTTTCCTGGTGCCTTTGCCGTAAGTAGTCGTGGCTTCATAAGGAGCGGGGATGATAATAAATTTGGAAGAAGAATATTTGCTGAACTCAGGTTCTATTTCCAGGAACCTTTTCAATGATAGACTCTCGGCTGCACCTGCTTCACGTCTCTTCTTTCCTTTGAAACGATCTCGGCTGCTTTCTGGATGTTCCTGGGGAACTCCATACCGCGGGACGACAGCTGCACGTCGTAGTTGGCGGCCTCGAAAAGGTCGATCATGAAAGCGGTCGCCGGCGCCGTGTCAAAGTCCTTGCAGGAGAAGATATCGATGAAAGCGTGCTGTTTTTCAGGGAAGGTGTGTATCGTTATATGGCTTTCCGCTATCAGGACCACCCCGGAGATGCCGTAATCCTCGGGCACCACGCCCTGATACTTGAAAACGTAAGGCGGCATTATCTTGGTCATTTTGATCGTATCGGGGAATTTGTCGAGCGTGTCGAATATCAGGTCCATATCGGAGAGTTTTTCTTTGTTGCATCCGTAGCAGTCTATCATCAGGTGCGGACCGAACCCGTACTGGACTTTATCTTTTTTCAACTTGTTCTCTCACTTCCTTTATATATAAATATGTCTACAAAATTATTCTAAACTAACCAGTACGATTGTCAAGCGGTTTTTTGCGTATTCATACAATTTGAAAAAAAAATCCCGTTATGGTATTCTGAAAACAGAGTGATTTATGGAAGATGACCAAAAAAACGGCAGCTCATTCACGCCTCCCGGTCTCGAGGGCACTTCGATCGGTTCCCTGAGCTCAAGGGAAGGCCTTAACGAGCTGGACGCTCTTATAGCGGAGACCCTCAGCGAATCAAAGACAAAGGAAAGGCCCGCTTCGGCTCAGAAAGAAAGCGCCTTCGCGGCAACTCCTTTCACCATAAAACCCGCCGCCCCAAAACCCGAGTTGCAGCCCAAAGAAGAGCAGACGGTCATGAAACCTTCACAGGAGCCGGCCGCTGCCGTTAAAGAAATAAAGGCGGCGCCGCAGGCCGAGACCACAAAAGACCGCTATGACAAGACCTTCAAGACATATAATTCAGGCGATATTGTCAAAGGCACCGTTGTCAAGATCGATCCAACCGGCATCCTTGTCGATATCAATTACAAATCCGACGGTCTCATCCCGAGCCACGAGATCGGCGACAGGGCCCTTAACGTGGGAGACAAGATCGACGTGCTCATCGACGCGGTATCGACAAAAGAGGGGCACGTGCTGCTCTCTCTCAAGAAAGCGGAAATAGAAGGCAAATGGAGGGCTCTGTACGATTCATTCAGGTTCAAGACCGCTCTTGAGGTCAAGGTCACTTCGGCGGTCGGCGGCGGCCTGGTGGTGGATTTTTCGGGTATAAGAGGTTTTGTCCCGGCATCGCAGGTCTTTAAAGGGCCGGACACTCCCCTTTCGGATTTTGTCGGAAAGATCATTCCGGTAAAAGTCTTAGAGATCGACCGCAGGTGCAGCAAGATCATAATGTCTCACCGGCTCGGCAACCAGGAAAGGCAAAAAGTCGACAGGGAAAAACTGTTCGACCAGATAGAGATCGGCCAGGTCCTCAAAGGTACCGTCTCAAATATAAAAAAGTTCGGCGCGTTCGTGAACATCAACGGCATCGAAGGCCTTGTCCATATCAACGACCTCTCATGGAAACGGATCGACGACCCGTCGAAGGTCCTCTCTCCGGGACAGGAGATAGAGGTCTTTGTGATAGGCGTCGACAGGCAGTATAAAAAATTATCCCTGGGATTAAAACAGCTCCAGCCGGACCCCTGGGCGAACGCCGCTGACAAGTACCGGCCGGGACAGTTGATCGAAGTTAAGGTACTGAGATTTGCCAAGTTCGGCGCTTTTGTGGAGATCGAAGAAGGGATCGAAGGCCTGATACATAACACCGAGCTTACCTCCAAGAATGTGCAGAACCCGCAGGAAACGGTAAAGACAGGCGATATTGTCAAGGCAAAGGTGCTGCGCATCTCGCCCGACGAACAAAAAATTGGACTGTCTATAAGAGAAGCGGAGATCGACGAAGAAAAAGCACAGGTAAAACAGGCGCAGCCCGCCGCTAACGGACCTAAGATAACTATAGGCGATACCGTAAGCGAAGATATCAAAGAACAGCTGGCAAATCAAAACAATGGACTTCCTGAACAGGCTTGACCAGGCAGGCGAAAAGAATGACAGCCTTCTATGCGTCGGGCTCGACATAGACCTCGCGCGCATGCCGAAAGAGTTCCTTTCAAAAGAAGACCCGATCTTTTCATTCAACAAGATGGTGGTGGACAAGACCAGAGATCTTGTCTGCGCGTATAAGCCGAACATAGCTTTTTACGAGATGTACGGCATCTACGGCCTGCAATCGCTGATAAAAACAATAGAGTATATCCCCGACGAGATACCCGTCATCCTTGACGCCAAAAGAGGCGACGTGGGCCATACCGCGGGCGCGTACGCGAAGAGCGCCTTTGAAGTATTCAAAGCCGACGCGACAACGGTCAACCCGTACCTCGGATATGATTCGATAAAACCTTTTCTTGAGTACCGGGACCGCGGCACGTTCATCCTGTGCCTTACATCAAACGCCGGGTACCGCGACTTCCAGGACAGCGGGGACGAAAAAGTTCCGCTCTATATACACGTGGCAAAGCACGTCAAGGAATGGGATATATACGGCAATTGCGGTCTTGTGGCGGGCGCGACGAATCCCGGTGAATTAAAAAAGATCAGGGAGATCGCTGTTAATATGCCTATCTTGATCCCGGGCATCGGCGCGCAGGGAGGAGACCTGGAACAATCTGTAAGGAACGGGATCACAAAAGACAAGAACAGGGCTGTGATCAATTCATCGCGGTCAATAATCTATTCGGATGACCCAGCCAAAGCGGCAAAGAAATTAAGGGACGAGATCAACAGGTACAGATAGCTTTTTTAAGTTCTGCGATAAACTTCGGCACTTTCTTAATATTTTCATGAATAAGCTTGACTATCGCGCTCCCGACAATGACACCGTCAGCATGTTTTGACACTAATCCGGCCTGCTGAGGGGTCGATATTCCAAAACCCACAGCGATCGGTTTATTAGTATATTTCCTGATCTTTTTGATGACCGCCCCTATTTCACCGGAGAGCTGCTTTCTTTCTCCCGTGGTGCCTGTCAGCGACATCATGTAAATAAATCCTCTTGAATGCCTTGCGGCCATCCTTATCCTTTCAGGGGCACTGTTAGGCGCGACGAGGAAAATGAGGTCGACACCTTTTTGCTGAGCTTTCTTGCTGATATCTTTTGCGCCTTCGATCGGCAGGTCGGGAAGTATCAGGCCGTCTACCCCGGCTTTTGAACTGTCATTTATGAATTTTTCTATGCCGTAAGAGAACACGATATTATAGCTTGTCATCAGGACGATCGGGATCTGCGTTTTCTTCCTGATCTTTTTTACCGCCCGGATGACCTTAGCCGCATTTGTGCCTTTTCTTATAGCCCTTTCTGCCGCCTCGGTAATAGTCGGCCCGTCCGCTATCGAGTCCGAGAACGGTATGCCGATCTCTATGATATCCGCCCCGCTTTTTTCAAGTTCCGGGACAAGCGTTTCGGTCTTAGAAAGCGACGGATCGCCCGCCATGATGAAAGTTATGAGGGCCTTCCCTTTTTTGAACGCTTTTGAGATATTGGACATTTCAAGAAAAGTATAACATTAAACGGGGCCTTTAGAAATCGCTGCTGCCCGTCAGATCATGGGCATTCGCTGAGGTGATCCTTGCTTCGGCAATGTCCCCGGACCTGAGCCGCCTTTTTGCCCTGACAAGGACTTTTCCGTCTATTTCCGGAGCGTCGCGGAAACTGCGGCCGACAAAATATTCTTTCCCGTGGTTTTCGATGATGACTTTGACGGTCCTGCCGATGAACGCCTTATTGATCTTTCTTGATATCCCCTCCTGCATCTGCATCAGTTTCCTGACCCTGGTATTCTTGATCTTTTCGGGGACCTGGTTCTCCATCTTTGCCGCTGAAGTGCCTTCTTCCCTGCTGTAGGGGAACACGCCGACCCTGTCAAATCCCATCTTTTTGATGAAGCCGCGCAATTCATTAAAATCTTTTTCAGTCTCTCCCGGGAACCCGGCGATGAAAGTCGTCCTGATACAGATACCCGGGACCGTTTTTCTTAATTTTGAGACCAGACGGGTCAGGTCATTCTTTGAATATTTTCTGTTCATCGATCTTAATATCTTATCGCTCGCGTGCTGCATCGGGAGGTCGATATATTTTAAGATCTTTTGTTCTTTGGCGATGGCATCGATCAGAGCGTCCGTAACATGCTTCGGGTGCGCGTACATTATCCTTATCCATTCAACTCCTATTACGGCCGCCGTTTTTCTGAGAAGACCAGGAAGATCGGGGTATGCGGTAGTATCCTGCGCGATATAGATTATCTCTTTTACTCCTTTTTTAGCCAGCATCTTTACTTCCTTCAGGATATCCTCAGGTTTTCTTGAGACCCGTCTTCCCCTGATCTTCGGTATCAGGCAATAAGAACAATCATTGTCGCAGCCTTCCGAGATCTTAACGTAAGCTGTCCACGGGCGCGTTGCTTTGACGCGCGGAGATCTTGAATCGTAAAGTTTTATGCTGTCGACGAACGAATTTACTCCGTCCATTTTTATTCTTTTATTTTTGATCCCCAGGTATTTTGGCAGGCATCCCGCCACATAAAGTTTCTTGCATTTTCCTTTTTTCTTCCAGGCGGCCATTTCACCTATCACTTTTTCCGCTTCGTCCCTTGCGGTCTTAATGAAAGCGCAGGTGTTCACAATGATGATCTCGGCCTCTCTGGGATTTAAGGAGATCGTGTGCCCGGAAGCCGCCAGATGGCCCATCAGCACCTCCGAATCGGTGAGATTCTTAGGGCAACCGAGACTTACAACATATGCCTTCATAATAAAAGTATAACAGGGATAAGACCTGTTTATCGCAGTGAAAATTGAAATAACTATGTTTGTTATATATAATGAGGGAGAGCAGCGAGCCGGATTATTTCCGGCGAGCGTTGAGAGGGATCCTTCCCTCTCAAAACGAGCGAGCGGAAGCGAGCGAGTGGAGGGGTACTCAAGTGGCTTAAGAGGGCGGTTTGCTAAACCGTTAGTGCGATGTAAGTCGCAGCGAGAGTTCAAATCTCTCCCCCTCCGATTGAGCGAAGCGAAAGCGGAGAGCCCCCCGATCAGATCGGGGGGCTTTTTTGCGTCAGCAAAAACGGGGTGAGATTTGAAAGGCAATTTGCCGCCGAGCAAAGCGAGGAAAAGCAATCGATACCCGAGCCCAAGCGAGGTGAGATTGCGACAGGCAAATCGCCATGGCCCGAAGCCCCCGCCCAAAGCGGGGCGCTTGCCCCGAGCGAATGGTGAGCGACCCTGAGCGAGCGAACGTAGTGAGCGAGTCGAAGGGGAGTCGAACCAGAGTCGAGGGGGAGGTCAAATCCCTGCCCGCCGAAGTCCCGATCTGATCGGGACGAAGGAGGGTCTCCCCCTCCGTTTTTTTGCAATATAAGGGCAATAATTTGTTGCTCTTCTTTTTTCGTCTAACAATTACACCGTTGGTAGGTGTGGTCTTTCTAACAATCTTCTACCAAAATGCGGTAAAAACTTAACAGTATATTGAAGAATAGAGGCGTTATTTCTTGGTCCGGTGAACATTAATTAACACACTTTAAGATTATTATTTGGCTCCTGCCCTGATCAATATCTCCACGATTTCTTTTTTTTTTTTTTTTTCTTCTTCATCATGGTGGGGGTTATCTGTTTTTCTTAATATTGATGCATATGAAAGAGCTGTTAATCTAAGATCATCCTTTTCTTTCAAATCAGCTCCTGCTTCAATAAGTGCTTTCGCTATCTCCGCATGTCCAACAATTGCTGCCGCTATTAAAGCCGTATGTCCTTCATGCCCCTTCGCATTCAGATTAGCCCCTGCTTTTATCAGTGCTTTTACCGTCTCTGTATGCCCAAGAATTGCTGCCTCTATCAAAGCCGTATCGTCATTATACTTCTTTGCATTCACATCAGCCCCGGCTTTTATAAGTGCTTTTACTGTTTCTGTGTTGTTAACTGCATGTATTAGAGCTGTGTAACCATATCTACTCTGGACATTTACATCAGCCCTGGCTTTGATAAATATATTAACCAATTCTGTATTCATTTCTTTATCCCATAATTTTGCCGCCGCTATGATAGGGGTATCACAATTCTGATTTTTTATATTAACATCAGCCCCGGCTTTTATAAGTGCTTTTACTACCTTTATATTCCCTCTTTCTGCTCCTCTTACTAGAGCTGTGCTGCGATAGAAATCGGTTATATTCACATCAGCCTTAGCTTCAATAAGTAATCCCGCTATTTCTGTATGCTCTTTAACTACTGCCAATATTAGGGCCGTTTGCTCATCATTATTCTTTGCGTTCGCATCAGCTCCTGCTTTTATAAGAGCTTTTGCTATATCTGTATGGCCATTGATCGCTGCCTCCATCAGAGCCGTCGTTCCAGTATCGTCCTTGGCATTCACATCAGCCTTAGTCTCAATAAGTGCTTTTACTGCTTCTACATGCCCATTGATTGTTGCCTTCATTAGAGCTGTTTGCCCAGATTTATTCTTTATATCCATAACTAACATTGGTGGTGCAAGCTGTGCAAGCAACAAAGGTCTTTCATTGTCCGAAGGATTTTTAACCTCGACATTCCCCTGATTGTTTATCCGCCCAAGATAATTAACGCTCGTGAAACTCATATTATTACTCACTGCTTGTGTCATTTTATTCTCCTTATCAGATATTCCTCAGTAGCTATATATCGATGCTATTTTTATGAAATTTCAATTGATTTTAATTAGCAATTTTAATAACCAGGAAATATTTTAGCCGTTACTAGCGAGAGGCCAAATCCACGCCCGCCGAAGTCCCGATCTGATCGGGACGAAGGATGGTCTCCCCCTCCGTTTTTTAGCAATATAAGGGCAATAATTTGTTGTCCTTATTTTTTTGTCTAACGATTACACCGTTGGTAGGTCGGGTCTTTCTAACAACTTTCCAACAGAACCAAATCAATATATTTGAAATTTTCCGATATTCTGCTCGATATGTTAATAGGAACAATATGGCACAAATAAAGGTTGCGCTTGTAAATCTTGCATCTCCGAATTTTCACGTACGTGAATTGAAGCCCGTTGCGGTCAATATTCTCGCAGGTTATTTGAGGAAAAGGGCATTAGAGCGAGGTATCCCGGTCCAAGTCAAGGTGTACGACATGCAGGAAGAGCTTGAGAAGAAAAGTATTGCGGAAAAACAGGATCATAAAGTTCTCCACAGACAGACTGCGGAATCGATTGCCGGCAGACTGGCGGCAGATCGGCCGGACATTGTCGGGCTTTCAATGAGATGGGAGACGCTCAATGCCGCCTTGTCGATAATCTCAAAGATGAGAGGGTCCGATATTTTGCCGCTTGTGATCACCGGAAACAATGTCGCCACCTATGGGAGCAGAAAACTTCTTACTCTGCCAGAATTCAAAGACACTCTCGCTGTTGAAGGGGAGGGTGAGGATGCCCTGTGCCGCATAGTCGAGAGAGCAATAACATCAGCGAGGATAAATGATCCGTCAAATTATGAGGGTATCCCAAACGTCAGGACAAAACCTGACGGCGATATTTTTAAAAAACGGGTAGACCTGATAAATTATCCCGATCTTGACTTAACTGTAGCGGAAGAACTATACAAAAACGACTGGGCCGGCGGGGTCGAGTTCAGCCGGGGGTGCCCATACCATTCCTGCCGTTATTGCTCTATCGGAGATGATTGGAAGCCTTTCAAAACAGAAATAGTGATCAACAGGATGAGACGGCTTCTGCAGGCCGATCCAAAGACCGGATTTTGGTCCAATGATTCGGAGTTTTTCGGGCACATGAACGGGAATCGTTTTTATGAGAGCATCAGGACAGCGGAGAAAGTCGCCAAAGCCATAGAAGAGCTCGGCAAAGAATTAAAGGCCGCTATTTCAGTCTCACATTTTTCCGCAAGGGTTGATAATATCTTCAAAGCACGTGACGGTGAAGACCGGAACACGGACAGGATACGCATTATCAGGAAGCTGATGCAGGCAGGTTTCGGGAAAGTATATTTAGGGATCGAATCAGGGAGCCCCTCCCAATTAATAAGGTACGGCAAGGGGGTGACGGCAAATGAGAGCAGGGAGGCCATGCGATTGCTGGATCATGAGATCCATATGCCGTTCGAACCCGGTTACATCTTTTTTGATCCTGACGCCACGATCCGGGAACTGAGAGAGAGCATGCTTTTTATCAAAGAGACAGGGCTTCATCGCAGACAATCCAGGATATTCAACACGTTAAGGCCACAGGCAGGAAGCCGGTTGACTGCACAACTTATCGCAAAAGGATTGGTCTCTCCTGATCTTGATCTGGATACGGTGTCTCATAGGATACTCGACTATTCCGATAAAGACGTGAAAGTTGTCGCCGGCCTGTACGGGCTTTGGGAAAAGCAAAGCGCTGACCTGTTCAGATATTTGAACGGTAAACTCTACTGGAAGGGGACCAATCCAAGGAATGCTATTATCGGGCCTTTTCTTGATAAGATCATCGACCTTGACCGCACATTTATTAATGGCTGCCTGGATGCATGTGAAGCCAAAAGCGATCATGGAGTTGCCATCGCGCATTTTTCAAAAGTATTTATCAATATCATCGATCGCATCAAATTCGCGTTAGCAAACCATCATATTGACGACCCTGATGGTCAGCTCCCATTATTCCTAGGTAAAGCAACGGAACGCAACATGGCACTTCCGTGCAATATAGACACCAAAGCAATGATTGACCTTCCCCCATTGTCATAACAAATAACCTGATTCCCTAAAAGAACGGATCAACAGACTGAGTGAGTTCGATATCCTCCATTTTTATCCTGCCCGCCATAAGATCATCGAGAAGGTTGTTCGCATTTTCGCGAAGGCATGTGTGATCCCTGCACATATATAAAGAGGTGAAAGCCATCTGCCTTCTAACCCTGTCTACACTGTGCCAGACCCGTTCAAATGTGTGAGAATCGTCGAGCTGGCCGATAACAGCCTGGTTCACCCCGCGGTAATCAGTACATGAATACAGCGTGCCGTTAGCTCCCACAAGGACTTTAAGAAGACTCGACGGGCACACCGTAAATTGACGGGGGACATGCCCGATATTTTCAAAGACCCCGGCTTTTCCGAGTTTCATCGGCGACCAGTCAGAGCCCGTTACGCGTGCGATCTCCGCTTCTTCCTCTCCGGAGAGAGGGAACATGGATTTGGAGGCAGGGTCCCTTGCGGGGATCAGTAGATGGCTTGCAACGCCGGCCTGTTTAAGGGCTGAAGCAAGCGGCGCGATGTCGAACACATTGTTCTGCGTATGTATCCTTTCTTCCGCGGACCTGCAAAATATCACGGTCGACACAAGTATCCTTATCCCCCTGGAAGACAAAAGGGAAAAATTATCAATAAGTTTCTGAAACGGCACATCGCCGTTCGTATGCTTAATATATTTGTCTCCATACTGGTTCATTGAGACTCTTATCGAAGAACCGGCGACCTGCTGAACTGCTACAAGGGCATCGATATGCTTATCAAGCGTGCTTCCGTTGCTGACCAGGGATATTGCTATCCCGAGCTTTGCCGCGTGCATGCAAAAATCATCAAAATATTCATATAAAGGCACTTCTCCTCCCATTATCATAAAACCTTCGATTCCAAACCTGGAGGCGTAATCCAGCAGGTCGCTTGCTATGTTCCACGGCATGCTTATTTCATCTCTTCTGAACGCGACATTGGAATCGACGCAACCCACGCATTTATAATTACAACGCCACGTCAGATCGGCTGTCATGAATATCGGCGGTATTTTCGCCAGTTTCCCCACATCCATCCCTGAATTTGCCAGAGCGGCAATTCTTGCAGAATGACGTCGAGAGAATATGTGCCTGCTTTCATAAGAAGCCGGGATTATCTTAGGTAAAATTGATGTTTTATTCATGTGTTTGCATTCCTAATTGTTATCGAACACGTTTTTGGGAAATTTCATTAAATCGTTCCGTTTGACAATTACCCGGGTTAATATATAATAATTTAAGAAGAAAAATTAAAAATGCCCACAGAAATTGAAATAAATGCGGAAAATACCGCAGGTTGTTTTCAGGCTGACAACCAATACCAGATGATCCAGGCCGAAAAGATGGACATTATCGGCAAGCTGGCAGGTAATGTCGCGCATGAGGTTAAAAATCCCCTTGAGATCGTGATGCTGGGCATCGAGTATCTGCAGAAAGTGATGAAAAATGACGGGCCTAAAAATCTGGGCATATTAAATAAAATGAAGGACGCTGTGCTCAGGGTGGATTCTTCCGTGCGCAACCTTCTTGATTTCTCAAGGATAACAAATGTGGATTTTATGGACTGCAATATCGAAAACATCATTGAAGCCTCCCTCGATCTGGTCAGCAAGCAGTTGTCTTTGAATAACATAGTTTTGGTCAAAGAATTCAAATGCAAGCATCCGGTCGTAAGGGCGGATGAGAACCGTCTGAAGCAGGTCTTTATCACGCTTTTTTTGAATTCGATCAATGTCATGTCTGGGGGCGGTACTTTGTCGGTAAGGATCAGGAATAGTAAGTTCGGCGATATCAAACATGAGACCATTGAAAAAGCGGCGCGGCTTTTTGACCCCGAAAAGACCGCCGTTGTCTGCGAAGTGGAAGATACCGGCAAAGGGATACCGCAGGATAAATTAGGCAGGGTGTTCGATCCTTTCTTCTCGAATAAACACCTTGATGAAGGTTTAAGCCTGGGGACCGCAAAATGCATCGTTGACGGCCACGGCGGCTTGATCGGCCTGGAAACCGAAGAGGGCAAGGGAACGAAACTGACGATCGTCCTTCCCGCACATCTAGGTTCAAAAAATACAGTCTGAAAAGGAGGAAGACATGAAAGCAATAAAGTTATTGTTTGTCGATGACGAGGTGGCGCTAGTCCAGATGATAAAGATTAATCTCGAGGCAATCAAGAAATATAAAGTAAAAACGGAATCCAACAGCCAGAATGCCCTGTCGGCGGCAAAAAGGTTCAAACCTGATTTTATTTTTCTGGATATAATGATGCCTGTTCTTGACGGCTACGGGGTGCTTAAACTTTTAAAAGAGGACCGCGAGACCCGGTCGATCCCCGTTATCATGCTTTCAGCCGTCACTACCGACGATGCCAAGATCAGATCTGCAGGCCTTTTTGACGAATATTATCTTGAGAAACCGGTCTCCACAGAGACGATAGAAGCCGTGATCGAAAAGATAATGAGCAGAAAATCGGGATCGGCAAATAAGCCCTGAAAATAATCCGTCGCATTAGGGCGATTATTCGTTGTTCTTCTTTTGTTTCAACACCCCCATGTTTGTTGTATAATATCCTCAAGGAGGATCTAAATAATGAAATTCTTGAAATGGCTTTTTATCGATCTTGCTGTTATCGTCCTCGCTGTTCTGGCATTTCTTTATTATATGGGGGCTTTCAGTGACCCGATAATATCGCAACGGGAGTTCGGTCCGTACACGTTCGTTTACGAAAACTTTATAGGACCTTACAACCAGGCCGGTAAAGTAATAGATAAACTCTGTTGGTCGCTGAAGCTGGACGGGTTCAGTACCGTGAACGCTATCGGCATCTATTATGACGATCCGTCAAAGGTCAGCAAGGATAAGTTAAGGAGCAATTTGGGCTGCGTGCTGGAAGCCAAGGATATCAAGAGGTTCATTCCGTTAAAGAAAAAATATAAGACCTGGACCATTAAGAAAAAACAATGCGTCATCGCGGAATTCCCGTTCAAGAATTTTCTTTCATATATGATCGCTCCCATGAAAGCCTATCCCGTTCTGATGAAATATGTCTCGGCAGAAGGATATAAACCCTCGGCTCCTATCGAGTTCTATGATATGAAGAACGGAAAGATACTCTTTATTATGGAGTCAATAAAGCGGAAATAAAAAAGGTTTTTCTTTGCAAATCCTTGACATATTCTGTATAATCATTGAAAAGCCCGGTATTTTTGAAAGGAGAATCATATGAAGATAGGTTCAAGGGAAGTTTTTGACTGCCTCGAAGTAGCTTTTGACCTGAAGAAAGTCCTGTTCGTGTTCCTGGGAGCCGCGGCCGCGTTCCTTGGCGCCATGCTTTTGTTGTGGCTTGGCAATATCCCGAAGAATTTCGCCCTGGCGGTCATTCTGCAGGTCATCGCCGCCATATATTTTTACATTGTTATGATCGGTGTTTGCGGCGGGACAAGCATTATGGTTTATAAGGAGCTCACGACCGGCGAGAAACTTTCCGTTAAGGACGCGATGTCCTTTTCAACTAAAAATCTTTTGGCGCTGGCCCTGTCCCCTGTCGTCTGGCTCGCCGTTTCCGCAGTGGTCCTGCTGGCCGAATATGCGGTATTCATGATCGGTAAATTCAGCGCGGGCCAGATAATCCTGTCACTTTTGACCGTTCCTGTCATTTTATTGAACGCTTTCCTGCTCCTGTTCCTGCTGTTCGGCACATTGCTGCTTTTTGAAATAATCGCGGTCGACGGCGCGTCGGCTCTTTCCGCTGTCGGGAAGCTATACGCCCTTACAAAAAAAGCGCCTCTCCAGATACTGATGTGCCTGGTACCGGTATCGATAGTCGGGGTGCTGGCAGGCGCTTTCGCATTCACCATATTTCTCGGGTCGAATATCATAAGCCTCGTTATTTTCGGTTCGGCATCCGGACTTTTTGCCGCGATGGCCGCGGTAGAGATACCGTCCTTTTCCCCCGCGACACAGGCGGCATGGGCCATCTTCTCATTTTTTGTCTCGATACTGTCCGGACTGATCATCTCTTATCTTTTTGTATTCCTTAAGACTTCCTGCGTTTCTATCTACATGAGCGTGAAAGAGCGTATCAAGTAGTAGCGGATGCGCTCGTAGCTTAACGGATAAAGCGTTCGCCTACGAAGCGAAAGATTGAGAGTTCAATTCTCTCCGAGCGCAGTTTTTATATTTTGTGATGCCGCTATTTTGGATTTTGTTTGAGTGGTTTGAGTGTCGGATAAAAAGGTTCGATATCTTCTTCTTCCCCGGCCGGCTCGATCTGCTTCAATTTCAAAACAGGGGGTTCGACGACATGAGTTTCGGGCTTTGGCTCAGGCGAAAATCCTATAGAAAAGTAATGCGTCGTGTTGTCCGAAATATCCCCGTACCTGTGATAAGCGTAATCGAACGAGAAAGGCGCTAATTTGAATCCCACGCCGAACGTCATGTTCGTCTCTGTACCCATTCCGGACGTGTCCGCAGCGGCCTGCTGGTCAAGCCCTGCTCTTATCGCGAGGTATTTGTTCATCTTCCATTCAAGCCCGGTATGGAAAAGCGCCGGATAATTGTCCTGGTCCATGTTCTTTTCCGCGTCAAGAAGCACCGTAAGGTCCCACGTTGAATATTTTTTTATCGCGCTCTCTCCCAGCACGCGCACTGCAAGACCTCCTTTAAAGTACGCCGGTATCCCTTCGGCGACCCCGTTCTTTTTCCAGATAAATCTGCCCCCCATGCTGGAAGGGATCACATTTGTCACAACTAAACCTATATCAAGCCATTTTCGCGCCTTCAGCTTGAGGCCGATATCCATATCGAGGCCCGTGCCGCTGGCCCCGTCAAGCGCTCCGGACGACTGTGAAAAATACTGGGTAAAATATTTGAGGGTCGCTCCGAAAGAGACGTTCTTTAATTTTTCGCTCCTGAAAAGCGAGCTCAGTCTGTTGGCGTATGACAGAAGGAATACGTTCGATGAAAAATCTGTCGTCGAATAGACCTCGGGCCTGTCGACCCCGCCCGAACTTGTCCATCTTGTGAGAGGGATCGAGCTTATCCCCGAAGACACAAAGCCCGCTCCGAGATATCCTGCCGGGACCGGTATCGCACAGCCGATGACAGTATAATTCACATCACCTATCAACGCGGCACGCATCGAAGTAAAATCAAAACCTTTGATCTGGGTCAGGCCGGAGGGGTTTAAAAATATCGCGGCCGCGTCATCCGCAAGACCGATGTATGCTTTGCCCATCGCAAGCGACCTCGCGCCCACGCCGATTATTGAAGGGTCCACCATCGAAGCCGCAAGCGCAGGGCCCGTGGCAAGCATCATAAAAAGGACGGCTGCCGCCGCTGAATTTTTTAAAGATATTCTCACAAGATATATTGTAGTCTTTCAGTTCCATATAAGTCAAGATAAACCTGCCGGGACGCGGTTTTCAATAAAAAGCTTTCCAAAAAATATCAGGCGTTATATAATAAAATAACTGAAATTTTGGAAAAATACAGCGGATAGTTAATGGGGAGAAAAATATGGGCATGACCGCCGGTCAAAACATGTTCTTGGATATTTCACTGAATATAAATCTGATGCTGAACCCCCGCATGCTGCAGATGCTGAACGTTCTGAACCTTCCGTATGCCGAGCTCGTAGAAAAGATCAAAACGGAAGCCGAAGAAAATCCGCTTATCGAAATCGAACGCAGGGACGCGATGATAGAATACCTGAGATACCACAGCAGCACGCCCCTGAAAGAGACCCCTTCCGGCCTTCCGGAAGAAGGAAGCGAGGCCGGTTTTGAGCATTACATACAAAAGGGCGTCGAACTTGTGCCCCATCTCATGTCGCAGGCCGGACTGCTCGATATTTCCGAAAAGGAAAAAGAGATCGTGACCGAACTTATAAAGCATCTCGACATCAACGGCTATATCAGGGACTGGGAAAGCGTTTCACCGGCCGTTATGAGCGCTCTCGGCGCCGCGGAAAAAGAGATCGAAGAAGCGCTCGGCCTTTTGCAAGGCCTTGAGCCTGACGGCATCGGCGCGAGAGACCTGAAAGAATGCCTTCTGATCCAGATCAGCGAATATGATTTTGAAGACGAGACCCTGGTAAAGCTGCTTAAGAAAGCCGTTTCCTCCCATCTGGACGAGATCGCTTCCAGAGACCTGGCCGCTATCTCAAAGTCGCTTGACATAACCGAAGAAGGGGCGCTCCAGATATGCGATTTCATAAAGAACAACCTGACCCCTTATCCTGGAGCCGCGTTCTCTTCATCCGCGACCCCGGCCATTCCGTCATTTTCCGTAAAAAAAGAAGGGCCGGAAATAAAACTGGTGAACCTTGAGACCAGATACGGGCCTGTCATCAAGCTGAGCCCTCAGTACCTGAAGATGCTTAAGGACCCCGGGACCGACGCGGCGACCGTCTCGTTCATCAAGGAAAAGATAGACAAGGCCAACGAGCTCATCGAGCAGCTTGCAAAGCGCGGCGAAACGCTTGAAAAGATCGCTGTAGAGATCACCGAAAAACAAAAGGATTATCTTTTCGGAAAGTCCGCTCACCCGGCCCCTCTGCTTCAAAAAAGCATCTCGGCAAAGTTCGGCATCCATCCCTCGACCGTCAGCAGGGCCGTTTCCGAAAAATATATCGAGACGCCGAAAGGCGTGATCAGCCTTAAGTCCCTTTGCCCGAAAGAGATACTGGGGACGACCACCAATTCTCTCAGGGAAAAGGTACTTCAATTGATCTCAGCAGAGGACAATAAGGCCCCGTTGTCGGACTCCGACATACAAAGGCTGCTTTCAGCCCGGGGCTTTGACATAAAAAGAAGGACCGTGACCGATTACAGGAAAAAACTTTCCATCGGCACGGTCGCAGAGCGTAAGAAAGGCAAGCCGTGAACAAGCCTAAAATACTGATAATCGACGACGATAAGAACCTGAGGGCTTCCATGAAGATGGCATTGAAGGATTCTTATGATGTGTCCGAAGCCGAAAGCGGCGAGACAGGGCTTCAAAAGATCGTCAGGGAAAGTGTCGATCTTGTGCTTCTCGACCTGCGTCTGCCCGGCACGAACGGGCTCAAGGTCCTGCAGGAGATCAAGAAGATCGACGAGACGATGAACGTAATAATGATAACCGCGGACAACACCGTCAAAAAGGCCGTTGATGCGATGAAACACGGCGCGTATGATTACATCACAAAACCGTTCGATCTTGAAGAACTGTCCCTGCTGGTCGCAAAAGCTCTTGAAAAAATATCCATACAAAAAGAGAACCTCATCCTCAGGCAGTCTATCGGTCCCTTGAAAGACCGGATGATCGGCAACAGCCGGAAGATAAAGGAACTTTTTTCGCTGATCGACGATATCGCCGGCAGCTCCGCGACAGTACTGATCCAGGGTGAGACCGGAGTGGGCAAAGAGCTCGTCGCGCGCCAGATCCACAAAAGATCCGGCCGCTCCGCCAAATTGTTCATCACGGTCAACTGCTCCGCTATTCCGGATAACCTCATAGAATCCGAACTTTTCGGCCACGAAAAAGGCTCGTTCACGGGAGCTTTCGAACGCCACCTGGGAAAATTTGAGATGGCCGACGGCGGGACGATATTCCTTGACGAGGTAGCGACCCTCGCTCCCAACATGCAGGCCAAACTGCTCCGGGTACTTCAGGAAAAGACGATCGAGCGCGTCGGTTCCGAAAGGCCTATAGATATTGACGCGAGGATAATCTCGGCCACCAATATTGACCTGAAAAAAGTCGTCGCAGAGGGCAAGTTCAGGGAGGACCTTTTTTACAGGCTGAACGTGATCCCTGTCATTGTCCCTCCCCTGCGCGAAAGAAAAGATGACATAGGCCTTCTGGCGGCGCATTTCATAAAGAAATACGCCGTAATGCTTAACAAGAACATAATCGGCATGACTGAAGAAGCCGCTCGTCTGCTGAATGATTATTCATGGCCGGGCAACGTAAGGGAACTCGGGAACCTTATCGAAAGGCTCGTCGTCCTGGGAAAGGAAAAATACATATCCGCAAAGTCCCTTCCCAGCGAGATAACAAAGGATGAAAAGTCGCCTACTATCAGGGAGATACGGCGTCTCAGCCTTAAAGAGGCCACAAAAGAGTTCGAAAAGGACTTTATCAGGCAGATAATCGTCAAAGCCGGCGGCAGCAAATCCAAAGCCGCAAAAATGCTGGGGATCCACAGGAACACTCTTCTGCAGCTTGAAAAAAAACTTAATTAGGATTACAATTGTCTTGCACATAAACATGTGCACCTGCACATTTTTATATGCATTTTTTACGGGAAGCTCTGGCTGATTTTGTTCGGATTTAGAGCGGCGGGCCTGTCCGCCGAAGCCCGGAGGGCGAAGGCGGGCAAATTGCTTATTTCCTCTTATAGATATAGCGGAAGGAGGAAAAGACCATGGAAAGTAATAATCTCGACAGGACCATCGGGAAAAGACCCTCAAAAGATCTTGAAGGCGCGTTGATGTTCGGCATCAAGGACCAGGACAAAATAGAGAAGTTCGAGGGTATCCTTACTGAAGTTTTTTGTACTTCGGACAGCATCAGCGAAGCTGTAGAAAAGATGGTGACGGCTGCCCTCACCGTGGAATTCGGCGAAAGCCTGCTTAAGAAGGATGGAGCAAAGAACATGGTATCCACAATCTCAAGAAGCATCATATCCGACAGCGAACTGAGGAAACAGTCCCTGATAATCATGGACAGGTTCGCAAAGCCAACGGAACTCAACGCATGACACCGGAATTAAAACCCGTGGTCCTCGTGGTGGACGACGAGACAAGTATAAGGGAGTCTTTTTCACTTATACTGCAGGACCAGTATAATGTGGTCGGCGTCGCTTCGGGCGAGGCCGCGGTCAAGAAGATCGTCGATTCAAGCGTAGATCTGGTATACCTTGACATCCGCATGCCCGGGATAGACGGCATTGAAACTCTCCGCAAGATAAAAGATATCGATGACACCATCGAAGTCGTGATGGTCACCGCCGTGAACGATATCCAGAAAGCCGGCGAAGCCATCCGGATAGGCGCAAATAATTATATAGTCAAGCCGTTTGACGTGGACCAGATAATCATGATGACAAAAGCGCTGACCGGAAAAAAGATACTCAAACACGAGACAAAAAAGATAAGGAACGGCGCGAAGTCGCGGCCATCGGCTCCCGAAATACCGGGGGTCTCAAAGCAGATAAGCGACGTCACGGCCAGACTGGACAAATTGTCCTCATCCGATGCTACCGTACTTTTTACCGGCGAAAGAGGTTCCGATGTCGAGAGATTCGCGTTCTTTGTCCATTTAAAAAGCGGCAGAAAAGCCCTCCCCTTCAAGGTCATCGATATAGCGCAAAACATCCAGGAAGACATCCTTTATGACAGGCTTTTCGGAAGCGGTAAAGGCTCTTTCATAAATGCTCTTGAAAAAGACACCGGCATCATTGAAGAAGCCGCCGGCGGAAGCGTCCTTATTCTGAACATCGAGAATGCGCCGCTGACGGTGCAGGACGCGCTGTTAAAATTTATTTCGGAAAGATCATTCAACCGGAGGGGAAGCCTTTTTTCCCTTTCAGCCGATGTCAGGGTGATGTTCTTCAGCTGCAAAGACCTGAAATCGCTTGCGGATGAGGGCGCTTTTTCCGCAAAGCTGCTGTCGCTCTGCAAGGACTCATCCGTGGAGATCCCGCCTCTGAACCGCAGAAAAGAAGACATCGCGAGCATAACAAGCGATATCATGGAAGAACTCAATACCGAATACAACAGGAGTTTCAAGGAATTGAGCCGGGACGCGCTTGATATTCTTTCCTCTTATTCCTGGCCCGGTGATGAATGCGAGCTAAAAAGCCTTCTGAGGCGCGTTATCTGCTCCAGGGATCAGCAGATGATCAGGGCCTCGGACCTGCCGTACGGTTTTTTCCTGGACCGCGGCTTGTTCCCTGCTTCCGAAGAAACCAGGCAGTTCTCACTTGCTGAAATGTCGTCTAAGTTCGAAAAAAACCTTATCCGAGGCGTCCTGAAAAAATGTAATTTTGACCTTAAAAAAACCGCGCAGGCGCTCAACATCACAAAGACAGCGCTGACCTCGAAGATAGAAACGCTGGAGATAGCCTGAATCAGGTCTTTTAATGAATGCCGCGGGCCGGAGTCGAACCGGCATGGATTATGCATCCAAGGGATTTTAAGTCCCTCGTGTATACCAATTCCACCACCGCGGCTGACGGTCTACTTATTATAGATTATTTTGTAGGCAGTTTCTCCGCTTTTTACCAGCCCTAATTTCTGTCTCGCGATCAACTCGATGTCATCATCGCTATTTAATGATCTCAATTTTTTGAGCAAATACTGTTTTCTCTCGGTTTCCTGCTTGACCATTACAGACATCTTTTCATTTTGCTTTTTCAGGTTTGCCAGCATATCAAGGTCATTTTTTACGGTTATGACAAGCGCGAGCAACAGAAGGATAAAGATCGTCAGGTCCCATTTTATGTTTTTTAGCGTCATCCTTCGGTCCTATTTTAAGATGTTCTTCAACTTCAAAGCCGTTTCGTTCTGGCCGTCAAGCGAAAGCGCCTGGTCGACTTCCTGTCTTGCGGTCTTGATATCGCCTTTTTTATAATAATAAAGCCCCAGCCCGCTGTGAAGCTGCGGGTAAGCCGGGTCGGACAGCATCACAGTCTGGAAAATCTCAAAAGCCTTGTCCGTCTTTCCCGTATTGACACAGATGATCCCGATACCCGTCATGGCGCGCACGTCACCGCTGTTTTTTTCCAGCACCCTAGTATAATAGTCGTTTGCCTTGTCAAACATCCCGAGATCCGTATAAATACTTCCTATCATGACTGCAACATCGATGCCGTCCGGATTTTGCGCCAGTACTTTATCGAATACCTCCGCTGCTTTTTCAGGCTCGTTCGTGAACTTGTAATATCTGTAGATCGCCTTTCCTACATCGGCAAGCGTCGGGTTCGCTGCGAATGCTTTTTCATAAAAAGAGATCGCTTCTTTAGTCCTGCCTTTTCTTTCGCTCAAGAAACCCATGTTCTGGTATGCCTCGGCATAATACGGGTCTATCTTTATAGCCGCGATCGTATAGGCCTCTGATGATTGATTAAAATCGCCGGCTTTGAGGTCGGTCAATATAAGGTATGTCCGCGCCGCCATGTAATAATTATCGGCATTATAAGGGTCGGCTTTCTGGCCCTGCTCGAATATCGAGACCGTGCGCTTTACCTGTTTTATATCTTCTTCCCTGTTGCCCGACCTGACGTTCAGCGCGGCCATTCCGAAATTCGTATAATACATCCCTTCATAAGCGGAAAAATCGAGCGCCTTTTTGTAATCGGACTGACTGGCTTCTGCCTGGTTAGAGTCGGATTCGTTCTTTGCCGTCTTGTAAAACTTGTCCGCTATATACGGAAATGCCGATATATATAAAAGCACGGCTATCAGGGCCCATGCAAGGATCACCGGCACCCAGTCCGGCCTGAAATCCTTTTTCCGCTCCTGGGTCTCTTCTTTTTTGGAAGTTATGTGCGCGGCCATTCCGATCATTATCCAGAAAAGCGATGTGATGGCCACGACCCCGAAGCTGAACTGGTTCTGGACAAGATATGCCGTCATCGCCCCGAGCAGCCCGCTGAGCATTATCTGATCTTTCGGCCGTTTTTTTATCCCCGAAATGCACAGAAAAAACACCTGCGCCAGGAGAAAAATATAGGCGCACAGGGTCACAAACCCTCTTGTAACGGTCATGTCAAGGACTTCATTATGGCAGCGGTCCTGTTTAACATGGAACGCTTCTTTGAAACGGAACATCGGGGTCTCGTACTGCGGGAATACCATCTTAATGACCTCCGGTCCCACTCCGAATACCGGCCTGTCGGGAATAAAGCGGAGCGCGGATGTCCATGTTTCAAGGCGGGATCCCGCCGCTCCCTTTAGGTCCAGCCTGGCTGCTCCGGATCTTTCCGCCACGTTTACCTCAAAAAATCTCTGGGCCTGCTGGGACCCGAGATTCATGAAAGAGAACAGCGTGACCAGGACGCAGATACCCGCGATAAGTCCCCATATCCTTATGTTGTCGAAAAATATTTTACGGCCGCACAGCAGGATGAACAGCGCGAGCGCGCATATAAGACCGAACCATCCTCCCCTGCTCTGGGTGGAGAGTATCCCCAGGAAAATGAAACAAAGAGAGACCGTCAGGATTATGTTCATCAGTCTCGTGTCAAGTTCTTCAAAATACCACGAAAAATATATGGATATGCCGAATATCAGCAAAAATGCCAGAAGCCACTGCACCAGCATCGTATTCCCTTCGGCATGGTAGATCGCGTAGATGAATATGAGAGGAGCTGAGATATAGGCCAGTGCGAATTTCGCCTGGAAGAATATCTCGTTCCAGTCGCGCCTGAAAGTCGGAGCCGCTTTCTTATACTTGGGTTTCAGCTCGATCTTATAAAGCGGATAGTTCTTTTTCAGCGTAAAAAGCAGCAGCAGCCCGAGCATGAACGTCATGTCAAGGTAAGCTGCCAGAAAGTTCGGCTGGCCTATTGTCGCTATGACCCTTTCGGCCGTAAGTACCCCGCCCCATGCGTACGGATCTATTTCCAGCCTCTGGATCAAACCGTAAGAGGACATCACGACAGCGGCCATGACGGACAGCATCAACACCCTGCGCATCTTGACTTCATCGGCCAAAAAGTTTGTCGAGATGAAGAACAGTGCCGCGTAATTTATTATCGTGATGAAGCCTTCATATCTTCCGTAAGAACCGACGATGCTTATATATACATTGATCGAAAGCAGCGTGGCGGCCGCAACGCATAACAGATACGTGACGACAGGAAGGTCGAGCCCGGTCCTGATAAGTTTTTTGCCTCCCCCGACCGATAATTTTGTCACCCACAGGCCGACGACTATCAGCGTAAGCGCTCTTATCCATGTCGCCTTGCTTAAAGAAAAGACTATGCCGATCCTTCTGTCAAAGTATAGAGGAGCAAACAGGATTATGAGCAGAATAGTGATCTCGATCGCGTAATCGATATATTTTGATATTTTTTCGGTCATCTTGTTATAAAAATATGATACCAATTCCCGGACTGATTAACAAGCCGGCGTTTACATGCCGAGGTACCACCGCCAGATACTTGCGGAGAAGAAAAGCGTTATTACCGCAGCGGCTGTCATGGACGGCCCGAAAGGCGAAAGGTATCTCGTCACGCCGTCCTTTCTTCAAAAAGATCATGTAGGCCGATGCTGCTGCCGCTCCTACGATAAATGAAATAAAAAGGCAAAGCAATCCGTTCTGCCATCCGAAAAAAGCGCCGAAAAACGCCGCGAGTTTTATGTCTCCGCCGCCCATCGCTTCCTTTTTATAGAAATATGTACCTAATTTATATATGACATACATTACAACAGCGCAGGAGACCGCGCCTATCAATGAGACCATTATTTTCCCAGAAAAATAGTTGTATGCCAACCCGGTCGCTAATCCCAGATAATTTGCCTGGTCAGGGATAATCTGCGTCTCAAGGTCCGCAAATGTAATAAGTACGATTATAGCGGCAAATGCCAGCATAAAAACAAGCTCCGGTGTGAGGCCGTACCTTTGATATATGAAAAAAAACAATGCCGCCGTGACCAGCTCGACGACAAGATATCTCGCGGATATCCGGTTTTTGCAGTACCTGCATTTGCCTCTCAAAAGCAGAAAGCTCAGTGCCGGAATAAGGTCAAAAAATGCCAGCCTGTGCCCGCATGCAGGACAGTTGGACGGGGGATATACTATCGACAGGCAGCGCGGCAATCTGTAGACGCATACATTAATAAAACTTCCTGTCACGAGCCCCAGCACGATGACGGCTGTAGCCTCAAATAAAAACATTAATTAGTATGTTATCAGAAATGCGGGCTTAAATAAAGAGTTTTTCTTTACATTTATTATTCGCCGTTATATAATAGCTTAAAATCAAACATGTTAAAAGAAAAAAACTCCCTGGGTGAATCGCTTGTAGAGAAGAAGATCATCACAAAAGAACAGCTCGCTTCCGCCGAGCAGGAATCAAAACTGAGCAACGAACCCCTCAGAAAAACTCTTGTCAGGCTCAACATGGTAAAGGAGACCGATATAATCTCGTTCTTCGAACAGTATCTTCATATCCCGTATGTGGACCTTAGCAGTTATATCATAGACCCAAAGATGATCGCGTTGATCACCGAAGAATTCGCGAACGTCAACCATACGATCCCTCTTTTCAAGGCCGGGGAGATCCTGACCGTAGCCATGGTCGATCCGCTGAACGTAATGGTGCTTGACGAATTGCGCTCAAGGACAAAATGCACGATAGAGCCCGTGCTGACCACCGAAACCGATATCAAAAAAGCCCTTAACCAGTATTACGGTGTCGGGTCGTCCATAGACGATGTCGTCAAAAAGATGGACACGGAACTCGTGATGGAGGAAAAAGCGGAAGAAGAGCTTTCCACGGACAAGATAAGGCTCGCGGCCGAACAGGCTCCTATCATCAAACTTGTGAACATACTGATAAGGGATGCCATAAAAGACAGTGCTTCGGACATACATGTCAATCCCGAGGAAAAGATGGTCAGGATAAGATACAGGATAGACGGTATCCTCCACGAAGTCTCAACCCTGCCCAAATATCTCCAGGCAGCGGTCATCTCAAGGATAAAGATCATGTCCGACATGAACATAGCGGTAAAAAGAAGTCCGCAGGACGGAAGGTTCAGGATAAAGATCGACAATAACCAGATAGACCTCAGGATCTCTTCGTTCCCTTCGGTCCACGGAGAGAACATCGTGATGAGGATACTGGATCCCAATAGTCTGCTGATAGGTCTCGAGCAGCTGGGTTTCTCGCTGGAAATGCTTGAAAAGTTCAAATTGCTCATTAAAAAACCTTACGGGATGCTGCTTGTGACCGGACCGACAGGCTCCGGCAAGACAACTACGCTTTATTCCGCGTTATCCTCGATAAACTCGCCCGAAAAGAACATAATAACCCTGGAAGACCCGGTAGAATACCAGCTGGAGATGGTGAGACAGTCCCAGATAAACCCTAAGGCCGGGCTGACTTTTTCGACCGGGCTGAGATCTATACTCCGCCAGGACCCTGATGTGGTAATGGTCGGAGAGATAAGGGACAAAGAGACCGCCGAGATCTCGATCCAGGCCGCTTTGACGGGACATCTTGTCTTTTCGACCCTTCATACCAACGATTCATCCGGCGCATTGACCAGGCTTATCGATATGGGAGTGGAGCCTTTCCTTGTCTCCTCTTCCGTGATCGGGATACAGGCACAAAGGCTTGTAAGAAAGATCTGCAAGAGCTGCAAGGAATCGTACACACCTAGTGAAAAGACCCTTAAAGACCTCGGCATCGAAGATACCAAGGGCAAGATCATCTTTTACAGGGGAAAAGGATGCAAGAACTGCAAGTGCACCGGTTACAAAGGAAGGATCGGCATCTACGAACTGCTGATCATGAACGAAAAAATAAGGGGGCTTGTGCTTGAAAGGAATTCCGTGGATGCCATCAGAAAAGCGGCCCAGGAAGCAGGGATGAAGACATTGAGAGAAGACGGACTTAAAAAAGCTTTTGACGGTGTCACTTCTATCGAAGAAGTGATCAGGGCGACTACAATAGAATAATATGCCTTTTTATATTTACCAGGGTATCGACAAGTTCGGCAACAAAGTAAGAAAGACGATCGAATCGCCGAACAGGGACGTACTCGCCGAAAATCTCTTAAAGCAGAATTTCACTATCCTTTCCGTCAAGGAGAAGAAGCCGGGACTGGATATCGGGTTCATCGACGAGATACTAAAAAAATCCGTGAAGGTTAAGATCTACGATCTTGTGATGTTCCTTGTCCAGCTTTCAAACATGCTCAGCGCCGGAATGACCCTTCCCGCCGCTCTCACGACCCTCGCGGAGCAGACAGACAATAAAAAATTGAAATCCGCCGTTGCCGAAATATCCGAAGATATCAAACAGGGCAGGACTTTTTCGGAATCGCTTGAAAAGCACAAGGATATTTTTTCGAGCGTGTTCGTCAACATGGTGGCTGCGGGAGAGACCTCTGGCAACCTTGATGAGATCCTGAGCAGGCTCGCAGGCTTCACGGAGCACGAAGCGGAACTCGGGCAGAAGATCTCATCCGCGATGATGTACCCTATGATACTCATGATAACCGGCATCATTGTGGTGTGTTTCGTCGTCACCACCGTAATTCCTCCTTTTGCCAAGATCTTTATGGACGCGGGGGTGCCCCTGCCGCTGCCTACTCTTATGCTCTTTAACCTCAACCTTATCATCAGGGCTACATGGATCTATTTGATCATTGCCGCGGCCGCAGGATGGACCGCGGTAAAGTTCTTCTCAAAAGATCCTGCCGTAAAAATAAAGATCGATTCCATCAAGCTCAATATGCCTCTTTGGGGAGATCTTCTGAGAAAAGTTACGATAGCCCGGCTTTCAAGGACCCTTTCGGCTCTCCTTTCAAGCGGTGTCCCGATGATACAGGCGCTTGAGATAACCGAAAAGACCATCGATATCGCCCCTCTGGCAGCAGTGATCCGCGACGTGGCCGCGGCGGTCGGCAAGGGCCAGAACTTAAGCGAACCCCTGAGAGCGAGCAGGCAATTCCCTCCGATGACCGTACATATGATAGCCGTCGGCGAAGAGACCGGGACCATTGAGACAATGTTGAACAAGATCGGGGACTTTTACGATATGGCCAGCGATTACGCGATAAAAAAAATGACATCGCTTCTTGAGCCGATGTTCCTTGTGATAATCGCAGTCCTGGTGGGTTTTATCTTTGCATCGATCCTGCTGCCTATATTCCAGATGGTCAAGACGTTGAAACATTGACAGGTGTATAATATATTCTGCATAATCTTAAAGGAGCGGATGCGGATATGGAAATAAAGACCCTGCTGAAAACAGTGACCCAAAAAGGTGCCTCCGACCTGATAATCGTAGCGAACTCCAAACCGATCATAAGGCTCGGGGGAAGTCTGATCCCTTTAGGGGAAGAAACCCTGGACAAGGCGAAGGCAAAAGAATTGATCTACTCCATGCTTACCCCGCATCAGATAGAAATATTTGAACGGACAAAAGAGCTTGACAGCTCCTACGAGCTTCAGGGAGTATGCCGCTTCAGGGTGAATGTCCACTTCCAGGAAGACAGCGTCGCGGCATCGCTTAGGACCATTCCTTCGGAAATACCTTCCGCCAAGTCGATGATGCTTCCGGACATCATCAACGAGTTCATAAAAGAACCCAGAGGCATGGTGCTTATCACGGGACCCACGGGATCCGGCAAGAGCACGACACAGGCCGTCATGATCGACATCGTCAATTCCACAAAAAGCCGCCATATTATCACGATCGAGGACCCTGTTGAGTTCATGCACAAGAACAAGAAAAGTATTATTGAACAAAGGGAGATCGGACAGGATACCGAATCTTTCTCTGCCGCGCTGACGCACGTGCTCAGGCAGAACCCCGATGTGATCCTGATCGGAGAGATGAGGGATGTTGAGACAATTTCTATCGCAATAACAGCGGCGGAGACCGGCCATCTGGTCATATCCACCCTGCACACCAACGACGCCGTTCAGACGATAGACAGGATAATCGATGTATTCCCTCCGCATCAGCAGAACCAGATCAGGACCCAGCTTGCCCTTACGCTCCGGGGTGTTATCTCGCAGCAGCTCATACCGAGGTCCGACGGCAAAGGGCTTGTACTTGCCGCGGAGGTCCTGGTCATCAACCAGGCGGTAAGCAATATCATCAGAAAAGGAAATACCCAGGAAATATCTTCGATGATAGAGATAGGCTCCAAATACGGCATGCAGACGATGGATGCCGCACTGAAAAACCTTTACAGAGAAGGCCTGATCTCTTATGAGAACGCCATGGCGCGGGCTGTAAATCCTGAAAACCTTGAAAAGCTTCTGGCCAAGGCCTGACGGATGATGCAAAAATCGGTATTGCCAATTAAAATGATTTAGTATATACTTCTTAATTAAGCACATGGGCCCCGGCAAAGAATGTTTTTCCGGGTCTTTTGTGAAAGAGCTCATGCTAATTTGAAATACGGGAGGAGGTGAGAGTTTAATGTTTAAAAGAAGAGGCTTCACATTGATCGAACTTTTAATTGTTATGGCTGTCATTGCTGTGCTTATAGGTATTGCCATACCAAGTTTCAGGGGAATGCAGCAGGAAGCTAAGACCGCAAAAGCGGGTGGCGACCTCAGGGTGTTGAAGTTGGCGGTTGAGGCTTACAATGCCAAACACAATACTCTTCCGGCTTCTCTTGGTATCCTGACTGCAGAGTCTAACGCAGTCATATCAGTTGAACCGACAGATGCTTTCTCAACAGTTGCATATTTATATGCAACCGAAGGCGGAACGACACCGAGATACTATGTAATATGGTCAATAGGACCTAACGCTTCAGCAACAGCTTGTACCGTGACGAGCGCTGGAGTTGTTACTGCCGGAGAGGCAAACCAGATAGGAGTGACTAACGGGACTCCCCCAAACTCTAACTGGAAGTAAGTTTTTGATCTAATAAAAATGGGCCCCGATCCGATCGGGGCTTATTTTTTTATGCTATAATTTCTAAAATCATGAAAAACAAAGGCTTTACTGTGATAGAGCTTGTTATGGTCATAGCCATCATCTCGATAATCCTTTCTGTCGCAGCAATGAATTTTTTTAATATCCAGAACGATGCCCGAGGGAGCAAAATAGAAAGTGATCTTCGCGTGCTCAAGCTGGCGGCAGAAACTTTCTGTTCCTCAAAAATGAAATATCCCGACGATTTATTGCAGCTGGAAAACGGACCGGTAATTCAAACCCTGCCAAAAGATCCCTATAATTCGGACAACAATTACCAGTATTTTGTCTGTAGAGATTATTTCGCTATATGGTCAGTGGGACTGAACGGAACAAGCGGAACGGTGATAATCAATTTCGGCGGCAAGGTTGACGATACCGATGCAGATGATATAGGCACTACCAACGGTGCCTGCCCGAACTTATACTGGAAATAGAAAAATTCCTTTACAATATATATCTTCTCTGTTATAATCTTTGAAAAATGGTATATATCAAATCGTTTTTTGATGTCCGTCCATCAAAGGCCGGTTTTACGCTGCTTGAGATGGTGATCGTCCTCGCTGTTCTGTCCCTTGGGCTTCTTCCCATAATGCTCCTTTTTTCAAGCGGGATAACAGCCAGTTCCGACGCGACCAACAGGTCCGTCGCCGTCCAGCTGGCCCAGCAGAAGATGGAACAGATAAAGGGCCTGTCATATTCAGACATTGAAAGTACAAGCGAAGCTTTCGGCCAGATCTCCGGATTCAGCAATTTTTCAAGGGCTGTCACATCTTCTACGGCTGAAGGGAGTCCCGATCTGATAGATGTAAAGGTCAATGTCCAATGGCAAAGCGGGCCGTCTATAGGAAGTTATGAAGTCGAGACATTTATCGCAAATTATTAAGCATTATGAGAAAGAACGGATTTTCTTTGATAGAGCTCGTGACCGTCATAGCAATACTCGTGTTGGTGGTGTCTTTGCTAGTAACGATATACTTAGCGGGAGCGGACATATTCGGAACGGAGAAAAATTTATCTGACATCGCGATCGAGGGGGACAGGGCAATGAAAACAATGGTCGATGAAATAAGGAACGGCCGTGAAGTGACCGTTGCTGATAATAGGCAGTTCACGTTCTGGATGCAGGATGCGGACAATGATACAGTGATAGATTCCTCCGAGACGGTGTCTTATTCCTGGGATGGAACATCCGGCGGAAATCTGTTAAGGGCCGTTGCCGGAGTTCCTTTCATCCTGTCAAAATATGTGAATGATCTGAACTTTACTTATGACAGCGGCACCTTGTCATCCATCAGGAGCGTAAACATCCGGCTTACAAACAGTATCGGAACTGATGTTCACACGCTTGAATCCACGGTCCGGCTGAGGAATTTATGAGAAGAAATAAAGGGAATCTTTTGCTGACTTTCATAATGCTGATCGGCATAAGCGCGCTGATAATGTCATTTTTGTTTTTGGTCACCGCGCGTACCACCGGCTCCGTATACCAGATGAACAGGGTCAAGGCTTTTTATATCTCTGAAGCCGGAATAAACAAGGCGATCTGGTGTCTCAGCTTCGGCAGCATGGGAAGCACTTACAGGACAGGGAGCAGCATAGAGGCTTTTGGAGGCGGAAGTTATAACTATTCTATTCTTGACGGCCCTTTAAGTTCGATAATCATAACTTCTACCGGCGAAGTGAACGGCGTTTCGCGGACTATCCAGCAGCTGATAATATCAAGCGCTCTTCCTCCGGCGTTCGATTTTGCGGTCTACGGGAACGGAAATTTGTCGCTACAGGGGAACTCATCAATAAAAGGGCCTGTTTTTTCTAACGGAAATATCTCAATAAAAGGGAATACAAACCATCCTACAGGAGAGACATCCGTTTCACCGGGACACACTGTAACGGTAAACGGCAAGCCTGTTCCGTTCACCGTGATTGATCCTCCTCCCCCACCCCCTACAATGAATACAAAATATTATGACGATCTTATCACCGCCGCCGGCACTTCAGCAGCAGGTAACCGGACTATCGGCAGTACTAATCTCAACGGAAATACTATTTTTGTGAACGGCAACGTGACGATTTCCGGGAATTCTACATTGACAGGGGGTGGAATCATCGTTGCGACGGGTACTATTAATATATCTGGTAACACTACGATCGGGCCAAATACTAAATTTATTTCAAACAAAACGATGACAATAACAGGAAATACAAATATCCAGGATGACGGTGTTCTATATTCAAATACGACAATTACTGATTCCGGAAACAATCGTTTGAAAGGTGCTATCATGGCGCCCTCTATAACGATCAACGGGAACGATACGATATACGGATTCCTGTATTCTTGGGGAGTAAGCGTTGCGCTTAACGGCAATATTAACATGTACGGCGCGATAGTGAATCCTTCCGCCGCAACTTACACTGGCAATATCAAGATCGAGTATGACCCGTCTTATCTGCCGGAAGCCCCTATCGGCCTTACAAGCGGCGGATATACATTGTTAAAAGGCTCATGGAAGGAATTATGATATGAGTCCTGTAAGGGACGCAAAAACGGAATTTTCGGTCGGATTTGATATAAGCGGCGGATATATTCGCCTTGCCGAGATATCGGAATCCGATAAAGGTTTCAGGCTCGAGGAATACAGGATCGCCGAGACCGCGCGCGAAAAAGACGGCTCTACTTCCGCGGGTTCTGTCCTCGATCTGTTAAAAAAAACCTTCGCTTCACTTCCGTCAAGAAAACGCAAAATATACTGCCTTTTATCCGGCACTGAAGTAGTGATCCGCAGGGTCATCGTCCCAAAACTCAAGGAAAAAGACCTTCTTGAAGCCGTAAAATGGGAGATGAAAAGCCATATCCCGTTCACTCTTGAGAACACGGTCATTGATTACAAGATGCTGGGAGCTGTCCATGAAAGAGGTGTCGAAAAGCTTGACCTTCTCGTGGCTGCCGTTTCAAAAGAATCCATTGCCGGCATCCACGGTCTTTTTGAGTCCGCCGGAATAAACCTTGACGGCATTTCGTTAGCGCCTTTCGCCGTGTGGGACCTGCTGAAAAAACTGAACATCCTTGAAAAAGATAAGACCACCGCTTTTATCAACATGGGCGTCGATTCCACGAGCCTGATCTTTTTCAACGGGGAGAACCTTGAATTCTTCAGGGAACTGTCTATCGCGGGGAATAATTTTACCAAAGCGATGATCGGCACTTTCGTCAGCGACAAGTGGCAGATGGACTTCACCTATGAGCAGGCCGAAAAGATGAAAAGGACCTACGGCATCCCGGCCGAAAACACTCAGGAGAACACTCCGGACGGCGTTCCGCTGTCACAGATATCCCAGCTGTTAAGACCGGTCCTGCGCAGGTTCCTTAACGAGATAATCCGCTCGTTCAGTTTTTACAAGGAAAATTTCAACAGGACAGCCGTCGACAAGGTCATCTTGTCCGGCGGTTCCTCAAAAATGAAGAGCCTTGACACTTTTTTATCTTCCGGTCTTGAGACAAGTGTTCAGAACTTTGATGCCTGTGCCGGCCTAGAGAGCTCTAAAACAGACGGAGAATTTAAAGAGATCTGCCCTCACCTTTCGATAGCCATAGGCATTGCCCTTTCCCAGGCAAAGGAGATGAACCTCCTCAAGAGAGCAAGGATCGGCAAAAAAAATCCTGCCCCTTTCAACATCGATAGGGCGTTTGAGTTCCTGTCTGATACCGATAATTCCATAAAAGTCCCCGCCGTCACCGGCGGAGCCGTGCTTCTGCTGTTTATTGTCATAGCTTTTTCCGCAGCGGTCATGATAAACAGCAGGCTTTCTTATTATAACGGTCTTATCAACGACAAGAGCTCCGTCCTTGCCAACATAAAACTGCTGCAGGAGCGCCGGGCTATCGTCAACAGAATATCGGCGGAGCAGACCCCGGTCAGGCAGGTGATCGCGGAACTCTCGAACATCCTTCCCCCGGGTATCCTCCTGAACAGTTTTTCATTCACAAATTCAAGCCGGCAAATGGTGATAACAGGTTCCTGCAACGGCATGAAGACGATAGGCGAGATGCTCAAAGATATCGAAATGTCTACGCTCTTTTCCGGAACTACGCTGATAGAGGCAAAAAGATCCGCCTCAAACAGTACAATAGATTTTAAGGTGATATTTAAAAGCGTAATATAAAGGAGAAATGATTTGGAAAGGCCGCTTTGGCAAAAGATCCTTCTGATGGCCCTGATAGCTATAGTTGTGATCTGGGCATCATACAATTATTTCTTGAAGGGGAAGATCAGGGAGCTTTCCGCTTCAAGGGAAACGCTCTCTTCGATCGAAAAGGAGATCGACCTTATGATCCCGAAAGACATAATCGCGGGAAAATCGGAAGCGACAAACCTGATCATCGAAAAAAAACTCGGAGAACTGGGGAAAAAACTGCCTTCCGAGATAGATATACCCTACCTTATGCAGGACTTTATCACAAACTCGTCAAGAGATATCAAGATAAATTATTCCCTGGTACAGCCTTCAGCCCTGATAAGCGAGCAGAAATATAAGAAACTTCCGATAGATATTGAGCTGTCCGGCGATTTTGAAAATCTGAACCTGTATCTGGTAAGGCTGGAAAATCTTCCTATGATGGTCCGGATCGATCAGCTCGACATAAACAAGAATTCAGACGCGAAGGTGCTCGACGTAAAGCTTCTTGTCTCGGCTTTTGTGATGCCGTCAGCCGCGGGACAAACTTCACAGGAAAAGATCGTTATGCCGGGCGTCGTAATGTCCGATCCGTTCTTTTCGCAAAGATACTGCGTGGCATCGTCAAAGGAGGCGGCCGCATCAAAGAAGAGGACGATCAAGAAGTCGGCAAAAGTCCGGATCAAGTTCAAGGGTGTCTACGAAGGCAGTATCCAGGCTGTTTTCCTTAATGATTCGCTGGTAAAGACAGGGGAAAGCGTTGACGGTTTCACTGTAGAAAAAATAGGCGGGAAGTCCGTAACGGTCTCAAAGTCCGGAAAACGATACACATTAAAATTAGGAGGTGAGATCTGATGAAAATCAAGACAGCGGTTTTATTGGTATTTTTGTTCTGCTGTCCGGTCCTCGCTCTGGATAATATTTACAGCAGCGGCACCAGCAGCGAGACTATTTCTCTCAGCCTGAAAGATGCGCCAATAACCACGGTGCTCTACTCGCTGGGAAAAGAAGCGGGAATGAACGTCGTCGTAAGCAATACCGTCAAAGGAAAGGTAACTCTTTCTCTAAAGGATGTCCCGCCGTTTGAAGCTTTGCTGTCTGTCATCAGGTCCTGCGGTTATTCCTACAAGATAGAGAACGGTATATTAAGAGTGACCGCACCCAACGCCCAGCCCGGGGAAAAACCTTCGTATGAAGTGGATATTTTCAGGGATAAAGGTCTTTTGACAAAGTCTTTTACGATCAATCAGGTGACCGCTGATGACGCAAAAGATATGCTTATGAAGCTTGATTATCCCAACACAAGGATCTTTTCGACAAAAGGGTCAAACATCGTTGTCGTCGAGGCGCCCGCGGCCTCGATGCAGAAGATCTCCGGGATAGTTAAACAGCTGAACATCGCACCCAACCAGGTTCTCGTCGAATCGCAGCTGATGGAGATAACCCTCGGAAACGGCGCCACGCCGTCAAAGCTCGGCGTCAAAGGAAAATACTCCGGAAGCACCTATACCGCCCAGACCGAAGGTTTTGCAAATCCCGCAACGACAGGCACTCCCGGGTTTTACGCCCATGTCGTCAAGGGCAATCTTGACGCTTATCTGGAAGCCCTGGAGCATAAGGAAGGATACAATCTTCTTGCCAATCCCAAGATCGTGGCGGTCTCCGGAAGATCGGCAAACATAATAAGCGGGTCAAAGCTGGGCTATAAGACAACTCTCACGACGACCACCGGCACAAGCCAGATAATCGATTTTCTCGAGGTAGGAACAAAGCTCACTTTCACGGCGTATATTTCAAGCGACGGCACAATAAAGATGGATATTCATCCTGAGGTCAGTGAAGGTTCCATATCGACAGACGGCCTTCCTCAAAAGCAGACGACCGAAGCCACCACGACGGTCATAGTAAGGGACGGGGAAACGATAATCATCGGCGGCCTGATCAAGAATAAATCAAAAGAGGTCGAGAACGGGATACCGTTCCTGATGAGCATTCCTATTATCGGCAACGCATTCAAAAGCAAAGAGATCCTCTGGGAGAAAAAAGAGATAATCGCAATGCTCACGCCTCATCTTATCACTCCGGCAAGGATCAAAACCATGGGAGTAGAGATAGACACGGCCCGCCAAAAACAAAAAGATGCCAATACGGGCGAGGCGCCTAATCTGTGGTGGTGGATGAAGTAATGATTACTAATGACTAATTCTTAATGACTAATTAAGGAATAATATAATAATGCTTCCTTCATTAGACATTAGTCATTAGTAATTAGTCATTTAAATTAAGTCTTCTATCAGCTGCCGGGTGTATTCTTCTGACGGGTTGTTGAATATTTCATCGGGTGTCCCCGTCTCAATCAGGCTTCCGGCCTTCATGACCGCTATCCTGTCGCAGATATGTCTTGCCAGCGAAAGATCGTGAGTGATAAAAAGATATGTAAGGCCTTTTTCTTCTTTCAATCTCATCAACAGGCCGATTATCTTTTTCTGCAGATCAAAGTCTAAGGAGGAGACCGGCTCGTCCAAGACAATGAACGACGGCCCTGTCGATACAGCCCTTGTGATACAGACCCTCTGGGCCTCTCCTCCGGAGATCTCGTGAGGATACCTGTTCAAATAATCTTTTGTCAGTCCTGCCTCTGACAGAAGCTCCGCCGCTTTTTTGGGGATCTCATTTCTCGGGCAGATATCATGGATCAGTAACGGTTCCGCGATTATATCCCTGATCCTCATCCTCGGGTCCAGGCTGGAAATAGGGTCCTGGAACACTACCTGCATCTTTTTTCTAAGATCGCGGCATTTTGTTGTTTCCTGTCCGAGAAATTTCAGTTCCCCGCTGTCCGGCCCGGTAAGGCCGAGTATCAATCTGGCAAGGGTCGTCTTGCCGCTGCCCGATTCTCCTACAATACCGAACACCTCTCCCTTATTTATGAAAAAGCTTGCATCCTTTACGGCCGCAAATCCGCCGTATTTTTTTGACAGCCCGTCCGCTTCAATTATATTTCCGGACATCAATCAAACACCTCCCGAACTTTTTCCGATTCTCCCTGGAATATGAGCCTTCCGTTCTTCATCACGGCGCAGGAACTGCAGTATTTTTTCACAAGTCTTAAATTATGCGTGATGAGCATGACCGACAGCCCCTGCGTTTCTTTCATCTCGACAAGCAGGTCCATTACCCCCCTCTGCGTCGTGACATCGAGAGCCGTAGTGGGCTCGTCAGCGATGATATGCTTTGACCCGCACGATACCGCGATTGCGATGATTGCCCTCTGCCTCATTCCGCCGCTCAGTTCGTGGGGAAAATCATTATACCTTTTTCCCGGAGGATCTATCTTTACAAGATTTAGCAGTTCTATGGCTTTTTCTTTGGCGCTTTTTTTATCCATCTTAAGATGATATCTAAGTGCTTCGGATATCTGCTCCCCTATTGTAAGGACGGGGTTTAAAAAAGTCATAGGGTCCTGAAAGACCATGGATATCCCGGTGCCCCGGACCTTAGTCAGTTCTTCGCTGTTTAGTGCCATGATATCTGTGCCGTCGAGCAGGACAGAACCTTTGACGATACGCCCCGGTTCACTTATCAGTTTCATTATCGAATATCCCAAAGTGCTTTTGCCGCAGCCGGACGGCCCTACCAGGCCGAAGAACTCTTTATCCTTTACCTTCAGGCTCACATCATCGACCGCTCTGATGACTTTGTCATCCGTGTAATAATATGTGGATAAATTCGATATTTTCAGCATGATCTCGGGTCCATGGCTTCCCTCAGTCCCTCTCCGACCAAATAGATACACAGCACCGTCAGCAATATCAGGCAACCCGGGATAAAAGCCATCCACCACGCGTCCCTGAGATAAGCCTGCGAGTCCTGCAGCATGTTCCCCCATGAAGAATACGGCGGCTGGACCCCGAGGCCTAAAAAGCTCAAAGCGGATTCGGTGAGTATCGCGCCCGCTATCCCGAGCGTCCCTGCCACGATGACAGGGTGCATTGCGTTCGGCAGTACATGCCTGAATATTATCCTTAAATTTGAAGCGCCTATGGCCTTTGCGGCATCTATATAAGGGCGTTCTTTTACGGAGAGGATCTCTGCTCTCACAAGCCTCGCGACTCCCATCCAGGAAGTAAGCCCTATTACGATCATTACGTTATATATGCTCGGCTTGAGCATGACTTGTATCGACAGCAGCAGAAATATCGACGGAAATGACAACATTATATCTATAAACCGCATTATGACGGAATCGACGAAGCCTCCGAAAAATCCGGCTACCGCTCCGAACAAAAGCCCGAGCACTACCGCGATCGATACCGCGATAAATCCGACGGCAAGAGAGACCCTTGCCCCGTAGAGCGCCCTCGAAAAGATATCCCTGCCAAAATCGTCTGTCCCGAAAAGATGGACGGCCGAAGGTGCCTGCAGCGCGGTACTGCCGAGATCTCCCGGATCGAACGGGCTCATTACCGGCGCAAGAACCGCCGCAAATGCTATCAAAATAAGGATTGTCAGTCCGAAAACCGCCAGCCTGTTTTTAAAGAAGTTTTTCATTTCATTTTTCTATTTTGATCCTCGGATCCGCAGCGGCATAGCACAGGTCCGCAAGGAGGTTACCGATAACTATCAAAAATGCCGATATCATCACGACACCCATTATCACCGGATAGTTCCTGGAAAAGACCGCTGTCACGCCAAGGCGTCCCATCCCCGGCCAGGCAAATATCGTCTCAATGATGAATGCTCCGGCAAAAAGGTCCGGAAGCATCATCCCAACCAAAGTGATGAGCGGCAGCATCGCGTTCCTTAAAGCATGCTTAAAAAGGACCGTTCTTTCGGGTAACCCTTTGGCCCTTGCCGCTTTTATATAGTTCTGCCCCAGCACTTCTATCATGCTCGCCCTTGTATAACGCGTTATCCCAGCCAGGCTTATTATGACCATTGTCATTACGGGAAGCGCCATATGCCTTAAGAGATCTGAAGACCTTGAAAATAATGATGGCGCTTTCATAAGCGGGTCGTACATGCCCGTAGCAGGGAGGATATTAAGATTCACCGAAAATAACAACATCAGCATCAGCGCAAGCCAGAACGAAGGCATCGACATGCCGACGAAAGAAAATACCGTAACGACATGGTCAAACAGTTTGTTTTTCTTTAACGCGGATATCACTCCCAGCGGCACCGCGAGAAAGACCGTTAATAATATGGAAGTCCCCATAAGAAGCAAAGTCGCGGGCAGTCTTTCAAATATCACTTCTGTCACAGGGCGGTTTATAAGATAGGCTGTCCCGAGATCCCCCCTCAGGGCATTGCCCAGCCAGTAGAAATATTGTACGGCGACCGGTTTATCAAGACCCCAGTTGACCCTTATTCTTGCAAGCTCCTGAGGCTTTACATTCGGGTCTGTGAACAGCGCTGTCGGGTCTCCGGGAGCAAGATGCATCACAAAGAACGAGATCAAAGATATGCCTATCAATAAAGGGATAAGAATTAACAGCCGCTTCAATAAATATTTTCCCATATTTTATTTGTTTCTCACGAACACCTTCTCGATATTTAAAAACAACCCTGCCGGCCCCGGCTTTGAAAGCCCCCCTACCCTGTTTGATACCGCCACCACACTTTTCGGATACCATAAGAATATGTACGGCTGGTCGTCTGCTATGATCCTTTGAAGTTTTTGATATATTTCTTTTCTTTTTTCTTTTGCCACCGTTACCCTGCCAAGCTCTAAAAGTCTGTCAACTTCTTTATTATTGTATTTAATGAAATTCAAGCCGGATGGATACTGGCTTGAATGCCAGATGCTGTACGAGTCGGGATCTATCCCGAGCGACCATCCGATGATCACGCTGTCAAAATTTTTCGGGTCCTTGGGAGAATTGATTATCTTAAGAAGCGCGCTCCATTCCATCACTCTGATGTCCACTTTCACGCCGATCTTCTTGTACTGCCACTGAAGAACGACAGCGGCTTTCTCCCTTTCCTTGTTTCCCTGGTTGACGAGAATTGTGAACTCAAGAAGCTTCCCGTTCTTCATGCGCCGTTTGCCGTCATCCGCGTATTTCCATCCCGCTTCATTGAGTAATCTCTCCGCTTTCTTGAGGTCATACCGGTATTTATTCACATTATTTTCATAGACCCAGGAGACAGGCGCGCTTGGGCTGTACGCGGGTGCCGCGAGGCCGCGGAAAATAAGATCTGCAAGCTGGGATTTATCCGTCGCATAAGCGAGGGCTTGCCGGACTTTTTTATCCTTGAACAGCGGGTTTGTGAGATTGAGCCCCAAATAGGTATATGTCAGTGAATCGTACTCAAAGACGTTCACCCCCGGCATTTTTTTTATCCTCGAATAGTCTTTGGGAGGAATATCGCTTTCATCGACTTCGCCGGCTTCAAGTGCGATAAGCCTTGAATTCTCGTCGGGGATTATCTTAAATAATACCGATGAAAGAAGAGGGCTGCCTCCGTAGTATTTTTCATTCCTCACCAGTGTCACATGGTCCCCCGACACCCATTCTTTAAAAATGAAAGGCCCTGTCCCTACCGGATGCTGGTTGAAAGAGGCCGAGTTGATGTCCTTTCCGCGCAAAATATGCCCCGGAAGAATGCCCATGCCCATGCTCGCAAGAAAAGGAGCGAACGGTTTGGGAAGTATGGCTTGCATTATATAAGGTCCGGCAACATTGAACTTTATCGGCTTTCCGTCGATCATGTAATCGCCCCTGCGGACCGAATTTACTTTCGGGTCAAGGATGGAATTAAAGGTGAATTTGACGTCCTGCGCGGTGAATTTTTTGCCGTCATGCCATAAGACATCATCCCTTAAATAGAAAATGTAGACCCTCCCGTCTTTTGAAACGGTCCACTTCCTTGCAAGGTCCGGGATTATTTCAAGGCGTTCGTTCACTTTTGTAAGGCCCGAATATATGGGCCCCTCGACAGCCGAAGAAGAGCTGTCGGAAGACAGTACCGGGTTGAGAATGGATATCTCGCCGCCAAGACAGAAGACCAGAGTGCCGTTCTTATCGATTTTTGTTTTTCCGTCGTTGGCGGCTGTATTGTTTTCACATAAACTTGTCGTCTGACGGCATCCCAGGATGCCTAATAAGATCAGGATAAATATTGCTTTTACTGCTGTTTTCAACGGAAATGCCCTTCCTGCCTTTTTATCCAATTATATCAGTCCAGGTTCGTCAGTTCCTGCACTTTTGATGTCCCGTTCTTTTTATATCCCGTGATCGTGTAGCCGTTCTTTGCCGCATCATACGTGTAAATTATTTTCCCAGCGGTATCTGACGCGGCATAAGCTTTTCCGGTAAAAGGGTTTTTGGGAACCGTGGTGTACCCTATTGCGCTAAGATAATTTTCGTAAAGAGTCTTTATCGGAATCTCCGTTGCGATGGGGAACGTCTCGTTCTCCATATTATAGGATTCTACGGCCAGCTGCACGGAATGCATCACCGATTTCACTCCGGCTTCCTTTGCTTTATCCTGCACGCCTACAAAAGTCGGCAGTAAAAACGCGGCAAGCATTCCGATGATCCCTATCACTACCAGAAGTTCTATCAAAGTGAAACCTTTTTTTCTCTTCACTTTCATCACCTCCTTTCTTTATTGACCACCCTCTCCCTCTCGCCCTGAGCCTGCCGAAGGGCTGGGAGAGGGAAGGGTGAGGGTTATAAACTTCCCATTATCTTCATCATCGGAGAGAACATCTGTATCACCACAAAGCCGACGACCGCTCCTACCAGTACTGTCGACAACGGTTCGACGAGCAGGGTAGCGGCTTTTATGTTCTCGTGCGCCTCTTCTTCAAGGATGTCGGCGGATCCTTCTAAAACATCTTCAAGGCAGGCGGATTCCTGCGCGGCAGCAAGGATCCTTGTCATATCGCTGTCAAAACACTTTTCGCCCCTGAAAGCATCCGACGGCGTGCAGCCGGACGATATTTTTTCGGCTACTTTTTGGAGCGCGCTTTTATATGTGACCGGCTTTACGGATTTTTCGGCATGCCCGAGCGCTTCCAGGAACGGCATCCCGGACCTCAGAAGCATGGAAATGTTCCTGCAGATCATGGAAGTCTCCAGTTTTGCCGCGATCTTCCCGAAGAAAGGGATATTATATTTAACGAATTCCAACTCCCTGCGGAACATCCCTTTGCTGGTGCAGAATGACAACACCGATATCGCAAAGATAATGACAATTCCGATCAGAGGCGTCATCTTTGAGATATTGCTCATGACTGCCAGCGATCTTGGCGGCGGCATCCCGAAAGAAATAAATATCTCGTTCATTTTGGGGATGCCTACAACTATGAAACCTATAAGCGTCATAAGGCTTGCCGAAAGTACTATCAGCGGATAAGCTAATGCTTTTGTCAGTTTGCTTCTAAATTCTTTTTTTCTTTCGAGGATCTGCGCGGCTTTCAGGAACATTGTGTCCAGCTCCCCTGTCCTCTCTCCTATTCTGACCAGGTCAATTACATCCCGGGAAAAGTACTGCTCTATCGAATCTGAGACGGCCTTTCCGTCCATTATCATCTCTGCCGCTTTTTCCGGAATATCGGCGATACCAAGAGCCTTTGCGAGCGGCACGCCTCCCTTGATAAGCCGCGACATCTGCCTGCATATCTTGATCTGTTCTTTTATGGATAATTGTTTCATTTAGGAAAGTTTAAAAAACGCCTCGGCGTTTCTTGAAGTTCTTTCGGCTATAATTTCGACCGGGATATTTTTTATTTCGGCCAGTTTTTCCGCAACGGACCGGACATAAGACGGCTCGTTCCTTTTTCCCCGCATCGCCTGCGGCGCAAGATACGGACAGTCGGTCTCGAGCATGATACTCTCAAGCGGCACATATCCGGCCACTGTCCGCACATTGTGAGCGTTCTTGAACGTTATCACCGCGGTGAAAGATACCATTAACCCCATTTCCAGGACCTTTGCGGCAAACTCCCTGTCTGAAGAAAAACAGTGGAATACACCTTTGATCCTGCCCTGGCCGTGTTCTTTTATGATCTCGATCATGTCGCCGTCCGCGTCCCTGCCGTGGAAGATAAGCGGGAGACCGAGCTCTTTTGCCAGCTCGATATGTCGGGCAAAAGCTTTTTTCTGAACTTCTTTAGGTACCGGGTTCTCAAAATAATCAAGCCCCGTCTCTCCTATAGCCACGACTTTATTATTTGCGGCAAGCTCTCTTAATCCGTTTATAGACGCGTCATCGACAAAGTCCGCGTGATGAGGATGTATCCCCACCGAGGCAAAGATCATGTCATGCTCTTTTGCCAGACTAACACTTTTTTTTGACGATTCGAGATCAAAGGAAGCATTTATTATTTTAGTGACGCCGTTGTCCTTTGCTCTCTTCAGGACTTCAGGGAGGTCGGTAAATTCATCCATCGTAAGATGCGCGTGAGTGTCGATATACATATGCTTTGGGATTAGTCCTGTTTTTCGATCCTGGGAAAAAGCGGTTTTCCTTTATTGATCTTTTCTGAACCCGGTTCAAGGCCAAGCTGTTTTTTCATTTCCACGCAGGTTGAGGGCATGAAAGGCGCTATCAGGTCGGATACCACCTTCAAGACCTCGAACAGATTGCCGAGGACTGTTGAGAGCTCTTCTTTTTTACCGTTCTTTGCAAGAGACCAGGGAGCCTGTTTCTCAATATAATTGTTTGAAAGACTTATCAGGTCGAATATACACGACAGCGCCTCGGTCAAAGCGATCTTGTCCATGCATATTGCATATTTTCTCGGCGTGTCTTTGATTAGCTCTGTCATCTCCCTGTCCAGACCGTTCATTTTATCGTTTTTTTGAGAAGGGACTTTCCCGTCAAAATATTTCTCTATCATTGTCAGCGTCCTGCTCAAAAGATTGCCAAGATCGTTCGCGAGATCGGCATTATAGCGTTTTATCAGATTTTCCCTTGAATAATCGCCGTCAACTCCGAAAGGCACTTCCCTTATCAGAAAATATCTCACGCCGTCAAGGCCGAATTCCTGTGACAGGGCTATCGGATCGACAACGTTGCCTTTTGATTTGCTCATCTTGCCGCCCTCGACCGTCCACCAGCCGTGTCCGAATACTTTTTCAGGCAACGGCAGGTCCAGAGCCATCAGCATCGCCGGCCAGATGACGGCATGGAATCTCACGATCTCTTTTCCCATGAGATGAAGGTCCGCGGGCCATAGTTTTTTGAATCTTTCTTCGTCCCATGTATAGCCTATGGCGGAAATATAGTTTATCAGCGCGTCGAACCACACATATATGACATGCTTAGGGTCAAATGGCACCGTGACACCCCACGAAAAATTGGTCCTGCTCACATTGATGTCCTTGAGCCCGCTCTCGATGAAACGCATGACCTCGTTCCTTCTTGACTGAGGGCAGATAAAGTCGCTGTGGCTTTCAATATATTTGAGCAGCCCGTCCTGATATTTTGACAGTTTGAAGAAGTAGGCTTCTTCTTTCGTATTTTTCACGGGTCTTCCGCAATCCGGACAGTTTTCTTTTCCGTCAAGCTGGAAAGCCGTCCAGTACGATTCGCACTGAGCGCAATACCACCCTTCGTACTCGCTTAAATATATATCGCCTTTTTCATGAAGTTTCTCGAATATCTTCTGCACGGTCTCCTCGTGACGGCTGTCCGTGGTCCTGATAAAACCGTCGTAAGTTATGCCCAGTTTTTTCCACGCTTCGATGAACTTTTGTGCCATTATGTCCACATGCTCTTTCGGCGACCTGCCCGCTTCTGCTGCTGCCTGAGCAATTTTCATGCCATGTTCGTCGGTCCCGGTCAAAAAGAACACCTTATATCCCTGGCTTCTCTTCCATCTCGCAAGTACATCCGCAGCAATTTGAGTATAACTATGCCCGATATGGGGCACATCATTCACGTAATAAACGGGTGTTGTAATGTAGTATTTAGACTTCATATTCAAAAATTATATCACTTTTATGGGTGCTTGCACCGAGCGAAGGAGCAATAGCGACTGAGTCGAGGTGTCGAAAATCCCTACACTCTATCCTAATTTTCTACAGGGAATAATATCCTGACATGCGTCACGTTCTTCAGCGCGGTGTTCGCCCAGTCGGGAAGCTGCTTGCGCAGATCAGGATCGATCCAGAGCCGCGGCATCGGCTGCCAGCCGATATCATTGATCTTGACTTCTACGAGAAATCTTTTTAAAAGGTCCTCGCTCCATGTCTTTGAATCCAGGTCCATCGGCTTATATCTGGGCTGAAGATAGAGTGAAAATAACGGTGGCTGGCCTTCAAGGGTCTTTCCAAATATCGATGTCGGCCCTATAACCATCCACTGCGTCATGATCCTTGCGTTCAACATCTCCGGGCTCATCCCGTGCCTTGATGGGATTATCTGGAAACCTCCGACCCTTCCCATAGGAGATGTTGAAACATCTATCACGCCCGTATGGTTTGCCCTAATGCGGCCCACATCGGCAAATTGGGTCCCCTGAAAACGCCCGATGCCCTGTACCGGCTTTAAGACTTCTCCTATCACGCTTTCCTCGTCTCCGCCGTAGTCTATACGTATCTTCCCTCCGAATTTATTCTCAAATATGATCGCTCTCGGGTAAGAAACAGGCCTTATGACAGAAATAATTATCGTTTGGCCTATATTAGGCACATAACCTTCCGTGATCTCCTTTATTTCTTTAAACTCATCTATGTAGCTGACGGGATTGCCTACTATCGGCGCAAAATCCCCGCCGAATATGGAGGTGCCTGCCGGAATATTTGTATATATCGAAGAATCCGGGCTCAGGAAAGAATTATAATATTCCGGAGGGTTCAGCATATCGGCCGGTATTATCGAAAATACCACGCCTTTGCCCTCTTCGGTGTTGGTCCCCGTCCTTATATGTATAGCATTGACCGCCGTTGCCGCGACAGCTCCGACACTAGCCCATTTGCTTGCAGTGTAACCGTCCCTGTTGACCTTCTGGCACGGATACAGGACTTTTCCGACTGCTTCCCAGCTGTTGCCTCCGTCCCTGCTCACTGCAACAATGCCGTTCTGCCTGTTCTCTACGGATATCCTGTAGATCTCCGCGGACTTCACTGTCTTCTCAGCGGCGAACGAGATATGATACAGGATCAAGATCATTAAAAACGACAGCAATAATATTTTTTTCTTCATGTTAGAAATATCTGAAGGCCGCTATTGCAAGTCCGGCTACCGCCAATATCCATATGTATAATATCGTCCTTTTCAGGATATCCTGGACGTTGATGTTCAAATAATTCGCTATCCAGACGTTCTGCGTGTTAGTCGGGTCGCATACGCCCTGTATCTGGCCGACGCTCATCAGGGCCGCCATTATAGCTACGGGAGGCATGACATTTGAGGTGACCATGAGCCCGATAAGTCCCGCGCCCATTCCCCAGATATTCAACGGTCCCCTGTACAGTGTGAGCGGTGAAAGCACTGCAAAGAACAGGACATAATACAGCGGGCTTGAGGGAAGTATCTTTACCAGCACGGGGGAAAGAGATGACGTGACATTCGGGTTCATCACTGCATTGAGAAGCATGCCGATCCCTATTATCAAAGCGACGGCAGGGCCGACAGAGTTGATCCCTTCATATATAGATCTGCTCAGGAGATTTACGCTGTCTTTCCTGAGTGTCGTCAGGAATCCGTATAAAAGCCCGATCACCATCGCTGTTATTATTGGGAATTCATAAGGATTTGCGGGTTTTGCTAAAATATTGTAGACCGAAAAGCCAAGTACAAGGACCAGAGGTATCACGGGCGTCAGGGCCGCGTACCAGGAAACGAACTTTGGTCTTTCTTCCTCAGTTTTTTCTGTCCATCCTATCGAAGTCCCGTGCCTTTTTATTTCTATGAAAAGGAACAGCACCGTGACAACAGAAAAACACAGGCCCAGAGGTATCGCGAACCTGAATATCTGGTCCTGCGAAAGCCCCAGGACGCTTATATAAAGCTGCCAGTTGATCAGGTTGAATATCCCGCCAAGGCTCATCCCGATCAGAAAGACACAACCTGTGACTATCCTGGGCAGCCCGATCGAAAGCATTATAGGAAGCACTATCGTCGCGACCATTATCACCGAGCCAAGCCCTCCGAGGACCGAAAAAAGCACCGCCACCACCGCGGTGAGGACTATTGACACAAGAAAAGGATTGTCGCCCGATAGTTCGGCGACTTTCTTTATAAGTGTTTCCGCGATGCCGGACCTGCTCACGAACTGTGAGAGCATGGAACCGAAAATAATGACGATTATCGGTGTGCTCAGACGCGTCGCGCCGTCAGCGATCACTTTTGTCGAGACATCGGCCGGCGACAGGCCCGAGACAAAAGCTATCAGGACCGCCATCACCGGGAGTGCTATCAAGGCCGGGACTTTGTTCAGGTACATAAGGACGGCGAAAATGATGAAGATAAGGAAGATGACAGAAAAAAGTATCATGATTAGAGATTATAACATGATATATATTAAGTGTGAAGAATTCTTCAATAAAAAAGGCCGGACAAGCCGGCCTTTTAACAAAGTTAAATTATCCCATTATTTCATTATATTCGGGGTTTCTGTCTGTATGACTTCGATCGGCGACTTATCCCCTCGCTGCAATAATGCTGTTGTGAGCCCTGTTGTTGTACTTCTCACCATCGCCACATTTGGATTTGAATCCGGATTTGTCCCGTTCATAATAAGGTAAGGATACATCAGGTTCTGATAGAAAGCGGTCATCAGTGCCAGGTTACGGAAGTTTACGCCGTCCATTGTTGTCATGAAATTCGGCGCTCCGGCGAACGAGAATTTTGCCTGGTTCGGAAAGACACATGCCATCTTGAGCAGGTCTGACGTAAGCCCTGCATGCCCCTGCTCACTTGCCAGCAGGTCCTTTATTGATAAAGCCGTATCTTTGGGGTTAAAGCTTGTATCAAATACAAAAGCACCGTATGAAAGCGCTGATACAGCTCCGCCCAGAAGCCCGTCCGCCCCTGCATGCGCGAACGGCAGCATCTCCATGCCTGCTCCAAAAGCAAACATCCCGTTGCCGATCTTTCCCACGGCTTCGTCGTGCAGCTGGAACACCTGCCGTAAACCGGCTTCAAGTACCGGATGATTGCTGCACGCAAAGAAACCTGGGATATTGTATGCGCTTGTGTACAGGTACAGGTGCGCTGCAAGGTCCCTTATCGTGGTGTCTTTCCCGACAGGCCAGAATTTGTCATCAAACTCTATCATCGCCTTTGTATAGTCCGCACATGCCTCGTCGCTTGCGCTGAGCATCATCGGTACAAGGACGATCTTGCCTTTTGCCCACATATACCTTCCTCCGATGTTCGGATTCAGGTCAAGGACTACTGCCCCGTTATCGTTAGCGAACTGTTTTACTTTCCCCTTGTTCGCATATGCCACCAAATACTTAAGATGCCCTCCTTTTTTTGCAAACTCCATTGATTTCAGGGTCTCTTCCGTACCGCCCCCCCTTGATATCGCGATGAAAAGTGTATTACCGGCCATCACATGTAAAGGAAGTTTAATGAGCTGGCTTGGTTCAAACACCGAATAAAGGCTCCTCTTGCTCTTCGGATCTTTGTTTACGAGCATTGGAAGATCTTTCAGATACATGTCGTTTGCGCCAATACCGAGAACAACGATATTCTTTATTTTATTCATCGTACCGCTGCCGTATTTCTGATCCACGAGAGTATTGATATGTTTTGCGCTGTCATAAGCTTCCTGCACCGCGGCTTCCATGTTCCCGCGTATATTCCTTATATCCGGGGTCTCGGTCGCCCAGGACGGATTATCCTCAAACAGCTGAACAGGACTAGGTCTTCCTGATGGGGCAGACATATTCTGTTCAAGCAGGGCTATCACCTCATCTGCCCTTTTTGCATGGTCAGGCAATATTGCCTTTACCAGACTAAGCGTTTCAATTCCCGGATATACTGTAAGCCCCATCCCGCAGATATCATGAACAGACGCCTTGCTTATCGGTCCGAAAAGCCTGTCAAGCTGCGAAGTTCTTTCAAATTCCTCACGGAGAGTTTTTAAAACTTCTCCACCTGGAGAGGTCTCCCCTGTTTTCATCTTTAACAGAAGACCATCCAGCCGTTGGCGGCCAAGTTCCACAACAAATGAATAGAAGCCCCTCGTCTGATGTGCCGACGCATCATCAATTGCCGGTTTTGACCATTTCTCCTCTCGTAGCGCCCACACTCCTACATTCGCCATGGCATGCCTTGCGTTCTGAGTTCGTAGTCTTAATCTCAACAGTGCCGCAGGATTTGTAATAACTTCATTCATATTTATTCTTATGCCCATTTATGTTCTCCTTTGATTATATTTTTGGCACATTAATCCATCGAAAGGTTTATTGGAAAATTTCATTAAATCTCATCAATATTGATTATATCTAAAAAACGGGGTGTTTTGGATTTTAAAGTCATGATGTGCCGGTGACGCGATGACTGTTTACTGGGTCTTGTCTTGTTTAATGGCGTCTATGAGTTTCTCGATCGGGAATTTCACGGTGATCTTATTTTCTGTTGCCGTTATCTTTGCGCCTATTTGCGGCGCCTCGAATATGTTAGGGCTTTCAAACCTCATGATGAGGAACACTTTGCCGTCTTTTGCTCCTTTTACCAGGAACTTATCCTTGTTCATGACCATCGTGACTGAAGAAAGTATCTCGACCCTCTTCTCGCCCTGGAGCATTTTTTCTTTCATCGATATCAGGACGTTGGGCGCGAACTCTCTTTCCTGGACAACAAGTATGTCGGGCAGCGGGCCTGACGGGCTTGTCAGGGTCTGGCCTCGGTAATAGAGCCCGCTTGAGGAGCCGCCGTCAAGATTCATCGCGTCCTTGCAGCCGAGGTCCTTCATTACAACAGCCAGTTCCTCGAATAAAACCCCTGAATTAATAGTAACAAAAAGAAGGTTCTTATCCCATGTGACGCCTACCGCGCTTCTGTTTCTCCTCGTAAAAAGGTTGGGATCTTTAAAGCCCTCCGCCCGCGCGTCAACGATGACCCTGCCTTCTTCAAGAAGCTTAGGACCGCAGGAGATGACCGTTTTGTAGCGACCCCAGTTCATGTGGCGGTACTTTTCCACGGTGATGAATTCGATGTTATTGTCCTCTGTGATGCCCATGGCTGTACCGAGCCCCCCGAAATGGACAAGCTCACCGTTTATCACCACATCCCCTACAGGTTTATATGTCCTCTTGCAGAAGAAATTGCCGTTTATTGCCGCTACCGGGTCTTCACGGGCGACCATTTTTTCGAATGATTCCGGCGCCGCAGGGAACTGCTTGGACATGACCGGAGTCACGGTGATATGGGGATCCTTAAGGTCGACCTTGACCACATCCACGGGAAATCCCCTTACCGTAAGGTGTTCATATGTGACTGACCCTGATTGGCCAAACGATACGCCGCCTCCTAAAAGGAATAGGCACATTGCTATTATAAAGATAATATATATCGTTTTCATAGGCTTATACTAGTTAATCGATTAAACTGAAAGAAAACTTGCAGGCAGAGATATCTATTTTATGGCTTATTTAAGCAAATAATTTAATATTGTGAGCACGCCTGCCCCTGACGGTCCTTTGGCAAAATGGCGGAACTTCCTGTCAAGATCCGCTGTTCCAGCTATATCTATATGGACCCAGGGGGTGTCCTCGACAAACTTCTTGATAAATGTGGCCCCAGAGCTTGTGCTTGCTTTGCCAAGGTCTGAGGCATTTTTGATATCGGCAATATCACTTTTCAGGTATTCTTCGTATTCTTCATACAGAGGCAGTTGCCACAGCTTCTCGCCCGATGCCCCTCCCGCCGTGATCACGTCCCTGATGAAAGTCCGGTCATTGCCGAGTATGCCCGACGCCGCGTCTCCCAGCGCCACTATGCAGCCGCCGGTAAGGGTAGCTACATCCAGGATCTTCGTGACACCAAGCTTTTTTGCATAGGTGACGGCATCAGCAAGGATCATCCTGCCTTCGGCATCAGTGTTTATTATCTCGATCGTTTTTCCGGACAGTGACTTGACGACATCCCCCGGTTTTGAAGCTATGCCTCCAGGCATGTTCTCGGTAAGCGGCATTACGGCAAGGATGTTCTTTTTTATCTTGAGTTTTGACGCGGCTTCCATGGAGCAGAGCACCGCCGCAGCGCCTGCCATATCGCCTTTCATCTCATGCATCTTTTTTGCCGGTTTTAAAGAGATCCCGCCGGAATCAAAAGTTATTCCTTTCCCGATAAGTGCCAGAGACAGCGGCTTATTTTTGCCCGCTCCAAAATACTTCAGGACAACGACTTTCGGCTCTTCGCGGCTTCCTTTTGCCACCGACCACAGGGCGCCCATCCCCATCTTGAGGATCTCCTGCTTGCCGAGTATATTACACTCAAGCCCGTTTTCAGCGGCGATTTTCTGGGCCTTTTTCGCGAACACGGACGGGGTCAGCATGTTTGACGGGATGTTCACCAGGTCCCTTGTATCGTTCACAGCTTCGCATATTATCTCTGAGATAGCCGCCGCTTTCCGGAACTCTTTTACTTTCTTTTTATCGTTGTCGACTATGACCTTTTCCTCGATCTTGAAGATGTCCTCTTTTTTATCGGTCTTGTAGCCCTCAAAATCGTATTCCGACAAAAGGGACGCTTCCACCAGGGCTTTGCACGCGTCAAAAGAAACAATGCCGGGCTCTCCGGAGCCGTGGACCACAGTGACGATCTTTTTTGCTTTTATCTTTTTTGCCGTTCTTACCGCGGAAGCTGCCGCTTCCCTTATCCTGTCGAGGCCGAACCCGGCCTTCTTTCCCAGGCCGACGATAAGGACGTGCCGCGCGGAAAAACCAGCCGGCGTGTGGATCACGGTCACCGTTCCCGTTTTTCCCGTGATCTCTTTTGAAGAGATCAATTCTGATATCCGGCCTCCGAGCGCTTTATCCGCCGCGGCGGCAGCGCCCGACGGTTTTTCGACGCCCTCAAAAACATTCACGACCAGGACATCGCACTTTTGTTTTAAAAGATCCGAATTTTCTATATTAATTTTCATGGGCTATTTAGAACTTCACTTTGGGTGCCTGATCTGCCCCTTTTTGGGCTTCGAACATCGGTTTTACTTTTTCAAAACCGAACATGCCTGCGATAATATTTGTCGGGAACCTGCGTGTCGATATATTGTAGACCTGCACAGCTTCATTGTATTGGCCCCTTGCATAAGATATCCTGTTCTCCGTTCCTTCAAGACTGTCCATCAACTGCCTGAAATTCGCGTCCGCTTTCAGCGTCGGATAATTCTCGACGATCATCAAAAGTCTTGATAAAGCGCCTTCAAGACCGTTAGTCGCTTCTACTTTTTCCGACACGGTCCGCGCTCCGGCCAGTTTCGCGCGCGACTGCGCTATGCTTTTGAAGACATCCGCTTCGTGTATTTTATATCCTTTTACTGTTTCAACAAGGTTAGGTATGAGGTCTAATCTTCTCTGGTATTGCGTTTCGACCTGCGCCCAGGCAGTTGTCACTGCCACGTCCTTCGAGACCAGCCCGTTATAAGAAGTTATCACCCATAATACGGCTACCAGAAGTATTCCTGCTATCCCTATCAGCCACATTATTCCTTTTGACATCTAACTTATCCTCCTTTCGATTATCTCCCTACCATGATCTTCCTGCCCCTCCGCCTCCTGATCCTCCGCCTCCAAACCCTCCGAAAGACCCCCCGCCTCCTCCGAAACTTCCTCCGCCAAATCCGCCGCCCCAGGTACCGAACCCTCCGGAACCAAAATATCCGCCCCTGAAACCTCCTGCTCCCGAGGCCAGCCCCATTATAACACCAAAGATAAAACCCCCGACACCGGCGATTACGAGCCCGATGACGCCTCCGATCAATGCCCCGATCACGGCATTTCTGGTATTGTCTCCCATCTTTTTAGTGCTGGCAACTATGACTGAGACAACGAGCAGCACTACAAGTATGCCGAGAAATATCATCATGCTTTTCTTCTTTTTCTCTTTTAGAGGCAAGGGTTTGTAATCTTTATAAATTTTCCTTGCTACCGCTATCGTACATTTATAGAGACCTTCGCCGTAATGCTCCTGTTTAAAAGAAGGGATGATCTCTTCATCGATAAGTCTTCCGCAATAGCCGTCGGGAAGCACATCCTCAATGCCTTTTCCTGTCTCGATCTTGATGCGCCTGTCATCCTTAGACATAAGGATAAGCACGCCGTTGTCGAGGGCTTTTTTGCCAATCCCCCATTTATTGAAAAGCTCTACCGCGTAAGTATCTATATCCATCGGCTGAGTTGACTTTACCGTGACCACTACCACTTCGGCACTCGTCTTTTTTTCGAGCCTGATGAGTACCTGCCTCATCATTGCTTCGCTTGACGCGTCTATGACATCCGCATAATCGTTGACGTAGCCGACCGGTTTTGGGAATTTAAAGTCTGAGGCAGAAGAACTGGCACAAGTTAAAGCAATTATCCCCGCAAAACAAAGCAATTTGGCGGCCATTCTTACTTTTGATTTTTGACTTGTATTTTTGACTTTACCCAAAAAATATCCCTGTCTCTCTTTTTGCGCTGGCTGCTGAATCCGACCCGTGAATTGTGTTCTTGATGATCTTCCCGTCCTGCTTGTCCGGTTTAAAATCCGCCCTGATAGTGCCTTTTTCCGCTTTTTCCGGGTCTGTATTTCCCATGAGACCCCGCATGACAGATACCGCCGACTCTCCCGCCACTTTCATGACCGTTACCTTGCCGGACATGATATAGTCGACAAGACCGTTGTAAAAAGGCTTGTCTCTGTGCTCCCAATACAGGCGTTCTGCCTGTTCTTTTGTGACGTAGATATCTTTTTGTTCGGTCACCAAAAGCCCTGCTGAACTTATTCTTTTTATTATCTCGCCCGCTAAACTTCTTTCCATCCCGTCCGGTTTAACGATGACGAAGCTCTGTTCTATCATTCTGTCTATTTCTTCCTCATCTCCACTTTTGCCGCTCTTATCGCGAACTGCACCTGCCGTCTCGCAGTTCCTCCGATGATGTCCCTGCTGTTCACGCTGTTCTCGATGGTCAGGTGGTCATGGATGTCCTCGCCTATCCTGTCGCAGAACTTTTTAAGGTCCTTTTTTGACATCTGGTAAAGGTCAAGCCGGTTGTCCACGCAGTAGCGCACTATCTCGCCTGTCACTTCATGAGCTTTCCTGAAAGGCAGGCCTTTCCCTACCAGGTAATCCGCAAGGTCTGTTGCCGTGAGGCATCCTTTTTCCGTGGCTTCATGCATCTTTGCCGCGTTTATCTTTGTGGTCTTTAGCATCTCTTCCATTATTATCAGGACCGCTTTTACCGTATCGATCCCGTCAAAAAGCCTTTCCTTGTCTTCCTGCATATCGCGGTTGTAGGCGAGCGGAAGGCCCTTCATGACCGTAAGTATGGCCATGAGATCCCCGAAGACGCGTCCTGTCTTCCCTCTTGTCAGCTCCGCGACGTCCGGATTCTTTTTCTGCGGCATGATGCTTGAACCCGTCGCGTAAGAATCGGAAAGGTCCATGAACTTGAACTCGCTCGATGTCCAGAGCACTATTTCTTCCGACAGCCTTGAGAGGTGCACCATCAGGATCGAGATGCACGCGAGGAATTCGATGACAAAGTCCCTGTCAGAGACTGCGTCTATGCTGTTCCTGGAAATGGATTTGAACTTGAGGTCTTTGGCCAGTTTTTTTCTGTCTATCCTGTAACTTGTACCTGCCAGCGCGGCGGAACCAAGCGGCATGACATCCATCCTTTTAAGGCACTCCGCCAGTCTTTCCCGGTCCCTGAACAGCATTTCGTAATAGGCCATGATGTAATGCGAAAAAAGGATCGGCTGGGCCCTTTGCAGGTGCGTGTAGCCCGGCATTATCGCCCCGAGGCTTTCCTCGGCTATCTTCAAAAGCGTCTTCTGGAAATTTTTTATCAGTTCCATAATAAAGGCCGTTTCTTCTTTTAGATACATCCTCATGTCGGTCGATACCTGGTCGTTGCGGCTTCGGCCCGTGTGGATCTTTTTGCCCGCTTCGCCGATCTTCTGGGTTAGAATGGTCTCGATGTTCAGGTGGATGTCCTCATATTCTTTTTTGAACAAAGTTTTGCCGCTCTCTATTTCCTTTTCTATCTTTTTCAGGGAGGAGATTATCTGGGATGTCTCTTTTTGCTTCAGGACTTTTGCGCCTAACAGAGCTTTGGCATAAGCGATATTCAGAGCGATATCCTGTTTATAGAGGCGTCTGTCAAAATGCACCGAAGAGTTGAAATCTTCAAGCGTCATGTTTATCTCGGTCGAGAACCGTCCGGACCTTGCCGCGCTTTTCATTTTTTATCTCCCCATGCCTTTCATCTGAAGACCGAAAAGGTTGATGAATCCTTCCGCATCCTTCTGATTATAAACTTCGTCTTTTTCAAAAGTAGCAAGTGAGCGGCTGTAAAGCGACTTTTTTGCTTTTCTCCCGGCCACAGTACAGTTGCCTTTAAATAATTTTATTCGTACGGAACCCGTAACATTTTTCTGCGTGCTGTCGATAAAAGCATCAAGAGCTTTTCGCAGCGGCGAGAACCACTGCCCGTTATAAACGATCTCCGCGTATTTTTTGGATATCAGTTCTTTGTAATGCGCGGTCTCACGGTCGATCGTTATCGATTCAAGCGCCTTATGAGCCGCATAAAGAATAGTTCCTCCCGGAGTTTCGTAAACGCCCCTTGATTTTATCCCGACAAGCCTGTTCTCTACTATGTCGATCCTGCCTATTCCGTTCTTGCCGCCGATGTTGTTCAAGCTTTGTATCAGAGCGACAGCAGTTATTTTCTTTCCGTTAAGGCTGACCGGTACTCCTTTTTCAAAACCTATTTCTATATAAGTTGCTTTACTTGGCGCTTTTTCAGGTGATACCGTTAGGATGAACATGTCATCCTTCGGTTCTTTCCACGGGTCTTCAAGGATGCCGCCCTCGTAACTGATGTGCCAGAGGTTCCTGTCCATTGAATACGGTTTTGCTTTTGTCGTGGTAACAGGAATATTGTTTTCCTTGGCATAATCGATCTCATCCTGCCTTGACTTTAAATCCCACTCTCTCCACGGAGCGATTATTTTCAGTTCCGGAGCAAGCGCTTTGAATGTCAGCTCGAACCTGACCTGGTCGTTGCCTTTTCCCGTGGCGCCGTGGGCCACTGCATCGGCTTTTTCTTTTATAGCTATCTCCACTTGTTTTTTCGCGATAAGCGGCCGCGCGATGGAAGTGCCCATAAGATAATCGGCTTCATATACCGCTCCGGACTTCAGCATCGGAAAAAGAAAATCTTTCGCGAACTCTTCCTTCAGGTCCTCGATATAGATCTTCGACGCGCCTGTCTTCAGAGCTTTTTCCTTGAGACCTTTCAGCTCTTCCGCCTGCCCCACGTCCGCCGCAAAAGCGATGACCTCGCATCCGTAATTATCTTTAAGCCACTTGATCATTATCGAGGTATCAAGGCCTCCGCTGTAAGCCAGAACTATCTTGTTCACTTTTTTCTTCATTTATTTTCTCCAATCAGTTTTACTAATACAGCTTTCTGCACGTGCAGCCTGTTCTCGGCCTGGTCGAACACTATGGAGTTACTTCCGTCCATCACATCATCAGTTATCTCCATTCCCCTGTGCGCGGGCAGGCAGTGCATCACAAGCACATCCTTTTTGGCATTTTTTAAAAGAGCTTTATTGACCTGATATTTGGCAAAATCTTTCGTTCGTTTTGTTGTTTCTTTTTCCTGTCCCATAGACGCCCACACATCGGTATAAATGACATCCGCATCTTTGACCGCTTTGACAGGGTCTTTTTCGATATCCACACCCTGCATCTCATAACCTTTTGGACAGCATAAAATAAAATCCATATCGACCTTTTTACAAAGTAAAGCAAGTGATCTAGCAACATTGTTCCCGTCACCGATAAAGACCATCTTCAGTCCTTTGACATCGCCTTTCTTTTCCATGACAGTAAAGATATCCGCCAGCGCCTGGCACGGGTGCTCGGCATCGGAAAGCGCGTTTATTACGGGAACGGAAGCATATCGCGATAATTCTTCGACATTCTTATGTTCGAACGTCCTCAAAGCTATCAGGTCAACATACCTTGAAAGCGTGCGGGCCACGTCTGCATAGGACTCTCTCTTGCCCACCTGTACCATTCCGGCTGAAAGCGAGACAGCGTGGCCTCCGAGCTGGTACATGCCTACCTCGAACGATACACGTGTCCTGTTCGAAGGTTTCTCAAAGATCATTGCTATCGTGCGCTCTTCGAGCAGTTTCTTGTTCGGATATTCTTTTAACTCGCCGGTCAATTTATATATATCAATAATATCTTGAAAAGATAAATCATTAATTGAAACGAGATGCTTGCACCGAGCCTTGTCGGGATTGTTCATAATTATATTATTATAAGTTTTATTACTTGCGTTTGTCAAACTTCATTCAGTTATGATAAAATATATACAAGGAGAATATAATCATGGTCACACCTTTAGGCCAAAAACAGCCTTTTTCGGTATCAGCCGCGCCGAAAAAAACCCAGACCGTCGAAACCGACTGGAAAGGCAGGGTAAACAAGGCCGCAAAATCAGCTGTCTCAAACAACCCAAAGCTCGATCCTAAAGCGATACTTGCCGAGATCAAAAACTTGAACGGGCTTATCAGGCAGGAATACAATGCCGCCGGCAAACTGGTCACTGTTGAAGACAGCCGGCTAAATCAAGGGTCTCCTTCATATATTATTTTTCCGCCCGGAATGAAGGCGATCAGCGCCATGAAATATAACGAGGTCATGCTTATGACAAGAGCGGCGCACGTCCTCGGCGCCTTATCTTCCGCCGCCCCGGGAAAAACAGAAACTGTCACCCGGTCCAAACTCAGGCAGGCTGTCGCGGTTATCCAGGAACAGCATCAGATCAAGGTCGATGATTATGAAAAAGGCAACAAAGTGGGTTTTAACACAATTAACGCCTTCATAGAAGAACTTGAGGCCCTGATTAAGGCCGGAAGTAAACCCTGATCATACCAAGCGTATTAATTATCCTATTATCTTTTGAATAAATTCATTTATGGAAACGAGGTGCTTGCACTGAGCTTTGTCGAGGTGCTTGCACTGAGCTTTGTCGAAGTGTTTCATAGAGGTAAATGTAGCATAGAACATATCGAAAATCAAAATGGAAAATACGGAAATAATCGGTAATTATTGAGGGTAAATCAGCACGAATATTCAATATGGTTCTATGTCACCAGTGTATATATCGGCTGGCTGAAGCAACCCGTAATTTCTGGAGATCTCGGCCATTGCTTCCCTGCATTTACCGGCTTTCGACACTTCTTTGTTGATCTCATTTATTCTCGCAAACTCCGAGTAATCCGCTTTTGACCTGCAAGCTTTCACAAGAATTTTTACGATCTCATCCCGTATAGCACCGCCATTTCCTATTGCTTTGGCTATGGCGTCCGATGTCGCCTTATTTTCCAATATTATTCTTATACATTCACTTGTTGCGTTCCTTATCCTCGCGTTTTCAGCGGCGGTACCGATCCTTGAATTATGTATCCTTGAATAAAAGCCTAAAGCTATGTCATATTTGCCGCTACTAAATGCTGATTGTGCCTTTTCCCTGCAAGAAATGTATAACTGAATCTCATTCCCCAGCATTTCTTTTTTGGACGATTCGCTTTGCGCATATTCTATTTTTCTTCCAAGTTCGGCTATATTTGCATAAGCGCTCCATCTGGTATTTGACTTCGGCAACGCAGGCTGTTCCGGCTCAGCAGGAAGATAGATTTTCGATCCGAACCTGCTTTCAAGGAACCACCTGAAACCCGAGACCAGGTTTGGATTCTGCTGAAGCCAATATATCGTATATTCACCATTACCAAGTCTGAGCATCGACTGGGAAGGGACTTCTTCCGGACATTTTATATTGCACTTTATTTTCCCGGTAACTTTATCAATTTCATTTCCAAAGACATCATCTATATCCTTATCGCTGATGGAATCGGATATGCCCTGTCTATTACTTACATAGAATTCGGACAGTCTCTTTAAAAACTTTTCTCCCGTTGGCTGAAGCGAGACACGGCCGTTCTGTCCATTCTTTGTCTTCAAGAACTCATTAAATTCTTTTATGAATATTGCAGCCTCTTCTTTATTCATTCCCTTTATAAAATTATCCAAGGTAAATAATTTTTCGATCTGGAAATCGGCCGTCTTATCGATCAGCACCCTGTTTTTGGCATATGCCCCTACGGATTTCCCGATGTTATATGCTACATACAATTTGAACAGAGCCAGCTTGTCATTGACCTCGGCAATATTTACTCCCCTGATTGAGCAATACCCCTCGAACGCTTTTCTTTCGTTTTCTTTAAGCATGCCAAGATCAAAGACTGTTCCCACTATCGAATCCTGGATCTCTGCTGTCTTTTTCTGATATTCGCTCAGGTGAACTTTTCTGATATATTCCCTGAAAAGCGACGGACATTGTTCTTGTATATCGCGCTTCAGCGGGGTCGCGGGCATTCCCTGGATCAGCATGTTATTCTGGCTCCTCGCAAACGCCGCATCGTCAGCTTTAAGCATAATACTTCTGGTCATTCTCTCAACCGAGGGTAGGTTGACATAAGCACGTCTTGCGATCTGTTCAAGGACGAGGTTTTTTATCTTTTCCTTTGCATCTTCCAGTTTTATTTCGTGTCTGTCTATCCTGCCAAAAAGAAATGCTATTTCCTGAAATGCCTTTTTCTGATTGACGAATTGTTCCAGTGTTATTGAAGGATTATCTTTCCTTTGCTTTTCGAGCTGAGCGGATACTTTTTCCATAAAAGTTTTACTGTCCAAATAACCAAGTTCATAATATTTCAAAATATTTTCAGTATTTTCACAAATTGACTTAATCGTCTTCATATAGCCTATCACTTCTGCTCCCTCCACCCATGAAAGAGCTGTGGTTGAAAACAGCCATTCTCTTACCGAGTCTTTTCCTTTTCTTATATAGGCGTTCTCCTGATCTCTGTAAGCCTTGCGCATAGGAACGACCCATTCTTCATATAATTTATTCCTTTCATCAATATCAGCCGACGAGTTTCCGTTCATTGCATCGCTGATGCGTGGGGCTCCCTCGCATATGACTGTTCCTATAAGAGCACCCAAGCCGGCTGCTCTGGAACCGACCGCTACCGAAGCTTTGCCTAAGTTTAAAGCCCAAAGAGAGGCTTTTGCGCCTATTTGAACATAGAGTTTATTAGCTAAAACATGAGATGTCCCGTCAAGAACATCTCCGGTCCTCGCTGCTGCCGGCGATGTCATTGCACTGTAAAGCCACGGAGCTTTCTTCATCGTCCAGTTATACCCTACTCCGAATATTTCCATTCCTGCCATTGCTACTACATTACCACCAAATTCCGCAAGCGGCCGCGGCAACTTCTTGCTGAGCGCCCAAGTGGCAATCTTTTGTGTCAACATAAAGGAACCCAGATTACCTGCGCCCTGTACGGTCACGACTAATTTTCGATCCATGCTTGCAGATTTTATATCCCTTTGAGTATTCAGAAAGATTGCAAATGCTGTTCCCTGCCCGCCAGATAATCCGAGTAAAGCCTGCCCTACCCCTCTCTCAAGACCGAACTTGGCCCATCCGATAGTGCCCTGGATAGTTTCGTCCTCTGTCTTTGCCCACATCGTAGCGCCTTCTCCGCGAAGACCGTAGAGCAGAAAATTCTTGCCTGCGCTGACAATTATGGAAGCAAGAAATCCTGAAGCGGCGTCATGAGCGGTATTCGCTCCAACCGATGTAAGCTTCTGGCCGAAATTCCCTCCCGGTGCACCGAGGCACATCCACTGCCAGGCCCCGACCATCTCTCTGACATTATATGTCCCGTCCGAGGCTGCCGGCATTGAAAACTCCGGCACTTTAAGGCCTTTTGCTTTGTATTTTTCCGCAAGAGACTGATATACGCTTGCAAGGTATTTGTCAACAGCCTCGCTGCCGAGCAGGTTAATATCTTCCCTCACTGCCATTTTGAAGATACTGTCCATTGACATCGGAGATGATATATCTTCGATTACACTGTTCGCTTTCTTTTTTGCCTGCTCTGTTTTTTTCTGGAAATCCGGGTCCTTCGGATCCAGTTTTGCTATCTCTCCTTCAAATATCTGCGCGGAAACAGAAGATGCCAGGTCGCCGAATGTCTGGCTGAACCTTGAAAGACACGTTATCTGGAATATCGTGCTGAACACCTGTGTTCTGGCGACTTTTTCGCTTACGCCTATTTTTTTCAGTTCGGCCGCAGCCTGACTTATAACTCTTTCAAGTTCATTTGCCGCGCTCTTGTATTCCTTTGATGACGACAGGCATTTCGTCAGGCAGGCAAGGGTCCTGTTGTTCAAAGAGACTGTTATCTGTGCTCTCCCGTCTTTGCTGTTGATGACAATTGCTGTTTCGGTGAAAGGCTTCAAAAAGTCTGATTTTTGCACTTTATTATATTCAGTATCGGCAGCCCTTGCTTGTTGTAATTGAGCGTCTATTTCTGCCTCAAGCTTTTTCACGGCTTCAAGATAAGCATCTGTCTCGGGAGAAGCGCTCATCAGCTCGGCTATCGTCCTCTTGCTGATCTTTACGGAATAAGTTTTCCCGCCTTTTTCAACCGCGATATTCTCATAAAGGATGTTCTCGCGGTTTCCGGAAATTATCACAAGCGGAATATCGCTTGAACCCTGCACCTGGAGCTCGCTGATGCTCTGCGAGAGCCTGGTCCTTATGGCCTCCGGATCGAAGCCCTTTCCTTTATTTGCTTCAACGGCTGCGCTGATGATCTCGTCCAGCGCTTTCTGGCCATCGATCAGCGCCCTGGCATCCGAGACGGATATCTCCATCTTTTCGCCGTCGGCTTCTATCTCGATGATATCTCCGCTCTTGGTCAGCTTTATTGTCCCTGCGTCTGCATCTTCTGCCGTTTTTATCTCTATAACTGTAGACTTGTCTGTCAGGAACGGTTCAAGCCGACCTGAGCTTTGGGCCAGATGCAGGGAGCCGGCAAGCAGATCATTTCCTGTCAGGACGTGTCTGACGACCCTGACATATTCCCTTAACTTTGCAGCCTGTTCCCCTGATACACTGTAATCTATCCTTTCGGCGCTTTCATAATATATGTCGCTTCCCTGCGGAGTTCTTTCGATCTCCTCAAGCAGTTGCACAGGCGTCTTTGCTTTTTCATGGGAAATGACTATACCGCGTGGACGTACGCTCGAGTGACGGCCAAGGTAATCCTCGGCTATCTGTGCGGCTTCATGAGGATCCATTCCCTGAATTACCATAAATCTAAAGTGTATCTCGGTAAGTTCATGGGTGAAGGCATCGGAGATCCTGAGGCTGCTGTTAATTGTCAGAGTGCCATTCGCGTCAAGTTTGACAGCTGATTCCCTTACGAATACTGTATCCCCAGCAAATGCCGCGTCACCGGATATGTCCGCATCAGTAAATACCTTGTCAGGAACAACTACTACTTTATTGATCGTCTTGAGAGCGCGTGGGTTTATCATCCCCTGGCCCATTTCAAAGAATAGCTTGGACAACGCGGGAATTTCTTTTCCGGAAGAAGCCGCTCTGATCAGGACATCGATCTGGCTGGGAGCTAAATTACCTGATTGAGCTCCTGCAACTACTGGTGCTGCGGTCGGTGCCGGCACAGGAGAGGCTGCACTGGTGTCTGCCGTTGCAGTAACGCTTGGCGCTTTCCACGCGCCTACAAAGCTTTTCGCTCCTACTGATTTGCTTATGGCATACAGCATCCTTTTTGCTGCGTTTATCCTGTTGTCCCTGCCTATGGCTGTCGCTTCCTGCTGGAGCCGCATTTCTATATTTTCGTCTTCCTTTATAAGCCCCGTGCGGAACCTTTCTACCAGTCCGAGCTGTTCATTACCAAGCTGCCTGTTAGCGGCACTGAAGACCTCTACTATGATATTTTCCCAGCTGTTCTCAATGTTAAAGCGCATGCCCTGCTGTTCCACTTCGAAACGCAGGCTTCCTGACGGCTTATGAGAACTCGAATATTTTGCCTTGCCGGAAGTCCCGGCCAGAAAACCGTCCACCATTGTCTGCAAGCGTCCTTTTATTTCTGTTATTGACAGATTTTCTTTTGTTCCGGGATCAAGCGCTCTTGTCACTTCCTCTTCTTTTATCCCCAAAAGCCATGCAAGGTCTTTGCTCAGTTTTGCCAGAGCATCTCTATTGAGAGGTTTGTTCCCGTCAGCGTGCCTTTCTATCACCGCTTCCACGCCTGCCATAATGAACTTTTTCGCACATTCTATTATGTTGAGACTTCTGTTCGGCACAACACCGACACCGTCCCGCGTAACGAACAATTCATCCGAGATCCCGCGATAGTGATCTTCAATTCCCTGAAAATATTTCCTGATTATCAGTCCTTCTTCAGCCTTTGCACAGGCCTGTTTTGCCTGTTCTGTCCTGAGATCATTCTGTATAATCCTCCTTGCTGTAGCCATATCTCTGCGTGAGACTGCAACCTTTAGTTCGTCGTACATATTTGGTTCATTGGAACTTGCGGAGCTTGGCATCACACTTAAAGTTGCTTTGATGTTCGGATCATCAATAGAATATATCGGGACCACTTCTACGCTGTCTATGAACCTCCCGCCGCGCTCTCTCAACTGAATGAATGCCCACTCGTTACCGGCCGGCGAAATAGGGATCACCATGATCCCTCTTCTGACAGCCTCGGAACCCGGAGCACCTTTCACCCTGATATCGTCCGCGCGGGCGAAAGAGCCTATCGTTATTCCCGGGGTCCCTGCATGAGCGATCGCAGCGTTCCTTGCGTTCTTTCCGGACCTGATCTCATGGTCGCACAGTTCCACTCTTCCCTTTATCGCGGCTTTCTGCTGAGGAGACAGCCCGGCTTCTATCGCATCAGTTATCTTTCTTCCTCTTTCGGAATCTCCGGCTGTTTGTATCAATATCGGTCTTGGGGCATGCCCCTTGCTTATTGCATAATCAATTTCTGCCTGTATCCTGGTAACGATTTCATTTATCTGAGTATCTTGATCGATAACTATATTCGGATCATGCCGGACGATCAGGCTCGGGATCAGCGGCAGATCCCTGCCGCTATTTTGCAGTGCCATCCCTCTCATCTTATCTGCAATATCACCCAGCAGACTGTAATAACCTGTTTCATTCCCGACTGTTTCACCGCCTTCAGCATTTCTGGTCACAACCCTGCCGTCACGCATCTGGATACAGACCCTTACAGGCACGCATTCCTGATCAGCCGTGCCTCCCGGCAGTTTAAAGAACAGTGTCTCAAGCCTCACATCACCTGTTGTTGCAGCCCCGCTCGTTCTTGCATCAAATATAGCCTGCAAAGCTCTCCTGCATCCGTCTGCATCCTGTCCCGCGTAATCCCATTCGGAAACGTTCCTGCTCAGCTCGACAACTTCAATACCAAGCCTTTCAAAGAAAGCCCTGACCTCCGGAACCGTGAGGGTGCCTGACATGAATACCTTCAACCCCCGGAAGGAAAGCAAGAATTGCTGAGGTGTCTGCGACTGTATTGCCGTTAGTTCCTGCCTGATGGGGAATCCGCACATTGCCTCAAGCGCCTGATGGAGGCCTTCGTTAAACCTGTTGTCAACCATTATCTTCGAAACATTTTCATCGACAACATAAACTTGTCTTTTAACACGGTCCACATATACTTTTTTGTCATCGATAGTTTTTTGGGCTTTCATGCAATTTATGACCATATCCACTGTGCCCGGTTTGTTTGCCAATTCGCTGAATTGTTTATTGGCCATTAAAAGTGCTTCTATATTTGGCCTGTCGCTTTCTCCAATTCCTCTTGACATAACATATTTTGCTGCTTTGGCTGCTTTTCTCCATTGTTTTGCATTGGCTACTTCACTTCCGTCCCCGCCTCCGGAAAGGATGAGAGGCGTCTTGCTCATGTCTATCATAAAATATTCGCCTTCATCCGCTGTATAGCTGCGCTGAAAATCGACAAATGCGGCTTCCGCGGGCGGCATCGTCCTGCTTATCAGGTCAACCACCATGAAATCGTACAAAGAGCCGTAAACGACCGGCGATGAAAGTTCCGTCCTCAGCCTCGCCTGTGAAGATTTCGAATCCACCACGCCCACCTTTGGCACGCCCATCACCTCATAACATTCCCTGAAACACTCGGCATCGCGCTCGGCAAAGATATGGTCTGTCGTGAAAGAATAACTCATACCCTTGTCCGCCCGCCACCTGTTTATGTTCACGCCAAAGCATATAGCCGATTTTCCTCCGCCGCATTCTTTATTGAACGAATACCCGAGATAACCTCTCGCGACCGCTTCCATCTGTGGGAATGTAAAGCGCAGGTGGTTATATTTGTATTCCACTTTCTTGGTGCCGGGGATCGTTCCGGGGACTTCATCCGCGCTTTTACCGAACAAATAGACCGAGATCCTGGTCAAAGCCAGTAGTTTTGTCCTCGCTTCAAAACTACTAAAATCACCGTGAAATCCTTCCATTTGTTCATTGAACAGTTTTTGATATCCTTCTTTTGCTCCTTTGATATTTCCGCTGTCGACCAATTCTCTTAATCTTTCTGTCTCAGCAGTGATCGTACGCTCATTGCATACTCTCATAGCATCTTCGACCATCTTTTGGACTGCTTGTTCCTGTGTCGTCACTCCGGCCGGCAAAACGAGTTCGACATGTCTTCCGATATCAATTCCCAGGTCTTGAGCTATTTCGCTTAAGTTTTGGCCGCTCACAAATTTTATGTGGTCCGCTAAATCAACGATTGCTCCTCTTAAAGTCGCAACTTGCTCAGGTGCTGATATTACCTTTCTGTCAATTATCAATCTTTCCCGCCCTATCTTTATCCTTAATAGTTTTGCGCCCGAATTAGTTATATATGGGCTCATCGCAATCTCATTACCATCAACGATCTCTATCCTCCCTATCGGCAAAGTTTCGATAGACCTGTCAATACGAATAGTCTGTGTAGGTCCGCTTTCAAATATTTCCTCGACCGCGTCTCTGAATATCTCGCATCTCTTATCCCCTTCTATCACCGAGATCGGCTCATCCTGCCTTTTCACAAATCTGACAGCTCTTGCGGTCCGGGTGCTGTCCGGAAGGCTTTCGAATACAAATGTGCCGCTTCCGTTAAGATGTTCAGGGAATTTTGCGCGGTAATCAGGCTGATAAGAACCGCGGATCGCCCTTCTCGTTACTGCAGACGGGCTTACACCGAGATCTGCGGCTGTCTGTCTTTTTTGATCGCCGACAAAAATAAAATCTTGAGGGTGTTCGGCTGCTTTTACCGCTCTTCCTACCCTGTCAGCTAAACAGCTGATGAAATATAAAGAGACGACCCTGTATGAAAATCTTCCTGTTTCGTACGCAGTTCTGCCCCCTGCCATTACCGCCGTCCTTAGGGCAGGGTGATCATTCAAATACTTCCTGACAGGGCCTATTTTGGTGGGGTCTCCGGAATAAGAATTCTTTACCCATTCTGCGCCTCTGACTAAACAATCTTCAATCGTGATATGTACCCAGTCAAGCCCCTTCCCTATTTTCCCGTCCCTTCCTACACGGTCCATAGTCCATTCGGCGCCGCTGCCTAAAACTCTGAATACTGTTCTTGTACCAAGAGGCAGAGTCTTATGGGACATATACGGCATACCGCGCGCTCTTCTAGTGACATAATCCGCCCCCCGCAGGGCAGAATAACTTGCCGCCATTGTCTGGAGCATCCAGAACACTGATTTTCCTATTAATTTGTCCCAGTCGTCTTCAGTTTTCCAGAGATCGTTAATTTTTGAAAGTCCCAAGCGCGGGTCTATTCCGTATCTTACAAATGCTTTAGTCATGCTTGCAAGCTGGTAAAGCAGGCCGTCTTCATATCCCGTCCCTTCGGTCCCGAAGAAAATATTGTCTGCCGCTGACCAGTTGCCTGTTGTTTCGCCTTTGATTATTGCTTCGGACCACGATTTCATCTTCCCGCCGACATTTCCGATCTGCCAGCCGATCGCAGCCGGCATCGTCTGCCACGGCAGAGCCTCTTCAACCATGTTGAACAAAAATGGAACGCCGCTGAATGTCTTTAGCGGTGTCGCCCATGTGCCGTCGAATACAGGGTTCATCCTGTGCTCCGGAGTGCATTCCCCGTACATATTTAATTCGACCATCTGAGGTATTTTCTGGGTACCGTTTATTCCGAAAGTCTCCCTCAGCCCGCGCTGGAGGTAATGCTGGACGTTGGCGAGGTCAAAGCTTGCTTCCGGAACTCCGGACGTCCTCTCGAACAGGTCGAGCACCGTGAAAGCGTCAAGCAGGGCGCCGGAAAAAGCTTTTTCAGCTTCGCTCTTTGCGGCCTCCGGATTAGAGATATCCGAGGCATCTTCCGCTTTGAAACGGTCTACTGGACTGATCCATTCCCATTTTTGCGCCTTATCATCAAACCTTAAATTATAAAGTCTCTTGCTTGCGGCGGACGGCCACATCGATCTGTTATTATTTAATCTGTCAAGAACAAGGTTCAGGTTAGTTACTGTTCGTCCGATATCCTGCACGTCCACCTGGTTGAACCTTGCTATGCCTTTTTGATCACCTTCGAACGGCCTGAAATCAGATATCATCTGCTTTTTTTGGCTTTCGGAAAACCTGTAGTTAAAGAATTTTACATAAAACCCTATTGATGTCTTTGGATTAGCCTGCGTCATCGCGCCCATCGTTGCAAATATCCTTTGCCAGACGATATTCTTCGCGGACATCAGATTTTCTCCGGATACTGGCGCATTTGCCTTAAATTTTGTTGTGTCGGTATCCGCGGCATTTGCGCCCATTGATGTCAGCGCTATAGGCAAGCCGCCTGTCATTATTAAAGACGATGATATTAATGTGAGCCAGTTGAGGTCCGACGAAGAGACGGGTATTGCGAACATCATCCTTATCAGGAGCATCTTTGCTATCGTCGTGTCGCGGTTTTCTACCGGAAGCACCGTCAGAGTCGTCCAGCCGCCGTCCCTCTGGATCGTCTTTAAGATGAACTTTTCGATATCTTCAAACGTTTTCAGCCCCGTTGCTTCGGCAATATAATCCGAGATGGACTTTTCATATTTCGGCTTGCCCTGCTCGTCATAGACGACCATGTTTTGACCGAAAACATATTTCATTATATTTTCCGAGGTCTTTATCCTGCTGATGGCAGGGCTCAGCGACAGGAAGAAATTTTCATCGATCCTCGTATCCATCATCGGTGAAAGCTTCTTTGAAAGTTCTCTCCTCAGACTGCCGAGTTCCCTGTTAAGCGAAATTAATTCGGTATAATCATCCGGATATTCTTTTTTCCAGTCTTCCAGTTCCTTTTTCTTTGCACCTTTGGTTTTTTCGTTCAGGAACGAGTTAATATTTGCCTCGATCGTTTTTATCTTCTGCATCGTAACGTCGATCTCACCCTGGAGCTCACCGATCTTTTTGACCGCGGCTGGCTGAAGAGAGGCTTTTAACAGCATCACCTGCAGCCAGGCTTTTTCCCCGCTTATCCTCTGTCTCGGCACTGTCACCAGGGACCTAGTATCCTGGTTCCATACGCGCAGCATCACGCTTGCAGTCTTTGATAACCAGGAATCACCTCCCACCACTTCTCCCGGGATATCGGCGACAAGATCGACCTGGTCAAGCTGCCAGCATATCCTGTTCACTGTTTCCGCATATTTTCTGATGTTTTCAGGCAGGTCGTTCAGCCTTGTAGTCCTGAGGACTTCTCCGGATTCTTTCAGCCATTTTGCAAGCGCCATCAGTCCGTCTTTGTCTTCATCATTGTTTATCCCGCCCTGCACGGGGATAAAATAGCCTTCCATCTGGCCTCTTTTAATCACCGCGTCTGCATCGCTAAGCTCTTTAGGGCAAAGTTCCCTTGTGCCGACATAAAGATTTGCCAGCGCTTTTAAAGTTTTTAACTCCTTTAGAGTTGAACCGTTTAAAAGCATGATGTTTTCCGCTATCCTTTCGAATTTTTTCCGGTCGCTAGGATCTTTCAGAAATTGTGCCAGTTCGTCGAGGAATTGCTTCAGCTCGCCCTCGTCTTTTGGCGTGGCTTTTACAAGTTCTGTTTTCAATAATTCTGCCAGCCTCTTCCTTAATTTCCCGATATCATCTATATCCTGCAGGGTCAGGAACGTTTCCTGCCCGGGATTCACCAGACATGTAAATAATTTGCCCAGAAGTTTATTTTCTTCGGCTGTCAGGCTTATCTCGTGTTTTTCTTTTACGACAAAAGAAAGAGAGGCTATAAAATCGTCAAAGTTGCTTACAGGCAGTGCCGATGATAAGTATATTCGGCCTTTCCTGTCGAGAAGGACGGCCAAGGCCGTGACGTCAGAAAAAGTCATGTAATTTTCTTTTGGTGATGAAATATTTCTGCATCCGGCGCCTATCATCATAGCCTTGGCAAGCGAGTAAGGCGCTTTCTGTCCGAAGACGTTTAGGTCTACTTTTTCGTTTTCATTTGTCGGCTTTATTTTCGGTCTATCCGAGATCTCTTTCGGGGACGCTTCCTGGGCTTGGGTCGGTTTGTTTATTGTCGTGAACATTTTTCCGTCAAGTGTGACTGAACCTGCGCTCACATAGGTCTGCCTTGTCTTGGGATCGCCCTGGTCCATGAAATACACTCTGGCGGCGGCCCCTGCCAGTGATCCGGAGAATTTCTTTTTCAGTTCCTGCTGGTCAGGATCGAATTTTGTCTTTTCTTCTTCATTTTCGGTGATCCCGGAAGCCTTTATCCACGCGGCTGTCCTGTTCTCTTTTACGACAAGGCCGGCGGTAGCCAGAGCCCTGTTAATTTCCGAAATGCTGAAAGCTGCGAACTTCAGTGCTTCTCTTTTTTCCGGCTTCTCGTTTTTTTCGGCCTTCTCTGTAGCTTTAAAGAACTGCTGCGCAGCGATAAAGAAAGCCTCGCGTTCTTCGGCAGTCGCGTTATTCAGCCAGCCCAGAAAGGATGTTATCTTGTCTATTTCTTCTTTTGTCGGTTTGTATTTCAGAATCAGTGTGATCAGCTGCTTTTCCATGTCCGTAAATTTTGGTTTGGCTTCTTTTTGTCCGTAAAAAGTGCCTGTCAGGGGGGTAAGGATCCTGAGTATCTTTTCGCCCTTGTCCTTTTCGCCTTTCAGGGCGTTCTGCAGGCACAGCACATACGCCGCAGCCTGCTGATCGACAAGCGCGTCCCTGTATCTCGTCTGGTCTTTTGCGGTGGAAGACATCACCCTTCCGAATGATTCGTTGAGCAGCAGGTCTTCGGCCGTTATTTTTGTTGCTTTTGCCCCTTTTGACCTGAACGCGATCGTATTAAGCAGCATCACCAGGTTCTGGTCGGCTTTCCCCTTTTCATAGTTCTTGTATCCGTAGTGTTTTTCAAGGACATCCTGGATCGTTTCGATTTCTTTCAGCGTAGCAGGCACAAGCGAGTGTGTCCTGTCCCTTTTGAGCACGATGATATTTTCTATCCTGCCAGTCTCTGACGGGTCGTCAAGGTTCACGGGATAGTAGAATTCAAACCTGAAACCGTCAAGGATCGTCTTGGTGCCTGTGATAAAATCGCCCTCTTCGAGCTGCGGTATCTGTCCGAGCTGTCTTGGAGTGCTCAGTTTCTCCAGCCTTTGTCTTTCCTGATCCCATTTAGAATGGACCTCATCGATCGCTGATGTGATCCTGTCAGAGTCCTTTTCACCGGGACAAAATACCTGATGGAATGTGTCAAGTGCCTGAAGCGTCGGTTTATCAAGCTTGTTCTCGTCCTGATTCACGTCAGAAGTGAATATCGCCTTGACCCTGAAATCTTTTTTCGCCGGATCGGGAAGCAGGCCCATGGGAGAAGATGCCAGCATCAGGCTGTCTTCCATGAAACCCATCTGAGAAAGAGTCTTTTTCTTGTCCTCGCTGAAATGCGTACCCCTTGCGAAAGGAAGCCCCGGTCTGTCCTCCGGTGTCTTTTCTGGTTTTTCAGATTGTACATGTATATTCAACCTTCCTATGCCCGAAGCTGTCCAGCTGCCGCTGTCGTCTTCTTTGATCCCTAATTCTTCACTGTATTTTTGAAGGATCAGGGTCACAGTCCTTTCGGCTTCTTCTTCTGAAGAACCCTTAGGGATAAGCAATGTTATGCTGAACGACCTGTCAGGACCGCTCTTTGTCCTTCTTGCTTCGGCAAGGGCCGTCTTAATGGATTTTAAAAATTCACCTTCCCTGACATGTGTATCTATTTCAGTCCCGAATGACGCCGACTGGTCTTTCCATGGCATGATATTGAGCTCTTTTTCGACCGCCGCCATCTCTTCTTCTGTCAGGCAGTCCATAACAGCCTGCACCTGGATGTTCCTGAACTGTTCCGCGAGCATTTTTATCCCGTCCTCGTTGAGCGGTATGCCGCCGAACGCCGTTATCTGGGCTTTTATCTGCTCCGCAGTTGAAGTTATTGTTATTTGTGAAGGATCAAGTATGAATTCATTTACGGTAAGCCTGCTTCCTTCCCCTATTTTCTGGCTGAGAATATCCATTTTCAGCATCGAGAAATATCGTTTTCCTGCATTCGTCTTCAGGTATTTTTCGATCAGCTCTTTTGTCCTGGGGCATTCTTCAGCCTTTTTCTGCTTTTCTCTGACATTGTTTAACCCGTCAAACAGCTTGCTTGAATACTCGCCGTATTTTTTCTGGTATTCCTCTATCCTGGCCTGGTTTTCGCTGACCCAGCTCCATTGTTCGACCGGGTTCCCGGCAAATAAAATAGATCTCAGGTTCGCGTCCCTTATTCTTTTCGAGTCCTGTTTCTTAGTCCCGGATATTTGTTCATCCGCGAATTTTTTCAGTCTTTCGGACGCATAATCACGGACAGCTTTCGTAACCGCCTCGGAGAAGGCATCCTTTGTCGCCACTTTTGCCTGGTCGGTGTTTATCTCGCCGAGCATCGTTAGCAGTTCATCGGCTCCCGGTATATCTTTTTCCTCGCCTTTAAATGTCGTCGCCCCGAGCTTTTTCATGATCTGGGCAAGCATCCATCTGGCACCTCTTGCCGCTGCATCTTCTTTTTTGACGGCCTCAAAGTCCCTTGATACGATCAGCTGCGCAGCTTTGTTCTTTGCCGCTTCATCTGAAAATATTTCTTTCGGGGCTGTCTTGCAGATGTCGGCCAGCAGCGCTCTTTCCCCGGATATCTCACTTGACCTCTGCAGGCCGGCTTTGTAGCTTTTTATTTCCGACAGGGCTTTTTTTATCGCCTGGGGAAGTTCCTGAGGTTTTACAGTATTCTGGGTT